>CAZHEZ010000352.1:0-1515 GCA_964531315.1 uncultured Candidatus Obscuribacterales bacterium | reverse complement strand
CCAGACCGTGTCTACCGAAACTGGGGAACCCCAGTTTTCCCTTTTAAATCATTGCTATGAGTTTATATAGTAATAGTCCGTCCTGCACAAAGGAAGGCGGACTTGGTGCTTCGATGTTGCCACTGTATACGGTGGCCTGGGCAAAAAGACTTAAACCGACCAAAAAGGCCGGCTTAAGCTCCTGCGTCAAATTTTTGAAGCCTTGCGGGGTTGGACTCTGGGCAATCCCGGCGGCGCTACTGTATTGATTATCATTGGACAGCGTTGAGACAGCGTTAAGTTCAAAAAGAAATTGCCACGGGCGTCTATTTTTTCTGGGCGCCCATCAGCGCTTGTCTGTTTTTCAAAAGCGCAGCCACCAGCGCATTTTTCAAGCCAATGCGCAAAAGTTCATCGCTGTATGTGGCGTCGACGATGTCGAATGGTGCGCCTACCGACGTCATTTCATTGTCCAGAGCGTCCACCAATCGGCGCCCACCCGTACCTACTTCAAGCAGACAAATTCGCAGCTGATTCGGCGAACCGACTCGCTTGGCTGCCTCCAGAACCCCCTCACGCACTTGCTCGCCGGCTGTCTCGAAGTCGGAAATTATGGCAATGATCATCGGTCTGGCTGGGCGGCGTGAAAAATAGTCGGAGAGCTGAGTCCAAAATGGAAGAGCCAGATTGGTTCCGCCGCCGGGGCTGACAGTTTGATAAACATTGGCGACGTCGTTGACTGTTTTTCCTTCAAAGACCTGGAAATGATTATCAAACAATACAAGTCTGATTCCGCGTGGGAAATACTGCTGCACACTGTAGATGTCTTGAGTTTGCTCCTGGCACCATTGCCACTGGCTGAGCCCGCTTGGCCCATACGGGTCTCTCATAGAACCGGATTTGTCGATGATCAAAATTAGATCGTGGTTGGCGAGCAGAGATTCGTTCTGTTTCAAAATAGTCAGATCTGTTGTTTCCTGAGTTGCTCCGCCTGCCAATGTTGGTGTGGCTCCATGCGGTGTCAGTGAAAGCAGTCCGTTGAAGTTTGGAACGTCACGCTTGGCGCGGTCGGTGATTGTAAAACTGAAGGTTTTGCCGGTGCGCATCACAGACAGTTTTGTGACATTGCCTGTTTCTTTCATAGAAACAATGCGATCGTCAGCCTTTACTCCTGCCAGCCAGGCAAGCGATCCGGGAAAAACTTTGTCGATCTTTTGTTTTTTGTCAGCCGCCAGTTTAAAGCCTAACCGGACATCGAGACCTGATGCTCTTCCTTGTACGGATTTGAACGCCTGTTCTGTTTCGGTCAGGCGCGCGTCAGTAATGCCTTGCGCTTTGATCTTGATCATAGCCAGGTCAAAGGCGTTGTAAGCCCGCCGAAAATCACCGTCCATATATGCCGCCCGGCCGATTGAATAGACTTTATTCCAATCACTTTGAGGAGTGAGCAGTTCGAGATTGAGTGTTTCTTCAGCGGTCAACTTATATGGTTTTTTAAATGAGTCGAAGTGAGCGTCCTGAGGTTGGCCCAATCCA
>CAZHEZ010000351.1:0-1530 GCA_964531315.1 uncultured Candidatus Obscuribacterales bacterium | reverse complement strand
GTCTCATTTTTCGAACTGATGGGCCGCACTGTTTGCGATGTTCTGGAGATTGAAGAGAGCGACTAACGGCGCAGCGCCATCGCTCATTTGGATGGAGCGGAATCGACTAAGAGGGCGGCTCTTTTCCACTCATGATTCTTTCGAAATTTTCTCTAAGTTTGTCTGATTCTTCTTGCAGCTTTTGCTTTGCTTCCGGGCTTGGCTCGCCAGCCTCCCATCCACGCAGTTTGATCATTTCCCAGGGATCGGCGTCGCAGGTGAAGGCATCATAGATTGTCACACCATAGCCCTCCGGTGATAGTATGCCGTCCAAAACTAATTGTTCAACTTTCATTGCGCTTGCTCGAAATTTACTCGGCAATAAGCCTTCATTCGCCAATGCATCAGAGACACTTATTTTGTCCGCGGCGCGAATGCTCTTGACCATTCTTTCTATTGCCTGGCAGAGGGCTTCCGAGGCCTGCGTGTTCTCGGCTTTAACGGATCTGAGTTTCTCACAGACCTTTTCTCTTGCATCAGGCGATAGGAGTGCTTGCATAGTCGATCCTCATTAAGGAGTCTCAGACAATATTCCATACTGCAACTGTCTGCAAACTCGAGCAAAGTTTTGAGCAGCGGCCTGGTGTATGATGCCTCTTGAGGATGGAGTATAAATATATGTCTAAGAGACCTCTAGCAGTTGTGGTAGCCCTTCTCTCGTCAATAGTTTCGTTGCCTGGGCAGGCCTCAGGATTGGTTGAGAGAATTGCCGCTGCACCAGGTGCGGCAGCACCGAGCACGGCTGCGGATAATCCGGCTGCGGTGACCTTTCCAGGTTTAACGCGATATGTGGACATACACGGCTTCTACTCAGTGCTCATGCGCGGCGACCCCAATAAGGCAGGACAGTTTGAACTTGGTGGGAACATCAAGTATTCCGCTGCCTCAATCGAAGACAAGCAAGGCACCTGGACGGTAGGCTACGTCGATATGCCTGACATAGGACAGCCGCCTTACGACTCAAAGAAGCTTTCCGAAATTATCAACGGACAGACAAATGCTTATATCGAGAAAATCCATGGAAAGATGCAGGTCTTCAAAGCCCGCTCGCGCTTTGGAAATCAGTTTCGTGAAGCGGAAGGGCGCATCGATAGCGGGACCTGGAAGGATGGAAAGTTTCGCCTGAATGCATATTTGGCCGGTCGGCGCATGTACATTATTGCCGTGGCAGGCAAAGAGGCATGGACCAAGTCATCGCAATCAGATGCTTTTCTGAACTCATTTGAAGTGCCTGGAGCAACGGCCTCTCCAAAACTTGATTCGATGTCGGTCAACCCAAAATCTGTAACGCCTGGAAAAACACCACCGCTTGGAATTTCTTCCACTCCACCTCGCAAAAAGAAGCAGTAAGCCAACCAAATGAGCAGTGAAAAATTCCCTGCCTTATTGTTTTGTCGCATGACCGGTGGTTTTGCGCTTGCCGCACTGGTTCTATTCAACAACGGGCAGCGTGGACTTGCTTCCAATGCGCAGCAGTATGGGCAATGGGTG
>CAZHEZ010000350.1:0-1547 GCA_964531315.1 uncultured Candidatus Obscuribacterales bacterium | reverse complement strand
CCGGTCGACACGCTGACACTGGCATGCGAAGCATCTACAGAATCACTCTTGGTGCCGCATGCCGAAAGACTGACGACAGAAATGGCAGAAGCAAAAACACAGTTAAGCAAAAAGGCGGGCCGATATACACCTTGAATCGTACCTTCGCGAGGCGTATTTATGAGGTGATATCTGCACATAAAAGTCTCCGCTTGCGGACAATTCAAAGCCCGACAGGTAAGAGCATACACGATTCGACCGTAAAGGAACTTTTGCAATAGCCTTTGTACGCTTAGCGCATAAAGCATGGATATCACCAACTTAAAACCACTGGCAAACCAGAAAAAGCCGTGTATCGACTGCTGACAAACGAAGATTCAGAGCCGTTCTTACCCCATGACGACAAAGGAGATATCTCCAAGCAGGGTGTTCGCGGCGCCCTTTTCTGGTTGTTTGCCATTGCCCTTCTGATTCGGCTCTGGTTCTCTTTCTTTCACAGTCACATCAATGCTTATGCTGGATTTGAGGCAGATGCCTATATAAATGCGGCCAAGGCGATTTTCGACCTTAACACTCTGCCTGCAAGCTTCGCGAAAGACTGTCTGGCCACACTAACCGGTGGTGCATCGCATCAAGTAGCGCAGGCAGTGCACGGCAAATTGAGCATGCTCGAACCGCTCCTTTTGACCGGTCCGCCTTATCCGATTTTTCTTGTCCTCAGCAATGTTCTTACTATTTCGCCGTATGACCCGAGTGACTGGGTGAAGCCGGTGGCGGCGCAGTGCATGATTTCCGCACTGACAGTGGTATTTATTGCCGGCATCGGCAGGCAACTTTTCGACCGCAAAACAGGAGTAATGGCCGGCGTCGTGGCGGCCATGTATCCACCCTTTATCATCAATTGCGGACGGGCTTGCACTGAAACCTTTGCCGCATTTTTGCTCTGTCTCTTTTCCTTTATTTTTCTCTACATCGCCCAGACGCACCTGCGCGCGGAAGGTGATAAAAACGCACCCAGCCGCGAGTTTCGAAGAGTGCTCCTGGCGGCGCTTGCAATGGGAGCGCTGGCCGCCTGCCTGGAATTGGCCAGAACCGCACTGCTTTTACTTTCAGTAATTGCGGTTTTAATGCTTGTTTTCAGGCTCAAAGGCAAACTGCGCATCGCCGCTGTCGCTTCATTCTTCGTTGGCTTTGCGCTCATTGTCATGCCCTGGTTTGCCACACAACAATTGATAGTTGGGCGCACCAGCCTGGTCATCGATCGAGTCAGCCTGCTCAATTATGGACTGGGCAATCAAGTGCAAACACAAGGCTGGGCGGGCTTCCCGCTGCACTTTCAAGCGGTGATGGATCGCCCGGTGGCCGAACAAACAATGCTTCTCTGGTCCGAAGATCCAGCCGGCTATGCCTGGCTCCAGCAGGACAAGCTGCCGCGCCTGATCAAGTGCGGGTGGAACGATTTCAAAACCTGGTTGGGACTCTTCTCGCCTGCAGCTCAAGACGTAGCCCATCAATTCATTATTGCTTTTGCCCGCTGGGTGCAGAGCACCCATCTTGGCGTAGGAATC
>CAZHEZ010000349.1:0-1638 GCA_964531315.1 uncultured Candidatus Obscuribacterales bacterium | reverse complement strand
CCTAAAATCGACTGGACAAAAGGCATGGAAAAGGTCTGGAGACCGGGTGAAAAGGGTGCCAAGAAAAATCTCGAAAACTTTCTAGAAAGCATCGTGGACGAATATGTAAGCGATCGCGATCGCCCCGCAGTCCGGGGAACATCTCGCCTTTCGCCTCATTTGCACTTCGGAGAAATAAGCCCGCGCACAATTTGGCATGCCGTCAAAGATGCCGACAAATCGTCGAAGGGACGCGAAGGCAAAACCACTTACTTGAAAGAGATTGTCTGGAGAGAATTTGCCCATAATCTGCTTTATCATTTTCCCCTGACAGTGAAAGCGCCGCTCAGGCCGGAATTTGAACTATTCCCCTGGCATGATGATCCTGAACTTTTAAAACGGTGGCAAACAGGTCAAACAGGTTACCCGCTCATCGATGCCGGCATGAGAGAACTCTGGCATACCGGCTGGATGCACAATCGAGTGCGTATGATTGTCGCTTCATTTCTGGTCAAGGATTTGCTCCTGCCCTGGCAAGAAGGAGCACAATGGTTCTGGGACACGCTGGTGGATGCGGATCTTGCCAACAACACTCTGGGCTGGCAATGGTCAGCCGGTTGTGGTGCCGATGCCGCACCTTATTTCAGAGTTTTCAATCCGGTTCTGCAGAGCGAAAAATTCGACCCGGACGGTGAGTACATCAAGCGCTGGGTGCCGGAATTGGCGAAGCTTCCCAAGCCCTGGTTTCATCATCCCTGGCAGGCGCCGGAACCGGTGCTAATAGCTCATGGTGTAGAGTTGGGCAAAAACTATCCGCACCCCGTCGTCGATCATGCCTTCGCGCGCGACAGGGCACTGCATGCGTTTAAACAGCTGAAAGCGGTGAGCGCCAAATAATCGATCGCTCAATAATGGTCAGCGTTTGCTTTAGCAGTAAGACCAGCAAACTAAACGACTGCCTAATGCGCTAATGGGCTAATGGGCTGCCGTTTCCGGAGCGGAAAACATTGATGTCTTGTCCTGGCTTGACGCGATGGTTGGCTCTGACAATGCCGTAATTCAAGATCAGGGCGAATGACACCCAAATCAGATAAGGAAGCAGCATCAAGCCGGCTTCAAAGGCGATACTGGCAAATGACAAAGTCGTAAAGGCAACTGTAAACCAGAGCAGTATGACAGTGACGAATCCACCGACTGGGTTTTTCTGACCGAAGAAAATGAAAGACCAGGCCATATTGAGCAGCAATTGAAGCGCGAAAAGACTGACCGGAATCCCTACTTGCTCTCTGGTTCCTACCGTAAGAATAGTAGCCAGCGAAATACCCATGAGGAAATACAAAACCGACCAGACCACGGGAAAAACCCAGTCCGGTGGAGTGTAAACAGGCTTATTGAGGGTCGGATACCACGTATCGACTGACTTCTCAGTGTAATGACTGCCGACAGCTGCAGCAATGAAGCACAAGACAACCGATGCAAAAAACACAAAAGGCTCAAGCAAATTCATGATGCCAACCTCGAGGGATACCTAATGTCTAACTAGACGCCGGCTTGCATAGTAAGTTCCGGACCCCACACTGATACTGCCCAGAAAGCCCTAGTGCATCTCAGTTCTTCAGTTTTCGATGCCAGTTTTTCTCACTGCGAACGCAAAGATTC
>CAZHEZ010000348.1:0-1658 GCA_964531315.1 uncultured Candidatus Obscuribacterales bacterium | reverse complement strand
GCGAGTCCATACGCATCGCTACGGAAGTGGAAAAGACAATCAAGCAATTTCCTGAAGTGTCAGTGGTCGTTTCCCGCATCGGTCGCTCGGGCATGGGCTCCGATCTCGAAGGCGTCGACAATGCTGATGTATACATAGGTTTGCGCCCCAAGTCCGAGTGGAAAACGACTAAGGACAAAGAGCAGCTGGTAAATAAAATGGCCAGAGAATTGGACGGCATTCCGGGGCTTATTTACTCATTTTCGCAGCCTATTGCCGACATGATCGATGACTTGATTGCCGGCATTAAAGCAGATCTGGGCATCAAGATATTCGGCGACGATCTCCAGATGCTCGACAAACTGGCCGCGCAGATTGAAAGCATTGTTTCAAAAGTCCCTGGTGCTGCCGATTTGCAGAGAGAGCATATTTTGGGCTTGCCGCAAATGACGATCAAACTGAAACGCGATGTGATCGCTCGCTATGGTTTGAACGTGGTTGATGTGCAGGACGTAATCGAATCGGCCGTGGCTGGAAAAGTTGTCACTGACATAATCGACGGCAATAAGCGCTTTGGTCTGTTGGTGCGCTTGCCCTTGCAATACCGCGACACCGAAGAAGATATCGAAAATCTTTTAATTGATACTCCCGATGGTGCGCGTTTGCCGATCAGGCAATTGGCCGAGATTAAAACGCCCAGAGGCACAGTCATGATCAACAGAGAAGACGGCTTGCGAAGAACGGCTGTACTTGCCAATGTTCGCGGTCGCGACCTGGGATCATTTGTGATGGAGGCCCAGCATGCAATTAAAAATCAGGTGCAATTGCCGAAAGGTTATCGAGTCGTCTGGGGTGGGCAATTCGAAAATCAGCAGCGAGCCATGGCGCGGCTCGCCATCGTCGTTCCTGTAGTGCTTCTATTGATATTTGTGCTTTTATTTGCCTCTTTCAATTCATTGAAGAATGCCGGTTTGATCATGTTGAATGTTCCCTTTGCTATGATCGGCGGCATTCTTGCTCTATTTATCTCTCACCAGACCCTCTCGGTTCCGGCCATCATCGGTTTTATCGCTTTGTTTGGCGTGGCCGTGCAAAACGGTGTCATCCTGGTCAGTTACATCATGCAATTGCAAAAACGCGGATACAAGGTCGCCGAGGCTGCTGTTGTCGGAGCACAGATTCGCTTGCGTCCGGTGATGATGACGGCACTGGTTGCAATTATGGGACTCTTGCCGAAGATTATTTCAACCGGCACCGGCGCTGAAGTGCAGCGCCCGCTTGCTACCGTTGTCCTGGGCGGGCTCGTCTCTGCTACGATTCTTACTCTGGTAGTGCTTCCCACTGTTTATGTCCTGATCAATAAAGACGACGATCAAATTGCCAATCCTGAAACGGAATAAGGTTCGCAGTCATGACAAAAAATTTTCCCGGCTCGGCAATCGCGTTGGCTTTTCTTCTCTGTCTGGCTGTCTGTGCGCCTGAAGGCTCTCAGGCCTTTCGAACCAGGACGCCTGAGAAAACGGATCCGCTGATCGTCAAAGCAAAAACACTGCTTCAACATGAGGATTACGAAGAAGCATTGAATTGCTTTCGCAAACTCACTCAGAAGGAGCCGAAAAACTATCAAGGATATCTGGGAATTGCCGACTGTTTGTATTTCCAGGGCGATTATGCAAAAG
>CAZHEZ010000347.1:0-1775 GCA_964531315.1 uncultured Candidatus Obscuribacterales bacterium | reverse complement strand
TAATAAAAGTTAGTGAGAAAGTCGCACGGCAAATAGATATCCAGCATGAGGTCATTCGTAATCAATCGCTAACGATCCCGATGCATGTGACTGGAAAAATCGAACCCGATCTCGGCAAAGAAGTCGATGTGACCAGTCGCATTAATGGTCGTGTCAAAGAGATTCGCGTTGCCCCCGGGCAAGAAGTAAAACGCGGACAAATCATGGCTCTTTTGGACAGCCAGGAAGTGACAGAGCTGCAGGCGGAATTGATTGAAGCGAAGTCCAAACTGAACATCGCCATGGCTCATGAAGAGCGCGAAAAACTGATATACAACGAGCTATTGATCCGGCCCAAAGCGCTGATTGCAGCGCGCACTCATTATGATGCTCAAAAGGTGCAAAAAGAGTTGGCGGAAAGCGAGTATCGTCGCCAGGAGGGCTTGTACAGGGAGAAAATCTCGGCTCAAAAAGACTATCTCACTGCCAAGGCTGGCTATGCTACTGCGCAAGCCAATTTCGAACAGGCCAAAGGCGATTTCGAACGCGAAAAAAATATGTTCAAGAACAAAGCCTCGTTGAGAAAAGATTTGCAACTTGCCGAAGCAGAAACCGCACGAGACAGACAGCATTTCAATACGCTCAAGCAAAGGCTGGATTTTCTGGGCGCCGACCCGGCCATGCTGAAGGATGTTTTGGAGAAAGGCCAGATCAGCGGCACGGTCAGAATCGTTGCGCCCGAAGATGGTGTGGTCAGCCACCATGATGTAGCTGTGGGCGAGATCGTTCATCCCGACAAGAGCATGTTCAAAATCACGGATCTGACAACAGTTGTAGTCAAAGCCGAGTTGCCTGAAGTTGATGTATCGCATGTGAAGGTTGGCGGCAAGGTAAGAGTAAGTTTCGCCAGCTATCCGCATGAGACTTTCTATGCAACCGTCAGTTATATAAGTGAGCACGTCAACCCGGAAACCCGCACCATCTCAGTACGTGCACAGTTGCCCAATTCAAAACGCAAATTCAAACTGCAAATGTTCGCCGAGATTGATCTGGAAGGCGCATCCAGAGATCTGCTTGTAGTGCCGAAATCGGCAGTTCAAGAATTGGACGGTAAGCAAATAGTCTTTGTCAAAAAAGAAGGCGGATACGAAGAAAGAAACGTCAAACTGGGAGTTGATTCGGAAAAATATTACGAGGTCGTGTCCGGTTTGACCGCCGGCGAAGAAGTCGCAACGCAAGGCAGTTTAATGCTGAAGACGGAGCTGACCTACAAGCACTGAACTGATGGAGACCTTTGAAAAATGATCGAAAAGATCATTACCTTTTCCATGCAGCAGAGACTAGTGACCATCGCAGTAGCGCTTGGCATAGCCGTTTTTGGCCTCTTCTGCATGCTCAATTTGCCGATTGATTCATTTCCTGACGTCAGCAACGTACAAGTTCAGATCATCAGCGATTGCGAAACGATGGCCACCGAAGAAGTGGAAAATCTGATCACGTTTCCTATTGAAAACGGTTTGAACGGTTTGCCCAAAGTGTCGAAAATCCGCTCCAATTCAAGCTTTGGTTTGTCTGTAGTCACAGTCATTTTTGATGATGACACCGACGTATACTGGGCGCGCAACATCGTTCAGCAGCGCCTCGGTCAAATTGAGTTGCCGGAATGGGCGCCCAAGCCATTGCTCGGCCCGGTGGTTTCCACATTCAGCAATGTTTTCAATTACTATCTGACCAGCAACCAGCACGACCTCACAGAGCTGAGAACCATTCAAGACTGGTTCATTGCCAGGCGGTTG
>CAZHEZ010000346.1:0-2060 GCA_964531315.1 uncultured Candidatus Obscuribacterales bacterium | reverse complement strand
GGCCGCCCTTTTGGAGGCTGAGTCGGCATCTGATCCTCTCACCTTGGCCATTCTTCTCGACAACCTGGCGGAAGTCTATTTTGAGCAGTCACGCTTTGCAGATGCCGAGCCCCTCTATGTTCGCGCCCTGAAACTGCGCGAGGACAGCCTCATTCCCGGTCACGAGGACATTGTCTCCAGCCTCAATAACCTGTCTGCGCTTTATTTCTTCATGGGCGAGCACAGCAAAGCCGAGCCCATTTGCAGAAAAGTGACTGCCATGTACGCCAAAGCGCTCGGACCAGATCATCCGGAAGTAGCGACAAGCTTGAACAATCTGGGTCTGCTCTATATGGCCCAGAAAAAATATACCGATGCCGAATCGATTTTTACCAAAGCTTTCCGAATCAGGGAGCGGGCTCTCGGGCTAGACGATCCGGAAACAGCCTCTTCATTGCACCAGCTCGGTTTTGCCCTCAAAGAATTGAACAAACTCGAACAGGCGCGCCAGTGCCTGGAAAGAGCCCTGCCGGTGATTGAGAATGCACTCGGACAGGAATCGAACGAGGCCGAGTCAATTACCAACTATTTGCTGGATATCCTCACCCTGCAAGGACGCACGCAAGAATCAGCGCCTTATCTGGAGCGCAAATTGGCCAGCAAGCAAATTACCCTTGGCCCTACTCACCCTGAAGTGGTCGCGCTCATGAAGCACCTGGGCGACATGTATCTTGTCGAGCGCAAAACCGGGGAAGCCGAAAAATTGTACAAGCGCATCCTCTCCATGAAAGAGCGCGCGCTCGGTAAACAGCATCCGGATGTAGCCGCCAGCCTCACCGATCTGGCCAAGGTCTATCAGGCCGACGGCAAATTCGCCCAGGCCGAGCAGCACTACAAAGATTCGCTGGCCATAGCTGAAAAGGTCTTTGGCAACGATCATTTTGAGATGGCCAATCACCTCTCGGACCTGGTCGGTTTTTACATCAGTTTTTCTCGCTTTGCTGTGGCAGAACCGCACGCTAAAAGACTTCTGGAAATGAAGCGCCGGCTTCTGGGTGAATTTGACAGCGGTGTGGATCCGGCCATGTTCAGTCTGGCTACCTGCTATTTCCAGCAGAATAAACTGAAAGAGGCCGAGCCTCTTTTCAGAAAGTTGGTCGAATTGCGCGAACGCTCAGCCGGTGCCGACGACCCTCAAGTCGCTTCCTGTCTCTTTCCGCTTGCCGACATTCTCAAACGTCAGCAATTGTACGAAGATGCAGAGCCGCTCTATCAGCGAGCCATGGACATAAGAATGAAAAAGCTGGGACCGCAGCATCCCGATGTGGCCATTGTCCTGGAAAGTTATGCAGATCTTTTGGCAAAAACTTTTAGAGAGGCGGAAGCCGAGCACATGAAAAATTGCGCCAGAGGCATCAATGCCTCGCAAAGAAAGTAGATGGCTGCCGGCAATTCCAGTCAAAAACCGTTAATTGTCTGGTTTCGGCAAGACTTAAGATTAGACGACAACCCGGCACTCTCGACTGCCGCTGAAAGTGGTGCGCCTGTGATACCACTGTTTATCTGGTCGCCCGAAGAAGAGGGTGACTGGGAGCCGGGAGCAGCCAGCCGCTGGTGGCTGCATCATTCACTAAGCGAATTAACCCAGGCTCTGGCAAAGCTGGGTTCGCCCCTGGTGATCAGACGTGGTTACAGTCTTTCCATCCTGCGCGCTTTCACAAAAGAGGTCGGTGCTCAAGCCGTTTACTGGAATCGCCGCTACGAACCAAGCACAATTGTGCGCGATAAAAACATCAAAGGTGCATTGGTGGCCGATGGCGTCGATGTGCGTAGTTTCAACGGCAGTCTCCTCTTTGAACCGTGGCAGGTATTAAACGGAAAAAACGAGCCCTACAAAGTTTTCACCGCCTATTACAAATCGGCAACCGCCCTTGTCAGTCCTCCTTATCCGGTGGAAAGACCGAAAAAATTGGTCGGTCCTGCTAAAGGTCTTCAAAGTGCCGCCATACAAGACCTCATGCTCTTGCCTAAAATCGACTGGACAAAAGGCATGGAAAAGGTCTGGAGACCGGGTGAAAAGG
>CAZHEZ010000345.1:0-2103 GCA_964531315.1 uncultured Candidatus Obscuribacterales bacterium | reverse complement strand
CAAAATGCGGGTCGGTTTGAACTGCTTAAATCGGGCAGCGAACTCTTCGCCGACCGCCTGCATCAAGAGCGGGTCAATTTGGTGATTCATGAAAGAATCAACCTTGAGAATGCCTTTACCCAGGTGTTTCCCGTCATTCAAAATGCGTTGGCGCAATAGTTCCATAGCGTTTCCTCCGGTCAGCCGATTATAGGCTAGCCGGAGGAGGCAAGATCAGGTTCGAAACCAGAAGTTACGAAGCGGATCAGTAAATACGCTCATTTTCAGTAGTTTGGATGAATCGCTCCAATCCATGGGGATTCTCACCGGCAGGCACGGTTGGATAGGTTCCTGACTTACTGGTGTCATCAGGCAATTTTTTTGGAATCACTGTTTCTCTCTGCCACTTATGAAAACCTGCCAGAGGGACAAAGGTTCCGGAAGCGGTCGCTGCGAATTCATTTTCCGCCAGCTCACCACGGAAAGGGCGCACTAGAAGAGTGCGTGGACGTCCAGAGATAATTTGCGAATCGGTCATCCGCGAAATACTTAAGCTATTGGGCGCACGGTGCGTTTCCGGAATAGCAGGCAAATTCCAATGAGATTGCTCAGATTGAGGTGCATCAGATGCCAGAGCCTTAAAAGTGCCGGAAGTGCATGCCTCCAGACGGTCATAAGTGCGCTTAGGATCGAACTTAATGCCCAGATGCTTGTCACCGTAAATCGTTTGAGTGCAGGTATCGAGATAGGTCTGAGTGAGCAAATTCTTGGACTTGGCCTGCAGGTCTTCAGCGACCAGGGCATCCCGGCGCCGATTAGGGCGATAGAAAATCCGCTCAGCAAGCTCAATTGGCGCGGTGACAATTTCCAAAGCAGTGACGACTACGGGGCGAACAAAGCGAGACACATTTGTTCCCAGCTTGCGCTCCATCCAGTCATTGAGCCCGTTTTCCTCACATCTCCAAGCGGCGAACATTGTTTTCCCCTCCACTCCATGTAATCTCTTGTGCACACTCACTGCTGCACTCAGCGCGAGCCAAAGCCCGCAGGCAACCGGTGTTGCAGCGTTCGAAAGATTAGAACCCCTACTGCAGTCTCTACTACACGAATGAAATTCGTGTGAAATAGAGATTTTTCCCTCCAGGATTTACACCCATGGGTTTGATCCTGCTGAATATAGAGACACCGCAACCCTTGAAATGTTCCGCAAAACTTCTCCTGCGTGAGCGTTAAATGTGAAAGCCCGCAATGATTCGCAGGTTCGCTATGCGATAATTCTTCACTTAGTGGAAATTCGCATCACCTATTCAAGTTAGCTCTCCATAGGTACCCAAGGTGAGTTTTGACAGTCTGTCAGCGTTAGTAATCGGCTCCTTCAATACCGACATCGTCGGATTCGGGTTCCCGCCCTTGGTGAAACAAGGTGAAATCGGATACGGCAGCAAACTTCAAGTCGTTCCGGGCGGCAAATCCCGCTATGTGGGGCAGATGCTGGCGGCACTTCTGGGTCATGGGAAGGTGGCCATGGTGGGGCGCACAACCCAGGATCCCTTTGGTCTCTGGCGCCCGCCCGTTGATGCCTTGATTGAAGCCGGTGTAGATTGCTCTGGCATACGTTTTGTTCGCTTTGACAAAGAAACCGGCTGGCCCGGAATTTCGCTGGTTGTGATGGACGAGGCGGGCGCCAAACAAACTTATGTAGTAGAGGGCGTAAACGCAGAGCTTTCGCCTGACGACCTTGGTCAATCGGACCACTTATTTAGATCCGTGGCCCGCAACAAAGGCATGCTTATCCTTTCTATGGAAATCCCTTTCGGAACCGCCATTTTTGCCGTGCAAAAAGCACGCGAACACCATATAAAGGTAATGATGGATCCCGGCGGCGCCCGTGGGGGCAGCGACGTCTCGACCCTGGTCAATAGCGATGTTTATTTGCTCAAGCCGAATGAAGATGAAGCTCAAAATTTGACCGGCATCAAAATTACGGACGACGAAAGCGCCATTCAATGCGCGCGCAAACTCGTCGACATGGGCCCACAGCACGTGCTTCTTACTCGTGGCGCTCAAGGCGCAGTCTTCGCCTCCAAGGATGGAGAAAAACTGATTCAATGCCCGGACACTGGC
>CAZHEZ010000344.1:0-2106 GCA_964531315.1 uncultured Candidatus Obscuribacterales bacterium | reverse complement strand
CTTGTCGCCTTCAGCTGCACCGCCCTTCGGAGGGGGTGTGGTCGGTTCTTCCGTGAAGGACTTCGCAAATTCGTCGCGATATTCACGAGGAAGTTCTTCCTTGCTGCAGTTGAGTGACAGCAGGCAGCGCTTCAACATGTATTCGGCCAGCGCCTCGGGATCCTTGACGCCGGGTAAGGCATCGGTGACACCGATGATCAGGTGCTCGGTCTCACCCACCTTGACGATGGTTGGATCGTAGAAGCGTTCACGCAGCTCAGGAATGGCGGCAATGAGCGTCATCGGGTCGTAGAGGTTGAAGGACTGGATCAGGTCCCAGATGCTGTCGGCACCGGTGCGATCCTTGCCCTTTCCGCCGCAGAAGGTGTTGCAGAACCAGTCTTTGTCGCAGCGGTCCGGCAGTTTGGCCCGCCCTTCGTCGCCGGCCGGCAGGCAGGCGCGCTGCCAGAGCGACTCGATTGAGCCCTGCTGCGAATCGCGCAGCTTGATGCCGACCGGATGTCCGGTGGCGGCCAGCTCATCGTAGAAGCTGCGCGGCACCTTGCAGGCGTAGGCGGCAGCCCGAGTGAGGATGACCATCTTGATGCCCAGTTCCTGGATGCGGCGATAGGTATATATCGCCGAGTCCATGTCGAACTTGTTGTTGGCGGCCGAGTCGGGAACCATGAAGCCATCCTTGTCGATGACCACATTGTTGGTGCCCTTTTCCACTTCGACGCCGCCCATGATCGCTACCGACTCGACTTTGGCTTTGACCAGGTCGCCGTGTTCGCGCAGGATGGCAGCAATGTCGGTCATGCCGGAGATGAGCACCAGCGTGAGACTGGCGTCTTCGGCTTCCTTGAAAGTGCGAACCAGAAGTTCGCGCCCATCTTCCAGTTCGCTGACGTCGGCCATGTACGTGACCTTGGCGAACTCGTGATCGTGGCCGTTGGGACTGTTCTTGCAGTCCGTGCCGATGCCGACCGGAACCTTCGGCTGCCCGAGCAGCTTGAGGGTACCTTTGGCGAGCTGAGCGCGCTTGATGGGTGGAGCCAGATTGGCGACCACCGAGCGCAACTCGAACAGATCTTGGGTGCGCGAGCCTGCCGTGTTGAAGAACTGCAGCATGGTCTGACGACGATGCCGCTCTTCGCCGGTGGCGAGAAGAACGGTGTCCTCATCGTCGAGATCCTTGCCGAAGTCCCCGACAATGACAAAACGTCGGGTTAAGCTGCGCAGGAGCTTGTCGAGACCCGATTCCAATAGAGAGCGGAAGGGGTCGTTGCTTTGTTTTGATTTCATGCTATTTCGCTTTGTTTGGACTCAAAAAGAGTTGACGAAGAAACGCCGAGCAGCCGGAGGGCATGCTCACCGTAGCGTTTCCAGAGCGATTGGCTTAAGAAGCCTCAGCAGGCAATGCGGTATTTCGATCTGCATCGCCTCTCAGAAAAGAGCTGATCTCTGGCGGGTGTATGAGGGATTTAGCGCGTTTGTTGGGTGTGGAAAAAGAGATCGAGTCTTCAATGAGAGTGGAGAGGTAATGATTTATGCTGTCTTAAATCAGACAGCAGTAGCAAAAGAAATATTCTTCAGGCGCTCATGACAGAAGCCGCCGGCAGAAGTGTTTTCCGCATTTTCAGAGCAGATATCCCGGTTTGCTTGGAGAATGATAATCAAGCGATCATCAAAATGGCCCGGCCTTGAGTCTTGCGCCAATCAGGCCAGCAGCGCTTAACTTTCTTCAAGAACCCGAGCCCAGTTCTTGCACCATATATGGTGTCACTGAAAAGAAAGCGCGCCGGCCGGCAAGCCTGGCCACTCAGGCAAGACGAGCAGGCACGATATCCTGATTGACTGCCGTTTTAAGAGCGTTTTGAGAGAGCGACCCGAAGCCGGCAAAGTCGATTAGAGAGCACTCAGAATCTAAACAATCGCGGCCGCGCACTAACTTCGCTAAGTTATGAATTTTTCGGCAAAAGCATTGCCCTTTCAGCGCTTCCAAAGAATGAAAAAGACGGTCCGCTGCAATTGTTGCCGAACATGAATGGGCCCAGCGAAGATAGCGCTAAGTAGCGCGGCAAGGGCCCGGAAAAAAGTGCTGAACAGTCTTTGGAAACCAGACCA
>CAZHEZ010000343.1:0-2120 GCA_964531315.1 uncultured Candidatus Obscuribacterales bacterium | reverse complement strand
GCTCGTTTCCTTTTTTGATCGTATATATGATAAAGTATAGTATAACTGTATAAATTTGACAGCCGCGACCATAATTTGCCAAGAAACATCTGCAATATGTCGGCAGATCGGACAATTTATTCAGCAACTGTCAGCCAATCAAAGCTGCTGAACTGACTCGGCTGTGGTACCAGAAATGGTGGCACGGCTTTGTTTGCCTGTTTGTATCTGAATCGGCTGTTGGCGCCAGTTTCGCTAGCTTGAAGTGCAAAGGAATAACCAGGACAAGACGGCAAATGCTTGATATCCGTTCGGCAAAGTATTAGCTTGAACTTGTCTTTTCTTTTCCCTTCTCATTCGATAAAAACAACAAAAAACCTCAATATCTCTGCAACTCGACCCTCCCCTAAAACCGTAGTAGTTTTTCGAAAGAGACCGGATGAGCGAAATTCTTGCTTTTCTCCCGCTTGCGTTTGTCGTCGTAATCGTCATTGTGCTGGGCAGATAGGCTGCCCTTCAGTTCTTTTGGGAAACAAAATTGTTTCTCAATGGCAACCGGCTGGACATTGTCGAATCGCCTAAACTCAACCCCATTTCAAACAAGCAGTTTTCTTCCCAAGGAAATAAAATGCTCAACTTGCTCGGGCTACTCCCGCTTGTTGTTTTTGTTTTTATGATTTGGTTCTTCACCGAATTCTGACTGGCTGTCACTGTCCAGGCGGGCGGGCTGATCAACCATTGGCTCGCGTCGGCACAACCCTTAAGGAAGCCAGATGGAAATCTTCATAGCAGTACTTCCGTTGTTCGCCTTCTTCTTCGTCATTGCGGATTTCACCGCTATGCTTCTGGCCTTGAGGCAGCCAAAATGGGTGCCCTTGTTTCACCTGGTCATGCTCGAGGTTCTGTGGATCTGCCAGATGTTTACCGAACCACTGTCGGCACATAGCTTTCAGTTGCTCTTTGTCGGCAGTATCGAAGTTGCCTTTGTCGTAGTCTTATACATTCGCCAATTGCGAAAAGAGATTCAGGCGTCCATTGCATTGGAAGCCGGTAATCCAATCGGGCCGGCGGCAGCGCCGCCGCCCGCTGCCGAAGAGGAGCTGGCGGAGCCGGATGCAGAAGTTCTACTTGGGCCTGACGAACGCTCAGTCAGGATTCAAATCATCATTACGAAAGATTAGACCATGAATCAGATTCAAGTCCGGAAAATCATTCGCGGAGTGCGCAGCGCCGCCGACTTCGCACTATTGCAGTTGCACTACAGCGCCATTCACGTGGAAGGTGCGCGCCCGCTGCTTGAGGTCACAGGCTTTTGCCAGGAGTCACTGCGCCTGTACCTGCATGCTCTGATCCAGAAATGCGACGACTACATACAAAGAGAAGGGCAGTCTCTGGCACAAGTGAGAAGTTCTTACGGCGTTCTGGCCAGGGCACGCGGTGCTCTCTCCCTGGCCTTGCTCTCGGAGCCCGACGACATCGAGACCATGCGCTTCTTGCAGCTGGCGTTTCTGACTGAGGCTTTGCGTGTTCTGTCGAGACGCATCTTCAATGCCGAAATGGCCGAACTTAGTCTTTGACCGTGACAAAAGGAAAGTCCATGAAATCTAAAACAGCATTGACAGATCAATCGAACACAGACGACGAGATTGCCTTCAATCCGGGCGACAAAGCGCTGGTGCTTGGAATGGTCGGCTTCTTCTTCGGTTTCTTGCTGCACCTGGCCTGTTGGTCCGCAACCGGGCTGGAGCCCGGCCTGTTCAGATTGGGTACACTGCTCACGCTGGGCACGCTCTCGATCGTGAGCGCTCTTGCTCATGTTCTGTCTTACAAGAGAAGGTTTTCCGACGGCACGCTCTACCTGCTGTCGATGCTTTTGTTCTGCACTCTGGGATTTGTCGTCTGACCTCTTGCTGCAGGTCGTCGGTTTCATAGCAGTTTAACCAACAGCGCTTGTGCGGGAGACCCGATTAATAGACAGGTCGGGACTCCTGCACTGGTGCAATTGTGCTTTTTTGTCGGTGCAATCAATACTAGAGAATATCGTAAAAAATAGACAAAAAAGCAAACGTTGAAGTGGAGAATTGCCGCACAACGGGTTCTCCACTCCAAGCGTTTGTCTTTACTGCAAGAGTATGCCCCTA
>CAZHEZ010000342.1:0-2152 GCA_964531315.1 uncultured Candidatus Obscuribacterales bacterium | reverse complement strand
GGCAGTATTGCCGCATGCCTGAGATCGTTCCACGGCTCGGCAAAAAGTCGAGGTATCTTCCTGATGTTCAAATCGGTATGAGCGATTGGATCTTGCATGAAAAGCGAAACTTCAACTTCTGCAGCATTCTTGCTTCTGGCAATTGCGTCTGAAACAGGCACCTGGGGCAGACCCTGCAGTCCGTCAGCAATCAGGTTGTTGGCGACAAGGGCATTGAAGACTGGCACGCGTTGTGGCAAATAACAGGTTTTTCCTGTCGCTTGCTCAGTAAAAATCCAAAATGGCATCATCGTCAATGCAGTCGCCAAGCCGAAGGACAGCAGTCCTGAAATTACCGCTTTGCCTCTCATAGAGACGAGCACAAAAAGAAGGGGCAGCAAAACTGCAAATATCAAAACCGGCTTGGTAAGTAACAAGAGGGCAAAGAAAATGCCGGCGCAGGTAAGAGAAATCAGATGCAGATGTTTTTTCTGGTCGGCAGTAAGAGCCAGATCGAAGCAAAGTAAAACGGAAAGCAAAAGTGCTGCCGAGATAATTTCACTGGCCAGCTTCTGGGCGGCGATGATGGCCGGTGGGTAAATCGCCCAGAGCAAGCCGGACGCCAACGCCAGGAATTTATTTTGGGTGATGCGCCAGGTGAGAATGAAGACAAGCGCACTGATTAAGGCCTGGATAAAGCATTCAAGAATGGCCAGACTTTCCAGGGCAGGAAAGTGAAATGATTTACCGAGAAGCATTGCTTTGGCTGCTAAGGATGGCAGCACCGGACCATCGATAATGAGCATATCGGCAAGCTCTCTGAGCTGTTTTTTCTCTCTTATACTGTCCCTTGGATTGGTCCCACCGCCTGTATTTTGCTCCTGGACCTTTAAGATTGCGTTGGCAGAGTTGATATAGACGCCGGAGTCAAAAATCTGCATCATGCGGTCGTCTCCACGCTTAAAAGCGCGGTCCGCCTGGGTGGCGCTCAGGTAGAAAGAAATCGAAGTCGCCAACAAAAAAAATACAACCAGAATGAGGCAATTTTTTCTTGTCTGTTTGCCGTTTTGTGAATTTGCTTGCATAAAAACCGGGCGATGACGAAGCCATCTCAAGACACTCCATTGTTAAGCTTGCCGAATTGCCCGGCAAAAAACATGATAAGCGCTCAATCCAAGGGTAGTAATCAAGTTCTACAATGACAGCCTATCTTGAGGGAGCTGAGCACTTTTTTGTCAAAACACCACATAAACTTATTCATGCGGGTCTTCGCCGTCATACAGGCAATCGTCGTGGCGCTGACAATTTGCCCTCAGGCTACGGCGCAAGCAAGCACAGTCAGCCGATCCAATGGCGCAGTCGCCTCGGTTGACAGTGAAAAAAGAACGCAGAAAACAGCTGAAACTCCCCCCAGCCAGGCTAAAGATTCGCCCGCTCGTCCTTCAGTCCCTAAGGCTGAAGCGGAAGCGGAAGTCCGCCAGCAGTTGCAGCCTGCCTTTGAGGGAGTGGACGGCACCCCTCAAGAAGACAGTAGTCAAGACATGAGTGGTGCTCCGCCTGAAGGCGAGGCTCAATTGCGCGTGCGCATTTCTGTTCCGCAATATGTTCGCCCGGTCAGCTCCATCACTATCTATCCATATCCGACAAGAATCCCTAAGGCGACAAGGGGGGCTCGCAAGATTGACAGCAGAGAAAAGTCCATCAAGGGCACATTGCTCAGCCTGGGTTATGGCATGCGATCTTCGGAAAGCAAGATGTTTCCCACTAACGGCTGGCGCTGGCAATACATTTTAAGAGCGGCCTGTAAAAAGAGCGGCACCCATCCGCCCACGAATATTTTCACCATGTATCCGTGGGTTCATAAGATGATCCCCTATGTGCAAGAGGAGATCAAACGTGTCAATGAAATCGAGGACGAGCGCCAGGTTCGCTACCAGTCGGCAGTAAAAGATTTCGAAGAGAATGGACAGGACCTGGAAAGCCAGGCGCTGCAAAAAGGGCTCGCTCCAATCGAGCTCAAAATGAAGGCAGGCACTAAGAAGTTGCTCTCTGGAGTGACTATTGTTGCGCCCGGAACCTGGTATGTAGTGGCTACACACAAGACTGCCAATCTGAAATTTTTCTGGCAAGTTCCAATCACTGTTTCAGCCGGAGAAAATTCTACGGTTCAACT
>CAZHEZ010000341.1:0-2231 GCA_964531315.1 uncultured Candidatus Obscuribacterales bacterium | reverse complement strand
AAAAACTCCCAACCAGCCCAGGGACCGAGTGCGCCACCTGCAGGTACGTGCAAGTGGTTTTTGCAAAACTCATTTGAATTCGCCGTCGCTTCTATACATTGATCGAAAAATTTGCTCAGCAATGCTCAGCATGTTAACCTGAACGAGCCTACGATCAGTCAACTCAGCCGACACGATAAGAGTTACACAGGGGCATTCAAGCTGGTGTCAAAGATGTCGACAGACATATCAAGCTTCCGTCAAGATTCCGAAAACGCTGTTAGCTCAACGTCTTACAGCTACGCACCTGAAACTTCTGTAAGCGTCGGCGCGAAAATGGAAGCAAACATTCGTAAGAAAGAAATTCGTCGAGTCAGTAAGAATTTGGGCAAGATTGCCGGCAAAGAACGACTCTGGCAGCGCGAACCCTGGGCTTCGATTGTCTCGGTTGCCGGAATTGGTTTGATGAGTTGTCTGATATCGCTTTCACATGTCTCCACACGACTGGTCAATGTGTCCCTGCTTTATCTTTTGGTTGTGGTTCTGTGTGGAGCATATCTGGGTCGAATTCCGGCCCTTGTCTCATCTATGTGCGGCTTCATTGCCTTCAATTTATGTCTGGTCGAACCAATCCAACTGGATGCCAGCTCCGAATGCATTGCTCTGGCTGTCTTCTTGACAACCGCCCTGGTGATAGGCCAGCTGACTGCCTTGCTCAAGGCACGCGCCGAGGAAGCTGAGTTAAGGCGTTCGGAGATGGAAATTCTGGCAGAGGCCAGTTGGATGGTGGCGTCAGAACCACTGAGAGAAAAAGCGCTCAGTAAAGTTATGGAATTGATTTCAGATATCGAGCCGGTGGAGGCTGCCACTCTGAAATTAAGCAACGAACATCTGGACGAGAAGGAAGGCGAAAAATCTATATCAACGCCGAACAATGACAATAGTCGGGGCGGACCGCGACTACTACAAACCTTTCCGATATTGCTTGAAGAAAACCGCCTCGGTAGTGTGATGCTCACATTGAAGCCTGAGCGCACCTTGCAATACGAGGAAAATCGCCTGGTCGAATCCCTGGTCAATCATATTGCTGCCATTTTGGAGAGAGACAGGCTTCTCAAAGCAGAATCAAAAGCAAGTGCATTGCTGGAAGCGGATGCCTTGAAGACAGCCCTTCTGGCCATGGTTTCGCACGATTTCAGAAGCCCGCTTACCACAATCAAGGCTTCTGTCAGTGCTCTTCTTGAAGATGCAATGCCGTGGGATCCAGCCATGCAGAAAAATTTGCTGGAAGCCGCTGATCTGGAAACGGATCGACTGAATAAACTAGTCGGCAATATTCTCAATCTCTCCAAACTGGAAGGCGGTGCCTGGAAGCCGCGCCGAGAGACAACTTCAGTGCAAGAGCTGGTAAGCTCCGCTCTCAGTTCTTTCAGCGATCAAGACAACGAAAGAATCAAGCTTGTGCTTAGAGAAAATCTCTCAGAGTTATTTGTTGATCCAGTGCAAATGGAACAGGTATTGCACAACCTTCTGGAAAACGCCCTCAAATATTCTTCTGTCGACAAAATTATAGAAGTGGAAGTAGAAAGCCTGGAAAGGCAAACTGAATTTAAAATATTAGATAGAGGCATGGGCCTTCCTAAAGGCGAAGAAATGCGGATTTTTGAGAAATTCTATCGGGCCGAGCCTCTGGTTGAAAGCAATATTCCAGGTTTGGGCATCGGACTGGCCGTCTGCAAAGGACTGGTCGAGGCTAACGGAGGCATTTTGACTGCCTATCAAAGAGAGGGAGGCGGCGCCGTTTTTCAAATGACCGTAAGCAATATGGAAACAGAAAACAAACAATGAAAGTTCTTGTAATCGATGACGAACCTCAAATAAGACGTGCGCTGAGAGCTGGTCTCGAGCACAACGGCTACGAAGTGATGCTGGCGGCAAATGGCGAAGAGGGGCTCGATGTAGCGGCACTAAAGATCCCGGACCTGCTCATTTTAGATCTGGCTTTGCCTGGCACTGATGGATTTACCGTGCTCAAACAATTGCGCGAGTGGTCGGGAATTCCAGTCATCGTGCTGACAGTAAGAGAGGGCGAAGAAGAAAAAATCAAAGCACTCGATTTGGGAGCCGACGACTATTTGATCAAACCTTTCGGGCTCGGCGAACTGCTAGCCCGCATGCGTGCCGTATTGAGACGGGCAAATACAGAAGAAAAAGAAGCCGAGTCCACCTTTTCATATCAAGGACTTTTTGTC
>CAZHEZ010000340.1:0-2403 GCA_964531315.1 uncultured Candidatus Obscuribacterales bacterium | reverse complement strand
TTTCGGCAGCCGTTCAAGTGGGTGACATGGCGCGCATGCGTCCAGTCCTCATATCCCATAACAAAGCCATTAGGGACACCGCCAAGCTGGATGAACGGATTGTCGAAAAACATGAAGCGAAAACTGTCTTGCAAATCTTCGCCGCGTTTGTTGATCAGGTCTTGTGTGACTCCGTAGCCATAGGTGCCAATGAAGAGTGTCACTGGTTCGGATGGCGACATTGCTGTTTTCATCTTTGCCTCCATTGTTTAAAGCACAAAAAGAAGAAGAAACCCGAAAAGAGGAGACCGGTGAAGGCGTCCGCAATTCGGGTTTCAACCGGGTGGGTGTTCGTTCAAGCGAGCCGGCTTGGTAAAGCGGCTCAAAGAGCTAGGAACGCAGGAGGGAGGAGCCTAAAGACCACTCAGCTTCCAGCGTTTAATCAGGCGGGCGACATTTCTGCGCAGGTGCCAGGACCTATGGCGCTATAGTCGCCGCCCGTAACGCGCCGGCGTTAACCGGTTACTTCTTGTCGGCGTCCGTCTCGTCGCCCTTTTTGGGCAACTTCGATTCGGCATTGCCGAGCGCCTTGTCGGAGAATCCGAGCATGCGCCGGGCACCCTTCAAGAGCGAGGAAGCCAGGTCCTTGTGCGAGGGAACGATGATACAGGTGTAGGCACCATTTTCATCTTCCATGCACATGCCACCGTCGGCCTCGGGGTCGGCGAGACCATCGCTCAGACCGAGCTGGTCTTCAGCGTGGGCGGGACGAAGCTTGCCGGCGGGCTGTGCGTCGGTCTGCGATTGCTTCGCATCCTTGGGGTCCTTGGGGTCGGCAGGCTTCTTGTCCTTGAAGTATTCGCTCGTTGAGGGAGCAATACAAATGGTAATCTGCGGTTCTTCGGCCAGCGGCAACTTCTTGGTTTGCGCGCCGTCCGCGGGTTGGGCGTTATCTTTTGCCATACAGGGTTCCTCCACTTCGACGCAGCAGTCGCCTTCCGGCTTCTGCTCGTCCTTGGCGGCGACTTTGTTTTCATTTGGAATAAGGTTGACGACCGCTTCCGGGAATCCGGAAAACAGATCGGTGAGGAAGCTGAAAAACGACTTGCCGTCCTTCTTCTCGGTTGGGGCGGCGGTGTCTTCTTGAGGCTGAGCGCCTACCGTCAACACGCCAGCCTCGACGAGCTCGGCAATATCGGTGAGTTCGCCTGCGATTGCCATGGTTTCCAGGCAAGCGGTCAGGTCGGGCTCGACGAGCTCATAAGCGGCCTCATCGAGGCTGCCGGCAAGCTGTTCGACGCGGGCAAGAATCTCGTCGGCACGCTGATCGACAGCGTCGAGTTCAAGCTTCGTTTGTTCGTTCATAGTCTGTGTCTCCTGTAACTTGAGACTAGCGAAGCCAATACGGGCGTTCCGGGGGTTGCGGCCGCATCAGTTCGATGTTGTGAAAAGCTGCGCATTCAACGCAGAATCCCTGGAACAACACAGGAGCAAATCGTCTGCAAGAAGTGCAACGACCGCAATCGCGTCCCATCAGCGAGATGCCGCAAAGACGCTCGGTTTGTCCTTGCACCGGCAGGGCGACAAAAAATTGACCCTGGTTTTGGGACATGTGTTTCTCCTTGGAGGACTGACACCTGCCGGCTAACTGAGTTATGCAAGCAGGACGCTAGATTCAACTGAAGCCAAATTCTCTCCAGACTCGCGCAATGCGGGCTGAAAAAAATGCAGTGGTGTTTGCGGATGGCTAAGGGCGAACCTTATGCGGACTCCGAAAAAAAATTGTGATGGGAAAGAAACATCGTGAATTTAGTCTTGAACAGGTCCCAAATTCCCTCTTAGCAACAAGCTTCTTGTAATTGTCTGTTGCAAAAACATATATGGCTTTCGCGAGGTGGCGGTATAAACACCTCACACACCCGAGATATCCGTCGTTTATGCATTTGGCGATATTTCCTCCTGCTTGGCTGCCGGATGTCCTAGTGGAAAACCCATATGCCTCAGGCAAAGAGTGGTGATTAAGTCTGAGTCAGCTGGAAATTTTTCTTGTATGCAATAGCGCAGCTCACCCAGCTAGCAGAAGATTTAATGGTGCCTTAAGACTCCCAAAACCGGCTCTGCCACTTAGCTTTGAACACGTCGACTGCAGGCGCCTTCAGCTTTTATTCATGAATGTGCGCTGTCCATCGATCATCTATCTGCCGTTTATCTGCGCAAAACCATAGTGCCTGACAGGCGATCCACAAGCGTGCGATTTTCCTGGTTGGTGAAAGCTAGCGAAACATCCAGTGCATAAAGAGCCAGGGGCACGGCGAAGACCGGCAACTGGCCAATCGTGCCAACATGATGGCCGTCCTCCATGTGATTGAATGCAAAGAATGCGGCGGATTTCTCCCTGGGGAATGATTTGTTGAGCATTTGAAA
>CAZHEZ010000339.1:0-2531 GCA_964531315.1 uncultured Candidatus Obscuribacterales bacterium | reverse complement strand
TGAGAACACTATCATCAACGTAAGTGTGGAGCGCCTTGGCATAGTTGCTTCACCAAAGGGTTTCTTCCAAGAGGAAGGCGTCCTTAATCCAGCCGTTTACCAGGACCGCCAGGGTAATCTGGTCGTAATGATGCGATCTGTGGCGAAGGGCAATCAGTCCCGCCTCGAGATCATTCGACAACTCTGGGAAAACGGCAAACCGCGCACCGATGCTCAATGCAAAGAATTTGCTTTCGAGAGAGTCGGTTTTGCGCTTGTCCCGCAAGCTTCATTCGAACGTCGGCGTCGCTTAGGCGCCTCCGGCAAGAGTGAAACAATCGGCGGCGAAGGCTGCGAAGACCCGCGCGTAACCTTCATCCCCGCACTCGACCGTTACGTCATGTGCTACACCGCGTTTGGTCTGGATGGACCGCGCATTGCACTGGCCTGGTCCAAGGACGGTTACAAGTGGCATCGCCTCGGGCTTTTGAACATTCCTGCCCAGTTTGGTTTGCATCCGGACGACAAGGACGCTGCCTTCTTCCCTGAAGCAGTCGTCTCTCCGACCGGCGTTGCCAGCTTGGCTCTCTATCATCGCCCAATGGTCAACATCGCCGCCCGAGACGGTATGGATGTTGTGCAGTCAACCCTGGCTGCAAAGCCCAGCGAGAGACAGTGCATTCGCATCGCCTATGTGCCTGTGGATGCTGTTCTCAAAGACATTCGCAACCTCACCAAGGTAGCTGAATCGCACCTGATTTTCGAACCACTGACCAACTGGGGTTCGTTCAAGTGCGGCGCCGGAACCGCGCCTGTCCGCATCAAAAGCGGCTGGCTCGAAGTTTTCCACGGGGTCGATCAGTTTCCCTCGGCTGCCAAAACATCCGGATATCAGGGGCGTTATGCCGGTGGCATTATCGTTCACGATATCGATGAACCGCACAAGATCCTTTTCGTTTCTCAGCAGCCCGTCATCAAGCCGGAGACGAAAGACGAACTGGAAGGCATCGTCAACAACGTAGTCTTTCCGACTGGAATCGTCGAGCGCGTCGACTTGCGAAAGTCTCATGCCAATGGTCATGAAGACCGCGTCTTCGATGTCTTTTACGGCATGGCGGATCGTCTGATTGGGCGCTTCCGTCTGACAATTACCGAAGGGCTGAAGAACTAAATCACCCAACAAAATCGGATCGGTAAATGCCGCGGACCCTTATGGTTCGTTGGATTTGCCGGTCTGATTTTGTTGGATGGTAATATATGATAGAGAATAGTAAGTTTTGGCGAGAGCAAAAAAGAGGGCAGCAACTTTCACGTGATCCTTACGAATTCTGCTCTACGCTCCTGGTGCAACAAAGACGGTGGAATCCATCCTGTCCGCAATAGGAGCTAGAGTAATGAGTGAATACGTGGGCTTCAACATAGGAACAATTCCCGACTTCTCTTTTGCAGATTTGCAAATTCCAGTCACAAAAGAGTTTGCAGTTCGTGATGGAAATAAGGCTAGTGCCGAGCTTCAGCAAAAATTTGGAAAATCGGATTTGCGCACGGTCGATGCTGAAAAACGACCTTTTCCTGGTGTGGATGGCTTGGTTGTTTCTTATCGTCCCCAGTTCAACGATCTGTACATCTCAGGATTTACCGCCAAAGAACCCGGCCGGTCCATGCTCTTGAAGCTTGACGATCAAGGGTTGCCGCGGGCTGGGCGCCTAATCGATGATCCGGCAGGCAGCCTGGCGGAAATCTTCAAAGCAAATGGACTGCCTTTTCTTGCTCAGCAAATGGCGACAGTCGACCAGTGCTGAGGACATCGACGCAAAGAGTGTCAGGCTCAGCATTGAGACGATGGGAAGTTGCAAGTCTGACACGAAACCCCAGACAACCTGGGTGACTATTGCCGACAGTGCTCCATAAATTCCCAGAATTGGAAAGAACAGCAGAGCCTTTTCAAAAGTGCACAGCGGAACCAGGAAAGGCAGTACTAAAGCAAGCAGCATGCCAGAGCTTATAAAAGAGATTGCCACTGACGCGAAAGAGCTGTAGACCTTCCAATCTTGCTTGTACTGATTCTGCAGTCGTTCATACGCTCTGTATGGATCGAGGTGATAGAGTGCGTCTGGCCCAGCGTTTTCCAACAGCCGTTGCCTTGCCTCTTGCAAGTTTTCCCTTTCTCTCGTTTGCATCGCAACAGTCTACTATGACTGGTGCGCCGTTTTAATAACTGCCATAGTCACGGTAAGCATCATTGGCAGCGCTTCTTCTGTGGTGATGATAGGCGCAAAGCAGCAACAACGACAATGAGAGCCCCTTAGCAAAAAGGGCTCTCAGAGAAGATTTTCAATTCGAATTCTTGGCTAACGATCCAGGAACAACTCAGGACTCATGCCAATCTTGCAAGTGTTCCTGATGTGCCGGAGTAATTCCAGTCGTTATCTATTTTCGTTGCGGTTGTAGTGCGCGAATCCACGGAAGGTTGCCCAAACCGGCTTGTCTTCGAAATAGCTTGGCTCGGACATAACTTGTTCGATTTCGTCAACTTGCTGTTGTTTTTGTTG
>CAZHEZ010000338.1:0-2548 GCA_964531315.1 uncultured Candidatus Obscuribacterales bacterium | reverse complement strand
GTCGCGACCTCCTAAATCTACTTTAGCACCGGTTAATCCAATTCGACTATAGTGCCTGATAGGAAGCCGTTCGCCACCTCAAGTAATCCCATCGTGTGCTTTGGCTGGCGCCTTTTGTCTGTCGCCGAGCCAGGATTGAACAGAAGAATGCCCTCCTCACGAGAATTGATTGGAATATGTGAGTGTCCGAAGATAACTGCCTCAGCCTCTGGGAAGAGTTTTTTCATTCGACGTGCTCTGCCCTTAGCTGTTCCCGAGTCATGTATGACTGCCAACCGGGCGCCCTCCACTTCGATTTCCAGTTTCTCCGGCAGGTCGACCCCCACGTCGTTGTTGCCCAGGACTGCATAAAGAGGAAGAATTTCTCTCAAGCTATCCAGAAATTCAGTCGTCAAAATGTCTCCGGCATGTATAAGCAGGTCCGAGCGCCTCAAAATTTCCCACGCTGGGGCGGGCAATGCCCGTGCTTTTTTCGGTATATGAGTGTCGGCCAGGACTGCTATCTTCAAGGTACGGACTCCTGTCTTTTCTTATCAATTGCAATTCTAACTGCCGCTTGTGAGGATTTAGGGAGGGGGAAGATAAAGGCGAGAAGCCGGCCAAAAATCAGACCGCAGCCGCTTCAGTCTGCCACCACCTGTAGTGCAGTGAGTGGACTGATTGATCCTGACCGGACAAAGCAAATTGAGAGACAGTCTTTTCAGCCCGCCGCTTTAGTTGTCACCGCCTGATTAACGGTGAAAACCTGTTTGTCTCTCGGACAGAGTCCAGAACTAGCGATTGGTAACCATTTGCAGTCGAGCGTCCTTGGTCGACCGAAAGCCTTGTGTGGGCTGGTATACCGGATAAGCCTGAGCCTGATACTGAGGCATTGCTGCATATGTGCTGGGGACAGCAGTTTGCGGCGCATCGAAAACAGGCATTTGCATTGGCTCTGGCGTCGCTGTCGCTTGGAAGGGCACGGCTGCCGAGGCAGCACCCGGTGCATAAACGGTGCTGCGCGGTGTGACAGGAACGTACTGCTGAGGCTGCATTGGCAAATGATTGATGATGGGAGGCGGCACATTGGTGCTTAACGGTGCCTGAGTGGCAGGATTAAACTCGACTGCTCTGGGTGCACCGAAGGTCGGGTTATTTCCGGCCGACGCATTGTGCATAGGAACCACTTTCTTTAGTCCAGAGATTAAAACCTCATCGGTCTTGAATGAGCGTGTTCCTTCCAGTCTCGATGTCGTATATGAAGCGCGGTCCGGATGGAACATGAGGAAGATGCCAAAACCCAGGGGAATGCACAGAGCACTGACGAGCATGGTACTGACCACATAGGTGCGCATCGGGGTCTTCGGTCGTTGCGAATAAGAAATCGCCATCAAGTTTTCCTTACTGCCGCGAGCCATCTGGGCAATAGATTGGATTTCCAGCTTGGGAGATGGGCTCTGCGTGGTATCGGTTTCAACCATGAATTTATCGCTCTTCTATTTGATGTCAACAGAGCTTATTAAACATTTAGTTGAATCGTTGCGAAAGGGTAGGAATACGGGGTTTTAGAACATAGCAAAAGAGGCTAAATTTGCCCGTTCCCTTTCCGTAAATGCCTGATTTGATTGAGCTTTCGGAATATGGCGGCGGCCAGGCGTGGCTGACACTGTCGATTTGAAATGTTAAGCGTGTGAGCCGGCTCTAACGTTGAAAACCCTGGTGTCTTCTGAGTTGAGCCTCATCTGCCTGGAAATGAAAGAGCCGCCGGTAGGTCCGGCGGCCTCCCAATTTTTCTAGCTAGAACGTCTAAGCATCAGCATTGTGCGTGCTATGACGCCGGCATTATCTACTTGCAGCAATCTTTGCCGCCTGCTTTGGCGGTGTTGGTGCAAGCTTCAGCGCAAACGTTGCACTGATCGATGCAGTCCTTGAGGGCCTCATCTTTGGCTTCAGTACAAACAGTGGCGCACTTTTTGCAAGCTTCGGCACAGGCCGAGGCTAGTTTTGGCGACAAACTTGAGCCGCGGCTTTTCAAATCGGCGCTAGTTTTGCAAAGAGTGATGCAGTCTTTAATCGTATTGATCGTGGCTGCGCTGGCACCTTTTTCTTCCAGTCTGGTCAGTGCCTTTTCGCATCTTTCGGCGCATTTATTGCATTCGCTTGCACAAGTGGCGTGAGCGCCGGCGTCCGCCAGCTTCAGTCCGTTTGTCCCGCCGGCGAATGCACCTGTCGGTGTGAAAAATGCCATGACCAGTGCCAAAACAGCAGTGATATAAAAGCTTTTCATTGCTTTCTCCTTATTGATTGATTTGAGATTAAGAACCCGTGGAGGTCTTCATCTCTTTAAATCAGGAGAACCCTGAGCATCAGATACCGTTTATTGTTGGAATCCACCTGGTGAACAGGTTTTCTAAAAATCGGTTGAACTGCCGCCAGACGTGTCAGCCGGGAAGCCGGAGTCCAGACGGCAGCATTGTATGGCACTTGCGCATGCCTGAGCGGCTTGACTGTGGAACTGGCTCGGTCGACGGCCATTGTGGACGGACTGGAGTCCTGGCAACACTGGGAA
>CAZHEZ010000337.1:0-2563 GCA_964531315.1 uncultured Candidatus Obscuribacterales bacterium | reverse complement strand
CCCTGCAGAGCGCGATCTTCAACAGCGCCAATTTCTCGAGTATCGCGACCGACGCAAAGGGGGTCATTCAGATCTTCAATGTCGGGGCCGAGCGGATGCTGGGATATACCGCCGCCGAAGTTGTGAACCGGATCACGCCTGCCGACATTTCCGACCCGCAGGAGTTGATTGCGCGTGCCGAAACATTAAGCGCTGAACTCGCTACCACGATCACACCGGGCTTCGAGGCCCTCGTCTTCAAGGCCTCGCGCACAATAGAGGACATTTACGAGTTAACTTACATTCGCAAGGATGGTAGCCGGTTCCCAGCCGTGGTGTCCGTCACCGCGCTACGCGATGCGCAGAGCACCATTATTGGCTATTTGCTAATTGGCACCGACAACACCGCGCGCAAAGAAGCGGAAGAAGCGTTGCTAAAGGCAGGAGCCTTGCAGAGCGCAATCTTCAATAGCGCAAACTTCTCGAGCATTGCCACCGACGCAAAAGGCGTCATACAGATTTTCAATGTCGGCGCCGAGCGAATGCTTGGATATACGGCCGCTGAAGTGATGAACAAGATCACGCCAGCGGACATTTCCGATCCGCAGGAAGTGATCGCCCGTGCAGAAGAGTTAAGCCTGGAGCTCGCAACCCCGATCACCCCAGGCTTCGAGGCCCTCGTCTTCAAGGCCTCGCGCGGGATAGAAGACATCTACGAGCTGACTTACATCCGCAAGGATGGGAGCCGGTTTCCGGCGGTTGTTTCCGTCACGGCATTGCGCGACGCGCAGAACGCCATCATCGGTTACCTGCTCATCGGCACTGACAACACGGCGCGCAAGCTGGTTGAAGCCGAGCAAAAGAAGCTGGATCAGCGACTGCGGGACCAGCAATTTTATACCCGCTCATTGATCGAATCCAATATCGACGCGCTGATGACCACCGACCCTTCCGGCATTATCACGGATGTCAATAAGCAGATGGAGGCGCTCACAGGCTGCACACGCGACGAACTGATCGGAGCCCCCTTCAAGAGCTACTTCACCGATCCAGAGCGTGCCGAAGCGGCGATCAAGCTCGTGCTGAGAGAAAAGAAGGTCACCGATTACGAACTGACGGCGCGCGCCCTCGATGGCAAAAAGACGGTGGTGTCCTACAACGCAACCACCTTTTACGACAGGGGACGCACACTGCAGGGCGTCTTCGCTGCGGCACGCGACGTCACTGAGCGGAAGCGGGTGGAGGCCGAGTTGCAGCTCGCCAAAAGCGCGGCTGAGAGCGCAAGCAGAACCAAGTCGGACTTTCTGGCAAGCATGAGTCATGAAATCCGAACGCCTATGAACGCGATCATGGGCATCGCGGACCTCCTCGCAAAAACCCCTCTCTCTCCTGAGCAAAACAAGTATGTCCAGATATTTCGCCGCGCGGGCGATAATCTGCTGAATCTCATCAACGACATCCTCGACCTTTCCAAGGTTGAAGCCTCACAGCTCGAACTGGAACGAACAGGCTTCTCGTTGAATGAATTGCTTGAGAAGGTAATGGAGATGGTGGCGGTGAGGGCCAACGAAAAGGGCCTGACTTTGGTGTGCGAGATTGAGCCTGGCACACCCACTGACCTGGTGGGTGATCCGACGCGACTGTGCCAAGTCCTGCTCAATTTGGTTGGCAACGCGATCAAGTTTACGGAAGCCGGCACAGTGTCCATGGGCGCGAAGCCAGATAAGAATTTCTCCGTGCCGACTGCATTGCGGTTCACGGTCTCAGATACCGGCATCGGCATTCCGGACGAGAAGTTGGGGCGGGTTTTCGAACGCTTCACACAAGCCGACTCATCCACTACGCGCAGATTTGGCGGCTCGGGGCTGGGGCTTACAATTTCGAAACGCCTGGTAGAGCTGATGGGTGGAACCATCGACGCTAAAAGCGAAGTCGGAAAGGGCAGTGTATTTTCTTTCGCCGTGCCGTTTGAAATCTGGACCGATCCCATGCGGCGGGCGGTCATACCCGTCGGCGCGACAGCCGATCTGCCGCTGCCAGCGCTGCATATTCTTTTGGTGGAAGACTCCCCCGACAATCGCACCATCACTGTGGCCTATGTAGAGGACACGCCGTATCGAATTGATGTTGCTGAAAATGGGTCCATTGCCTGCCGGATGTTTAAAGCCGGGCATTACGACCTCGTCCTGATGGACCGTCAGATGCCGGTCATGGATGGTCTAACTGCGACACGAGAAATTCGAGCGTGGGAGCAGGCTAACGATAAGGTTCCCACGCCAATCATCGCCCTGACGGCTTCCGCCCTGAAGGGAGATCGAGAAATGTGTTTGGCGGCCGGTTGCACGGCTTTCCTGACGAAACCAATCAAACAAGAGGTGCTACTGCAGGCGATCAAGGAGCACGCCATAATCGGCGTTGTTTCCCTAAAGGAGGAAGATAGCTGGCTGGCGGCAATCCCAGTGCATACGAACCACAGATTTGCTGCCCGGATCCCTGCCTATCTTCAGAATTGCAGGCAAAGTGGTTTCGCAATGCTGGACGCCTTGGACCGAGTTGATTTTGAGACCTTAAAAAATCTGGGGCA
>CAZHEZ010000336.1:0-2653 GCA_964531315.1 uncultured Candidatus Obscuribacterales bacterium | reverse complement strand
GACGGACCTGTTGGAGACAGCAGGGGAGCTGCTCTTGACGGAAATGAAGGATGAGGAACTGCTGAAAACAGTCGCGCTGGATCTGAATGCCGCACTGAAGGAGATATGATCCATGTTCTACGGATGGCGTCCCTATGTGCCGGTGGCGGAACGAAAGCGGCACGCCACGCGCGAAGTGGAAAAGCTGGGAAAGAGAGGGCGCTCGGCTTCGCCGGTTATCTTGGATGGCCGCACCATCGCGCGCACCTTTTGGGGCAAGGCCTGGTGTGACAACCTGGAGCGCTATAGCGACTTTGCAAACCGCCTGCCGCGCGGACGCTCCTATGTGCGCAACGGACTGGTGATTGACCTCGATATTGCCGGCGGCAGGATCAAAGCCCTGGTCAGCGGATCGCGAGTTTATAAAGTCACCGTGGATATCACTCCCGTAACGAAAGCGCGATGGAACTCGATCTGCCAGGACTGCGCGGGCGGCATTGATTCTCTGGTGGAACTTTTGCAGGGCCGCTTTTCAAAAGGCGTGATGGAACGTCTCTGCTTGCAAAAGAAAGGCCTGTTTCCGTCACTGGCTGAGATCGAGTTTTCCTGCAGTTGCCCGGACTGGGCCTCCATGTGCAAGCATGTCGCCGCCGTGCTCTACGGCATCGGCGCCCGCCTGGACAAGCAACCCGAACTCCTTTTCACGCTGCACAAAGTGGATCAGAGCGACTTGATCGCCAAAGCGGGCGGCAAATTCCCGTTATCCAGAAGGCAGCCGAATGCTGAAAAGATTCTTGGTCGCGATGACCTTTCCGAACTCTTCGGATTGGACCTGGTTCAAAGTACAGCCACAAGTACGTCATTGCGGAACACAGATGCAAAGCCATCCAGCACGAAAACATGGACTGGCATGAAGAAGAAAGGCCGAGCCTGACTGCGTCGGATAATCACGTCGTCAGCCTCGCCGGATCCGGGTTGTGCTACCAGTCTGCACAAACGGCCACGTGTTACGCCCGGGCGCGCCATCACTCACTATCAAACGGATCCAAGGAAATGGGGCTTTTTGTCTCTGCCATATCTTTGCTTTATATTCGCCTACGATACGGCAAGCCTTCCGTGCTGGTCAAGAATCTTTTTGCCGTCTATCGCGGCCATCCGAATCCGTCCAGGTGACTTGCCTCCCGCTCAATCCTGTGCCATAGTACGTAATATCACTACATGGAGTGAGCCATGGAAAAGGCTGTTTCTGCGGCGGACGCCAATCGCAAGTTCTCTAAGCTCCTGCGCACGATTCGGGAGGGTCACAGCTACGTTGTGACCTCCCATGGAAAAGCGGTCGCAAAGATAGTCCCGATCGAGAAAGGTGGCGCCGCAACACCCGGTGCACGGTTTGTGCTATTGAAGAGGTTGCGATCCGAACCCGTTCTCACCATCGGCCGTTGGAGCCGGGCTGAGCTTTACGAGGATGAGCAGTGAGGGTAGCTCTCGACACCAACGTTTTAGCCTACGCCGAAGGCGTGAATGGGGTCTCTATGAAAAAGGCGGCGCTGGAGCTCGTGCAGAGGCTGCCGGAGGGCACGACGCTTTTGCCGGTGCAGGTCCTGGGTGAGTTATTCAACCTGCTTGTGCGCAAGGCTAGACGATCGCCTGCCAAAGCACGCAAGGCGATACTCAGCTGGCGAGATGCCTTTCCTTTGATTGAGACATCAGCAGAGGTGATGCTTGCGGCCGCGGACCTTGCGACCGATCACCAGCTGGGTATTTGGGATTCGGTGGTTCTATCTGCCGCAGCAGAATCGGGCTGTCGGCTTCTTCTGACCGAAGATCTGCAGGAAGGCTTTACTTGGAAAGGGGTTACCGTCACAAATCCGTTCGCACCCTCAAAGCACGAGTTTCTTACAGCGCTGCTCGATGCCGAGCCTGAATCTTGAGATAAACAACCAGGCTGGGTTTATCTCCGTCGACGTTGCATTCCGAGCCTCGCCGATTACGATGAGAAGGAGTGGCTAGAATCATGATTGCAGTGCCTGCATAATATGCGCTGGACGTTGGCTCGCCAACGCCGATTACATCCGAGCATCAACATCAGCAGTACCTGTCCGTCTTGGACAAACTGGCGAGCAAAGAGAATCCTACAAGTGAAGAAGAGAAGTATGCCGAAGTCCTGGTGACTTTGATCGAAGCATACGAAGAAGAGCATCATTCCATTCCTGATGCTTCCCCGGTGGAGGTTCTTCGCGCATTGATGGATGCCAATAATCTCCGCCAGAAAGACCTGGTCTCCGTCTTTGGGTCTGAAAGCATCGTGTCCGAAGTCCTGCACAAGAAACGTGACCTCAACAAAACCCACATACAGAAATTGAGCAAACGATTCCACGTTTCCCCAGCCGTGTTTTTCTAAAATTGCGTCACGACAGCCTTGAAGGGAGCGATGAACCGCAGTGATGCAGTTCGATCTGGCTGCAGCGTTCGCTTGCGCGTGGTCTGCGAGTAACAAAAGATCGCGTCCAGCGAAGTTGAACTATAAAACTGTTCTCGCCTGTTTTAGAGTGTGATGGTGGCCTTTATAATCGATCCTTGACCGGACAAGACGGCCAGGCTAGTTTATGGGTTGAGCCGCAAAGAGAGGAACATCATGACCGGTATTCAATTTCTGACCGACGAGAAGGGCCAC
>CAZHEZ010000335.1:0-2692 GCA_964531315.1 uncultured Candidatus Obscuribacterales bacterium | reverse complement strand
CATCGGCACCAAAAACAACGACCGCAAGAACACCGTGCAAGTCTCCGATTCCCACCGCAGGAGCACCGCCGCTAGCCGACTTGGCGCCCGTTATGCTCTGCATCAAGCCTTGCATCATCTGCCCGAGTGCATCCAACATACTGCGTGTCAGGTCAACCAATTTGACTGCCGCATAGCTGGCTATCTCAAATGGATTGCCATCGATTTTCTTGAAATATTGAGGCTGGTCTCCCAATTCCAGACCAATCTGACCCTTATCGTTGGGTGTCATGGAAAGGGTCAGAAGTTTCATGGCGTTTTCTTTGGCCAGGTATTGGTTTTCGTCCAGCCGGCCTGTCTCGACTTCTCTGAGATCGGTAGCTTGACCCTCTTGTGGGCGCCTGATCGTGACCTTCATGGGCGTGCTTTTGTGAGCCTTGATCATTGAGATCGTGTCAGCTTGCCCGGTCACATTTGTGCCGTCGATCGCGACTAGAATGTCGCCCGGCTTAAAACCGGCGTTTTGAGCAATGGGATTTTGTTTGATGCAATTCCCGGCTATGACCCGAGTAACCGGATCTCCCATGGAAATGACCATAACGAGGCATACGAAATAGGCAAAAATGACGTTGAAAGTAACACCGGCCACGGCGACAAGCGCCCGCTGCCAAATTGGGAATTTCTGGAAAGGCTTTTCAGGCGGTCCGAAGGCGTCTGCGTTGGATTCGTCGCCCAGCTCCGGAATGGCAACATAGCCTCCCAGAAGACAGGCATGGATTTTGAACTCAGTGCCCCACTTCTTGCCTACCGTCCAGGAAGGACCAAACGGCAGCCCAAAACCGAAAACCGGGGTCTGAAAACCAAAGAACCGAGCTACAAGAAAATGCCCACACTCGTGCACAATGATGAGCACGCTCAGTATGGCGAGCATTGTTAGTATCGCAAAAGCCTTTTCCACGTGGACCTCAAATGCCGGGAGCCCTGTTCAGGTACTCCACTGAAACATCCCTATAGTAATAGGATAGTATCTGGGCTGCATTATAGCCACTTTCAGCAAGGGTTTTAGCGCCGTACTGTGACATGCCCAGCCCGTGCCCGAAGCCTCGGCCTGCAAATATGTAACTGCCGTCTTCAAACGACACATTAAAAATAGAGCTGGGAAGCTTGAAGAGCTGCCTTAATCGCTCACCTGTGACAATTGTGGTGTTGTCCAGGGAGACCACTGCCGCCTGTTTTACCCGATTGGACGCCACCTTCCAGAAAGGTTGTATAGACAAAAGAGAGCCCGGCTTCAGTGCAAATGCCTTTTCAGCCTGGTCGACAGGAAAACGCCTCAGCCAGGAAAAATGAGGCGAGCTGTCGTCGTAGTCGACAACTGACTGCACATAAGGAATTTCCTTGCCCCAAACGTTCTCACCTACTTCTGTTGCACCGCCACTGGTGCTGTGGAAAAATGCCGATATGACCTTCTGATTGTGCTTCAACACAATGCCGGCCGTTTCATCACAAGCCAGATTTCCTGCCGCCGTCTCGCTTTCCACACCAAGATAAACCTGATCGTCGGTAGTGTCTTTGAGGTCGTAATTGTCCTTTTCGTTTTTCCAGAAATTGGCAACCGCATATGATCTGGCCGCTATGCTTTGCGCTTTCACTGCCTCTTTTGCCCAACTGCTGGGCATTTCAGAAGGCACTACAGAAAGCAAATAATCTTCGAGATCAACCAGGTTGATCGCCTGAAAAGAAGCCTCGCCTGCTGCACGAATGGGCTTGAACCAGATAGCGCCTCGATAGATGCGACCGTTGTAGGAAAGTAATCCGTCTTTTGTTTGAGAAACAACCAGATAGCCGATCGGTTTTACCCCGCCTTTGGGCGCAGCAGCACTGCTCTCGACTGGCCCGTCTGATTTTGTCGACGGCTTGAGCGGTTGGCAGGCAGCATCCGGAACATCAAATGCCAGTGTGAATTTGTTCAGAGCCGGTTGATTGAAACGCAAACCGGAAAGAGAGGGATTGACTCTCGGCGCCATCGCCACGACTTGGCGAATCGAGCCTGAAGACGGCACTTGTGCCAGGCAATAAGGATCGGCTCCGGCAAAAACCAGACGGCTGCCTTCGCATCTTATTTGAAAACGACTGCCGGCAATAATTTGATATACAGGCTGCATATTGGCAAGATTGATCAGGCTGGCGCCATCAAGAATGCCTAAATCAGGGGTTTTGGAAGCGCGACTGAGCAAAACTCGCACGACTTTGCCTGAGCGAGTAGGCACCAGCTCGCTCACCGGATACGATGGCAAGCTGGATGGAAGAAACTGCGCAGGGTCAGCAGCCTGCGCCTGTCCAGCACCGAGAAAACTGAGACTGACTGCAGTCAGAAGGCTCAAAAGCGAACTGCGGGCGCTCCACCACAAACTGCGTTGGCAGGAAGGCTGGGCGGGGATTTCTCTAACCTCTGCCTGTCCCACTGCTTCCAATCTGGAGGCAAAAGCCCAACTGGATTGACGGGGCGGACCGGACCTTTCCTGCACCACAGAGCGGGCTTTCAGGACCGCAAAGACACAGGCTACGGCAGCAGCAATTTCAGCCTCATCGCGTTCACCCTGTACAGGTGTTACGTCCAAATTAACTCTGATTCCAGTCATCGTCATCCCAGAATTATAGCCATTGGCAGCGTCTTAAAACATCAGCAGCTTGTAGCTCTTTAGTAATAATG
>CAZHEZ010000334.1:0-2790 GCA_964531315.1 uncultured Candidatus Obscuribacterales bacterium | reverse complement strand
TAGTATGCCCAGCCCCAAGAAATAATCACGGTGCTGCAAAGTTAAAAGACCCAGGGCCTAAAATCGAAAAAGCAGCCGAGGCGGCTTAGGAGAAAGAGGTTTCTTTATCGGCCAGGCGGTCCTTAATTTCGGTTTCAATAACAGTGGCTGGCTCCTGCTCGGCGATTTCAGCCGGTGGAACAACCTGCAGGAATTTGAAGCGGCACTCTTGCCAGTTGGAGAGAATGAATTGGGCGCGCAGGCTGCCCGTCAATTGGCAGTGCATTTCGATCAATTGCCTGGTCGACTCGGCTGCAGAATCGGTCATGCGTTGCAGATGCTTGCCTTCGTCACCGTTAAATAATGCCGGTACTTCGCCATACTCATCAAAGACATAAGCCAAGCCGCCTGTCATTCCGGCGGCAAAATTTCTGCCCACGCGGCCCAGCACAACCACTATTCCACCGGTCATGTATTCGCAGCAGTGATCGCCTGCACCTTCGACGACGGCGACGGCGCCTGAATTGCGTATGGCAAAGCGTTCTCCCGCCTGTCCTGCCGCGAAGAGCCTGCCGCCTGTTGCTCCGTACAAACATGTGTTGCCGATGATCACATTTTCCCACGAGTTGAAGGTGGCATTTTCAGCCGGTTCGATCACTATCTCACCGCCGCTCATGCCTTTGCCGACGTAGTCATTTGATTCGCCGCTCAGTTTTAGATGCAAGTTTTGAATATTGAATGCACCAAAACTTTGCCCGGCGCTTCCCTTGAAATTCAGCTCGATTTTTCCATTGAAACCGAAATCGCCATGCCTGAGGGCGATCGTTCCGCTGATGCCGGCACCGACCGTTCTATCGGTATTACATATGGTGCTGGTCGCTGAGAACTGTCCGTGCTCTTCGATGGACTGGCGCAATTGATCAATTTCAAGCAGCCGATCATCGATCGACATGATCTGCGTCTCCAGAGATTTTTTCATTTCAGCATGATCATTTGCTTCTTTCTGCAGTGCCAGTGCCGAAGTGCTTCGGTTCGGGCGGTTGAGCAGCAAGTCTAGATTGAGGGCAGCGGATTTTGACAATGCCACATCGCGCCTCTTGAGCAAATCATTGCGGCCGATTATTTCAGCAAGAGATTTATAACCCAACTGAGCTAATGAAAGCCTGATTTCCTCGGCGATAAAGAGAAAAAATTCGACAACCGGCTCGGGCGTGCCGGGAAATTTCCGGCGCAATGCTTCCTTCTGGCTGGTGATGCCGATTGGGCAATTGTTGGTGTGGCAGACTCTGGCCATGATGCAACCAGCGGCCACCAGGGCAATCGATGCAAAACTGTATTCTTCAGCCCCCAGCATGGCTGCAAGAACCACTTCCCAGCCCGATCTGATGCCGCCATCAACGCGCAGGATGACACGCTCGCGCAATGAATTGGCCAGCAATACCTGATGCGTTTCCGCCAGTCCCAATTCCCAGGGCATGCCTGCGCTCTTAATCGAACCCAGAGGCGAGGCGCCGGTGCCGCCGTCGTGTCCGGAGATTTGAATGATATCGGCATTGGCTTTGGCAACGCCTGCAGCCACAGTGCCGATGCCAATCTGGCTGACCAGTTTTACCGAAATGGCTGCTTTGCGGTTGACGGTGCGAAGGTCAAAAATCAACTGGGCCAGATCTTCAATTGAATAAATATCGTGGTGCGGCGCCGGCGAAATAAGAGACATTCCCGGCTTGGCACGCCTCAGTTGAGCAATATAAGGCGATACTTTGTGGGCCGGCAATTGCCCGCCTTCGCCAGGTTTTGCACCCTGGGCGATTTTGATTTCCAGTTGTTTGGCAGTGGCAAGATATTCCGGAGTGACGCCAAATCGAGCCGATGCCACCTGCCTGATTGCCGACGCTGCAGAGTCTCCGGGCCGTAAGTTTCGCAAGCCTGGAAAGTCAGGGCTGGTGCCGTCTTGGTCGACCGTTTTCAATGGGTAAAAACGGTTGGCATCTTCGCCGCCTTCGCCGGAATTCGACTTGGCATTCAAACGATTCATGGCAATAGCCAGGACTTCATGGGCTTCTTTGGAGAGGGCGCCCAGGGACATGCCACCGGTGCAGAAGCGCTGCACAATGTCGGTGGCGGGCTCGACTTCGCTTAAGGCAATCGGGAAGCGATCCGATTGGAATTCCAAAAGGTCGCGCAAAGAATAAGGAGTTCTTTCCTTGATCAGCGATGAGTATTTTTCAAATGATTCTTGCTGGTTCTTTTCGTTTGTTTCTGCTTTCCCAATTAGTTTCAATCCCTGATGCAAAGCCCGCACCAGCTCCGGATTGTTGCCGTGAAATTCGCCGCCTGATGCGTGTTTCATATAGCCGTCATTATTGAGCGCTGCTGTTTTAAATGCCTGAGTATAGAAGCGCTTGTTTTCGCGCTCAATATCGGCTATTTCCATGCCGCCGATTCTGGATGCGGTGCCTTCGAAGCAGCGCCGCACTACATCTTTTCCCAGTCCCAGAGATTCGAAAATTTGGGCGCCAATGTAGCTCATCAAAGATGAAATGCCCATCTTCGAGATGATCTTGAGAATGCCGTCTTCTACAGCTTTGACATAATTCAACTGCGCTTTTTGAGCAGAAAGTCCGACAAAAGGTGCGATTGTTTGATCAACTTCTCCACCGCCAGAATGCAAAGCAGCTTTCACCAGCGCCTGGGTTTTGTCGCTGTAATACCAATCGCGCACGCTTTCCAGAGCCAGATAGGGACAGATGGCCTGGGCGCCATAACCGAGCAAGCAGGCAAAATGGTGCGTTGTCCAGCATTGCCCTGTGT
>CAZHEZ010000333.1:0-2978 GCA_964531315.1 uncultured Candidatus Obscuribacterales bacterium | reverse complement strand
AGAGACGGGGCGACATAATAGAGACGAAGACGGAGCGGCAATTCCGCCCTCTGCGTTGCCAACGCTCTCGTCCGGTTCCGATTTGTCCGCTCGCCAACACTTTGAAAAAGGCTACCAAGAGCACCTGTCAGGCCGGCATGAAGAAGCGATTGTTTGTTATCAAAAAGCGATCGATGCAAAAAGCATGTACGAGGCCTTTTTCAATATGGGCCTGTGTTTGAAAATGGTTGGCCGGCTTACCGAAGCGGAAGCAGCACTGGCTCGCTCGGCCAGTCTCAATCGTCTCTATCGTCCGGCCTACAAAATCTTGAGCGAAGTGCAGAAGGCCCTGGGCAAAGAAAGCGAAGCCCAAGTTTCCTGGTCGCAGTATTCTCGTCTTTAGTATAGATTTGGGCCAGTTATTTTTGCCGGCTCACTTTATTGAATAGTTGTCGCTGCCGACATTGCATTGACAGGAACATCCGCTACGTTCAACCTGGGCATGCGTTCTGCCGCGTCCAGGATGCCTGTGATTATGCGCGGAATCACGCCCATTTCGCTTTTGCGGGATGGTTTTTCTTGCCAGTCGATTTGGATTTCTTCGCGTGCTTGTGCTTGGTTTTGTAGCATCTGATCTTCCTTGCGAGGTGTGTGGCAATCCTTAACTGTCACTTTTACTGACTGAGGGGTGCGGCAGGCTTCAAATAGAGCCGGTGTATATTCTGTATCGGGAGTGGTCAATGTCCAGGCTGTCGTGTTTACAGAGAATCCGTGCTCCAGGCGGCGCAGCAAACGCTCAGCCAGAAGAACCGCTTCTGCACGAGCGGTCAATATACTGGTGGAGGCGTTGAATCTGTTGTCGGAAGCCGTAATGAAGTCTCTTGCCGGCCCGCATCTCTTCATCAACAACGAATAAGCAGTTCTTCTAATCTCTCTTTCGAATGCTGGAACGCGATCGAGAGTGACTGTCTGTGCATCGTAGTTATTGTCCAGTTCGCTACAGAGAGTGGTGTCGAACTCTAAATCCTCACGATTGACCCTGGCTGCTTCAACTTTCTTGAGAAAAATGCGCAGTGCTTCGTCCGGTTTGCGAATTGGACGTAATTGCAAGGTCGGCGCCGAGCGGCTTTCCCAGTGAGTGGGCTGCTCTTCATCCAGCTTGGAAATCAAAGCGGCGACAGAAACCAAAGATGATCCAAGCGGTCTCTTTGCCTGGCGGTTTTTACCCAAGGTACAACCATGGAAGGAATCTATATCCTCTTCATGCGCCTGCGCTTCTGAATTTGCCAGTTTTAAGCACTGATGGTTTTCGAGAGCAGAAAGCCTTGCGGCAGCTAGGTTTGCGCTAGTAAACATAGAAACTGGTCCGTAGTAAGTGCTTGAGCAATGCATCCTGGGCATCTCTAATTTAGGGCAAGGTGCGTGAACTTGTCATAAACACTGGCATTATCCGAAAATATAATTGCAAAGGCATTTCGGAACCGGCAGAAGCTTTCAGTTCAATTTAGTCCTCAAACCTGAAAATGTCCTGAATATAGATATTTCGCCCTCTCAGTCGAAATTCTTAAATCGTTCTGGCCGACTTCCGGATTGGGCAAAAATTGATGGCGACGGCCAATTGCTCTTCAATTTGAGCCGGCTTGTCGGCTACCGTTTATGCGGCAGAAGCTTCGGCAGCATTTGTAAGGTGAAAAGAAAGTCCTGGAAACAAGGATGCTCTAAACCGCTTTTGCGAGCCCGGAGACCATGATTGGTTGAAGAGCGTCAGCTGGGAGCGCCCCAGACCATCTGTAAGTCAGAAAGCTGCCTTTTCAGTTCATTCTTGAGGCGTTTGTCGTTAGTGCCATTGGCTTCAGAACAAATTTGCCACCATCTACGGTGCGCAATCTTCTTAGACTTGATGGCTTCGTCTTCGCAAAGCGCAAACAGGCGATCTAAGAGGTTTCTAGCTTCCTGCGCAGCATCTTCAGTTTCGTATGTTTTGATTTGATTGAAAAAACTCTCGAAATCTTGCGGCCTGGTAGTGCTGCGATTGTCGGCCAGACACCAGCGCAGAGACAGGCAGATAGCCGGATGAAGACGGCGCAAGTCGCCTCTGTAGACATCCGAGCGGCGATTGGCTTGCTCAGGGTAAAACTCAACGATGCCCTGATTGGGCCAGGGTGCCGTCCAGTCCTTGGGCACTTCGCTGCCTTCCTCGTAAATCAGGAAGTAGCCTGAAAATGAGGCGATCAATAAGTCAAAGAGATCATCTCGCAAATGACACCAGGCATCGTGAGATAAATGATGGCTGAGTATTTTGGCTGATCCCGCAAACGCCGTGTCTATGGTCTTAATAGACTCTAGAACCCGGTGCAGATTGGGTTGGTCTCCAGAGCAGCGCAAATGACGCCAATAAGCGCTTATATCCTCAAGCGTCATCGTATTTCGTCTTTCGCTGCTTGTCATAGTAAAGACTCCAGACCCCCACAATACTTACCCTTTACAAGCTATTGCCAAACCTGCTTAAGGGTTTTGGGCGATTTTGCGCCCGTAATTAATACCGAAATACGTCCACAGGCAGACCCAAAGCTCCCGAGCTGCCCCGTTTAATCTTTTCCACGAAAGACACCCAATTGGAAGTTAGACCGTTAACGGTTTAACTTCCGATTGAATGGCCGCATGGGACGTCCCTTATTTCTTGACGACTGTTTTCTGTCCAGGGATCTTATTGATCGACGCGAAATCTATAGCCGATGCGCATTTCGGTGTGGATCAGGCGAGGTCTTTCCGGATGAGTCTCGATTTTATTCCTGAGATTGGCGATGTGCACCCTCAATGTGTGGTGGTCTTCGCTATATTCGGGTCCCCAGACTTTGGTAAGCAATTGTCGGTGGGTGAGCACACGATTGGGCTGCAGAATCATGTATTTGAGCAGATCGTATTCTTTCGGTGTCAGGTGTACTTCAGTCTCATCAATTGACACAAGTCTTTTGGACATATCGACAAAAAGTCCTTGA
>CAZHEZ010000332.1:0-3016 GCA_964531315.1 uncultured Candidatus Obscuribacterales bacterium | reverse complement strand
GTTATGGGCTCGCATGGTCGCAAAGGTCTTGAAAGAGTCTTCTTGGGCAGCGTCTCATTTCATGTTGCTTCACATGCGCCCTGCTCCTTGAGCATAGTGAGAATCACGGACGTGGAAATGCTCGACTTTGAAATGGACGAGTCAGACATTCCCGACGAGATGAAAACATACGCAGAAGTCTAATACTTTTAGAGGAAAGGCGAGTTTATTAAATGCAGGACAAAACAAAAAAAGAAAAACTGACAGGCGTCGATATCCTACCCTGGGTTTTTATGGCGGCGTTCTGGATTTTCATTCTCGGCACGCCGCTTTTCAATGCAGCTCGAGTCGAGACGCTGCCCTACAGTACCTTTATGACTGATGCACAGAATGGCACTTTTGATGAAGTTAGTATTGACGAGCACGAATTACTTGCTACCAAAAACAGTGACAAGTTCAAAATCTATAAGACGGTCAGAATTGAAGATCCTGATTTAGTCAAACGTCTTTCTGCCACCAAAGTCAAATTTACTGGCGTGCAACAAGACACTTTCTGGAAAAACTTGCTCTCCCTCATTCTCCCACCTCTCGTTTTTGTGGGCATCTGGATTTTCATCATGAACCGCATGGCCGGGCAAGCCGGCGGCAGCGGCGGCGGCGGAATGATGCCGGGCTTGATGTCGATTGAAAAGAATAAAGCCAAAGTCTATATGGAAGACAAAGTCAAAACGACTTTTCAGGATGTGGCCGGAGTTGACGAAGCAAAAGAAGAATTAAAGGAAGTAATCGGTTTTCTCAAACAAACAGAAAGCTTCACACGCTTGGGTGGACATTTGCCAAAAGGCATCCTTCTAGTCGGTCCGCCCGGCACGGGTAAAACACTTTTAGCCAGAGCCGTCGCCGGCGAAGCCTGCGTTCCCTTCTTTTCAATAAGCGGCTCCGAATTCGTAGAAATGTTCGTCGGGGTGGGTGCTGCTCGTGTAAGAGACTTATTTGCGCAAGCACAAAAAAATGCCCCATGCATTGTTTTTATTGATGAGCTTGATGCTCTCGGGCGCGCTCGTGGTCTCAATACAATGATGGGCGGACATGATGAAAAGGAACAGACACTCAACCAACTGCTTGTCGAAATGGATGGATTCGATCCGCGCCAGGGAGTGGTGCTTCTGGCTGCCACAAATCGTCCGGAAATCCTCGATCAAGCATTGCTGAGAGCAGGGCGTTTCGATCGCCATATATTAGTCGATCGACCTGACAAACTTGGCCGCGTGCAGATATTAAATGTTCATTTCAGAGACAAGAAAATTGACGCATCAGTAAAAGCAGAGAATGTTGCTTCGATGACGCCCGGATTTACTGGGGCTGATCTAGCCAACCTGGTCAATGAAGCAGTGATTGTCGCCACGCGCAGAGGCGCAGAGTCCGTCATGGAAGAAGACTTCACACAAGCAGTGGAGCGAATTACAGGCGGACTGGAGAAGAAAAATCGCATCTTGAGCATAAAAGATAGAAATACCGTCGCCCACCATGAGATGGGGCATGCTCTTGTGGCAATGGCACTTCCCGGCACCGACCCGGTACACAAAATTTCTATTATTCCCAGAGGCATAGGCGCGCTTGGCTATACAATGCAACGACCGACCGAAGATCGCTATCTTGTCTCCAAAGAAGATCTTGAAAATAAGCTAGCCGTGCTTCTGGGCGGCAGAGCAGCAGAACTGATCACCTTTCACGAGCTGTCCACCGGAGCCTCCGACGATCTGAGCAAGGCCACAGATATCGCCACCAGCATGGTCACGCGTTACGGCATGGTAGATTCATTGGGGCCGGTCACTTATGAAGTCGACTCCTCCATGTTCCTCGATAGTGCGCAAGCGGGAATGCATAGAAACGCTAATCTGAGCGAAGAAACGCTCAAGGAAATAGATGCATCGATTCGGCATCTAATTCATGAAGCCGAGCAGAAAGCCGTTTCCATTCTGACAAAATATAAGGACATTCTCTCCAAAGGCGCTGCCATGCTTATCGAAAAAGAGACCTTAAATCAAGAAGATCTGGCCGGTATTTTTCCTGCCGAACAAAGGAAGATTCCCAATCTAAAACTGGTTCCAACAGAAGAGTTCAAAGCAGCGCTCTGACTGGTGAATTTTGAAACAGATTCAATAGACTCATAGATAAAAGGCTACAAAAAGAGACCTCAGCGAGTAGCTGAGGTCTTCAGGCGCGAAGCCGAAGCTCGGTTGCCTGCTGTCCCTTGGGATTTTTCAATTTCCCTTCGGGTTTCTGACACCTTTATTATAGCAGCAGCACACATGCAGGAACGGGGCGATTCGGGTTAAACAGCTGGAATGCCCACTAAATGGGCATTTCTGGCATTCACAAATGTATATTAAGTAATACCATATATGGTTGCACGGACAGGCCATTTTCGACTCCGTAAAGCTGAATATTACAATTTGCCCCTGAGGAGGATGCATTGTGAAGGGTGATCATTTACGTTAATAGAGTGTGTCATTACTATTGGAAATGGCGAATGAGAGAGGAGAAAACACGATGTCCAAAACTACAACCGAAACTAAAACAGAGACTCAGGTAAAAACTGCAGCCTCTTCAGTTCATAAGAGCGAGCCACATGTGATTGTGCATGCTTCACCGGTGCACTATGAAACAATCTGTAAGCGCGCCTATGATCTCTATGTGAATCGCGGCTGCGCGCACGGTTTTCATGTTGAAGACTGGTTGGAAGCGGAGAAGCAAATAGTCGAAGAATCCACCAATTGATGCAAATTTTTCCAGCGGATTCGATCCCGCTCCAAAGATTTTAATTCAGCATAACCGGTAGGCAATCATCCATTGGAAGGAAGAAGGCGACCGCTTTTGAGGGGCATGATCTCCACGTGTAGAGCGGCACTGAATTTAGATTCAGCAGCCCAATTGAGGTGATTTGAAATGAACGCTTGGAGCTGCGCAGGTACGTTTGTCGTTGCCTTTGCCTTCTTTTTCTTCTTCCATATGCATGGAATTTCGCTTGGATATC
>CAZHEZ010000331.1:0-3081 GCA_964531315.1 uncultured Candidatus Obscuribacterales bacterium | reverse complement strand
TTTGGTCCGGTTTGAAGATGCCGAAATAGCTTGGCCAGACTTCACGCTTGCTGTCTGTGACACTGCGTCCACTGATTTCTTCTGCTTTGCTGTTGTAGACGATGAAATTGCACTTCTCGTCTGCAACGATTACGCCATCAACCATATTGTCTAAAATCAGGCGCAAAGTGTCGAAATTCACGATTGGTGGTGATTCTGCATCGATTCCCATAAGCAAGCTCCTTGCCTCCTCTTGGGGGTGGCGATGGGCAAATCTTCAATCAACTGATTGAATCATACAGTTGACATGTTTTTTTTGTCAAGTTACGCTGTAATCGGTAGAAAAAACTCTCTCAAGACAGGCCAGTGGCGACTAAATCAAACACGAAAGCGCACATTCTGGATATCGCCGAAAAACACTTCGCGCGCGATGGTTTTGCCGGCACCTCTCTGCGCGCAATCATTAAAGATGCGCGCGTCAATGTGGCCGCCATTGCCTATCATTTCGGTACCAAAGAAGAACTCTACAGGGCAGTCACCATGCGCTTCGCTGCACCATTGGTGCAAGAGCAATTGCAGCGCTTGCAGGCTGAGACTGAAAGAGAGGATGCCAATCTTATCGATGTATTGCGCGCCTTTTATGAACCGCCTTTGGAACTAATTAAGAAAATGGGAAAGAAAGGCGATACCCTTTCTCTGTTTTTGGGACGCGCCCACACTGAACCCGAACCCGTCTACTCCCTGGTCGACAGCCATTACGGACTCTGTCGCGACCATTTTATTGCTGCTTTCCGGCGTTTCCTGCCAGATCTCAGCGAAGCTGATTATCAGTGGCGTTTTGAATTCATGCTCAGTCTTATCGTTTGTTTCCTCACCCGGCAAAAACCGGTGAGAGCGCGCTATTCAAAGGATATAGATTGGCATCCGACAGAGGTCGCTGCCACACTGATTACCTTTTGCGCCGGGGGGATGGGGAAGGAACATTATTAAGTGAGGGCAGTCGGTAGATTAAGCTGAAGGAGAAACTGCCTCATGAGTTCGTCGCTGGCAAATAAAAAGGTCACAAATACTATCCAAGTGAACGAAACTAGCGGAATCTTCGCGATTTTCAAAAACAAAAACTACGCCCTCTATTTCGGCGGACAGTTTGTCTCGCTTGTCGGCACCTGGATGCAGACCGTGGCGCTCTCCTGGTTTACTTTCACCCTTACTAATTCTCCCTTAATGCTGGCTGTCGTCGGAGCATCCAGTCAATTACCTTCACTTGTGGTTATGCCCTTTGCCGGAGTATTTGCAGATCGCCTCGATCGCAAGAAGGTGATAGTTATTGTTCAAATACTTGCCATGATTCAGGCATCACTTTTGGCTTTTGTTACCATAACCAATCAAGTGCAAGTTTGGCATCTCATAGCGCTTGGTGTCTTCGCCGGCGTCGTCAGCGCATTTGATATGCCTACTAGATCTGCTTTTGTTTTCGATCTGGTGGAAAACAAAAAAGATCTGCCGGCTGCCATCGCTATGAATTCCACGCTTATGAATGTGACTCGTTTGATCGGTCCTGCAATAGCTGGATTCATTGTTGCTGCCGTGGGAACCGGAATGTGCTTCTTGCTCAACGCAGCCAGCTATATTGCCGTCATTTGGGCTTTGCTTCTTATCAAATCCCAACCGAAAGCAGAAGCCCCAAAAGAGAAAGTAGAAGCGTCCATATTAGGTGAACTGAAGGCTGGATTGGAATATGTCGCCAATACACGCTCGGTACGCCAATTAATCGTTCACCTGGCCATTTTTGGTATCGGTGGCATGGCATACGCAATGCTGATGCCTGTTTTCGTACACAAGATTCACGGTGATTCCAACACGCTCGGTTATTTGATGTCCGGTTCGGCGGTTGGCTCTCTTGGCGCTACTTTGTTGCTGGCATCACGCAAGTCGGTGGTCGGACTGGGACGCTGGATTACAGTCAGTTCGTTTGCGTTTTCATTTCTTTTGATTGGATTTTCTTTCGTCAACAGTTTCTGGCCGGCTATGTTTGTGCTGGCCGCAATCGGTGCGTGCATGATGCTGCAAATGGCTTCAATCAACACGATTTTGCAAACCATTGTCGAAGAGGACAAACGCGGAAGAGTAATGAGTCTCTTTACGATGGCTTTTATGGGTGCCGCACCAATAGGTAGTCTTGGCGCCGGCGCTCTGGCCGATAAGATTGGTCTTTCCAACACAATTCTGGGCTGCGGCATTTACTGCCTGATCGTCTCATTCATGTTCTATCGTGCTTTGCCGCAATGGCGCAAGGATACGCGACCGATTTATATCGAAAAGGGTCTGCTTATTGCCGAAGAAGAAGCAGAAATCCTGGCGCATTAGGCACAGGCTGACCGTCTAAAGCATAACGTGCGCGGTGAGACCGAGTTTGCAGCTCAGACTAGCACTTCTTGCAAACGGCTGTTCTCGCCGCCTTCATCGACCAGACCAACTCTAACTTTGACCAGATGGAGATAGTGCTCCGTTTTTGTATGAGCTGTGAGGTGTTCGGGCGTTTCCCATAGTTCGTAGAAAAAGAAAGTGTCGTTTTTCTCGTTTGTGTACAGTTGGTAAGTGATGCAGCCTGGCTCCTGGCGCGTAGGCTCAAGCATTGCCGTCAGCACTTCTTTCAGCTGCGCCTCTTTGCCTGGGACGGCTTTTACTTTCACAATCAGGCATAGGGGATTGTCATTGCCGGAACTCATACACGCCTCCGCAATTTCGAGTGATTGACTAGACACACTTATTAAGAGATAGGTCCACTTGCACAGCCTGGATGACCACACTGGCAAGGTGCGTCGGGCAGCGCGCCGGCGATTTTGCAGTTGTCACTGCAATAGTCTTCATTTGGCTGACATGTGCAACCGCAACTAGGATTACCGCAATCTTCCAGATCATTCTCATTCATTTCAAATGGCTTCCTATATTTCCAGGGGCGGCGCAAATGAATTTATGTCGCGCCCGATCAGATCTTATTTTAAATGCTCGCTTCCCTCGTCAACCAAACGTTATTGAATTGATACGAGATATACCTGTTGCATTATCTAAATAGATAAAAATGACATCGAAGTGATGGTT
>CAZHEZ010000330.1:0-3107 GCA_964531315.1 uncultured Candidatus Obscuribacterales bacterium | reverse complement strand
GGTCACCGATTTAGGAAATCAGATAGGCAATGGTCTCAAGGGAATTATCAGTCCTAACGGCGAAGTCATAAATCCGAATACCAGACCAAGCGACCCGGCATCGCCACGCGATCTACCAGGCCATCCTGTACCAACAGGCGTCAGAAATGACGTCCTTCCTGTGCCTCTAAACCTGCCCGTGATCGCACGCAATGGTGATCTTATTGCGGCAGTCAGAACACCGGACGGCACCACGCCTAATGACAAATCGGGCAAAGATCCGATTGCAGTCGTGGACAGAGGCGGAGTGAAAGTCTCAGACGGCACCGTCCCGGTCGGCTCAAATGTCCCTGGTGGCAACAATGTTCCAGGTGGCGCCGACCGAAATTTAGGAAAAAGCGGTGATCCTTCGGCAATCACTGACAGAGGTCCTGCAAGAACTGCTGACGTCCGCGTATCAGACCCAGGCCGCAACGGTGACCCAGTTGGCCGCAATGCCGACCCGGTTGGTCGCAACGCCGATCCGGTTGGTCGCAATGGCGACTCAGTTGGTCGTAACGGTGAATCAACTGTGCGCGCTGGCGAAAGTGTTGCTCGATCTGCAGAGCCCATAGGACGTACCGGCGAGTCAACAGTTCGCACCGCAGATAGTGCGGGCAAATTTGCAGGCGAAGGAAACGTTCGCAATGCCGATGGCGTTGTAAAAGGCAACGAAAGCATCGCTAGAGCAGCAGACGCCGCCGTCAGGGGTGGGGAAATTGGTGGCAAGACTCAAGATGGAGCACGGATTGCCGACGGCACAAAACTGGCCGAGGGAAGCGTAAGATCGCTCGACGGACAAATCAAGATTGCCTCCGATGTTCTCGCCTCATCAGGCAAAACATTCGACGGCTCCGCGCGCACGGCAGGCGAAGCACTAACAAAAGGCAGCGATGCTTCTATTCGCATCAACGATCAAATTGCCATGGTGCGCTCTCAGGATATGATCGCCAATAATGGTCAGATTGTTTCCGGCGACAAAAACATCAGATTGGCCGACGCCATCGTCAAGGCTGCCGATCAATTGGTGAAAGCACCCGATATCAGCCAATCCGTCAAGCTCGACGGTAGCGTGCGCATTTCAGATCAAAATATCCAAAACAATCAAAATGGTCAAAACGCGCAGAACCTGCAAAACGTTTTCAACAACAATCCTTTGCAAGGCAATCAGGTGATCGCCAATAACCAACAAACCAAGAGCGAAGCCGGTCGCAGCGACGCAAATGCTGGTGCACGAGTGAGCGATCAAAATCAAGTGATCGCTCAAAATCCGCTCGGTATTCAAAATCAAATCGCTGCTCAAAATCAAAACGCCGCCATTGCCGGCAAAGATCAAGCCGCAGCTCAGAACGTCAAAGCGACTGCTGACAGCCCGGTGCCGGGACAAAGAATTGCCGATATTAAGGTAGATCAAGTTGTTGCCGACATACTCAATCATGTGCGCAACAATGGCAAAGATCAGCAAGCCGGTGCGAAGATACTCAGTTCGCTCGATCAAATTAATGCTGCCAACCAGCAGCTTGATGTAAGAAGCCTTCTCGACGCAGCTGCAGTGCGTCGAATTTTAGATGGACAGGGGATTGCACTCAGTCCCGCCAAACTTGACTCACTAATGGAGGGTTTACGGCCGACAGGTGAACATGCCGTTGATTACGCGCTGCCGAGCATAGGATCGCTTAACCTCAGTCAAATAATCAGTCTGGGAGAGCGCTTACAAGAGGCAGTGGCGGGCGCAGGCAATGAGACCTCCGAACCGCAAAACAAACCTCAGCTTCAACAAAATCGCACAAAATACATTGTCAAAGAAGGAGACACACTCGAGTCAATCGCGCAGGAAAAACTTGGCGACGCACGCCTGGTTCAACTGCTGATCACCATCAACCGCGCTCTGGTCAATTACAGATTGGAAGACGAGACCAAGGTTGCATATGTTGTGCCGAATCAGTATCTCTGGCTGCCTACAGACCACGAGCTGGAAATTCACAAACGGAATTTCTTCGGCAAACACGGAAAAGAAGGTTCTGCATCTCTGAGCATTAGCTCCAAGCAGAACACGCCTTTAATTCCTCCCGTCAGCTTCGACCGCACCAGGGAAGTTTCGGCTGAAGTCTCTGCCAGCTGGCAAGATTTCAGACCGTCATATAATTCATACAATTCATCCAGTTCCAATCCGCTTTCCGGCAACCGCATGAAGGCCGGCTATGAGCAGCCGAGATTGGCATCCGCCTCTGGTTCGATAAGCGGCTCAAGAAGCGGTTCAACAAGTGATTCTGACAACGCAGGCAGAATGGCCGGAAACCTCAGCAAGGTTCGCCATGCAGGCGGAAGACAGAGCGTAAGATTGGATGAAATCGAACATGCATCTGCACAAGTAAGTCACCGCCAGTGCTATCAAGTCTTGGAAGGTGAAACCTTGATGTCGATTGCAGCATCGCTTGAATCCATTGGTCACATCAGCATGTGGAAACTGCTTGCCAAAATCAATGGATTCCAAATTGAAGAGGGTGGACTGGGCAAGTCGTTGGAAAATCTTTACGCTGGCCAATTCATCGTTTTGCCGACCACAGACGAACTGAACGAATTCAAGCTCTTGGAAAAACTGACTGTTTGCACGCAGTCCGCTTCAAACAACGCTTCGAACAATGCTTCGGACTCCGGCGCCAATAATGCCTTCGCATGCGTAGCGGAGCCAAAGCACGTCGCCACTCCACCACCTCCGGCGCTGGTTGCACTTGCGCAAGGAGTGGGCGGTTTGACTACGGTTCACAGGCTATCTTCCTACACTCGTCTTGTATTGAACGATCTTCCTCAACTGGAAAATTGCTTCAGCATCACCGTTGAAGCCCGTTGGAATGGACAATGGAAGCCGATGGCGTCTTACGAATGCCGCCACGGACAAACAACACGCCACTTGTACAACAAGCATGGCGAGATCAAATCCATGGAATTGGAATTGCCACCATATGTGATTAAAGAGATGGCCAGAGAAGATTTCATTCGCAACTGGAACGCCTATGTCAACAGCTTCATGGGCAACTCATCAGAAAGATGCGTTCAGTCTTGAATCACATTATCGCTCTCAATTCCTA
>CAZHEZ010000329.1:0-3239 GCA_964531315.1 uncultured Candidatus Obscuribacterales bacterium | reverse complement strand
TGCACTTTGTGAGCGGCAGCAGCACCGCGTCCACCTTCAAACCATTGATCCGCCTCCACCTTCACCACTGTCGGCACAAAGTAGGGAAGTCCCGCCGGGTTTTCTTGAAAGTCGTGAAAATCTGTAAGGGCAATGTCCTTACCGATTCCAGCAAAAACAAATCCCACTCCGTCATAGGGAATGTTCATATAAGCGTTGTAATAGCCACCGCTTTGCGAGGCGGCATCTACATCTGCCAAGTCACTCGGCGTAGCGACCTTGCTATTGGTCGGCAGTCCCTTAACGCAACCTATTGTGAGCTTGAGCGATCCGCCGACAAGATTCGACTGGTCTCCCTCCATGCGCACTTTGTTCATTTGATATGCATCAGTTGCTTCCTGATATGGGTCAATTGGATTGCCGTCAATGTCGGTGGCGCTGGACACGCCCGAGACTGCATCAGTCAGTTTGACAACCAGACTTTTTGCTGCAATCAGCGCGTAGTCGTAGTCTTTTTTGGCAAACTGTTTTACAAGCGGTGCGTTTATCTGATCGGCAATGATCATGTCCAGACGGATTGTGGCAAAAATCGTATTTATGCTTTGCATCTGCGTGCCGTACTGATCGCTTGCCGCCGTCAACTTTCCGACCGGTGCATGATCGGAGATGCCGACAAAGCCAAAGTGCGGATCTTCAATCACCACTTTACTGAGCGACTTTGCTGCAGCAAGTGCGGCCGCTTCAATGGCAGTCTTTTGCTCCTGGTTGCTGCCGAGCATTCGGGTATAGCCCAGTCCAAAAAAGAAGAGCAAAAGAATGATGCCCAGAAGGATGGCCAATATCAGCACCAGCGTAGACCCTGAGGAATCACGTGATACCATGCTTGACCCATATTTGCGACAAAATAGAAGTCGATGAGAATTAGCTATTCTGGACATCTATATCCGTCCAAATCAAAGGCGAACTGTCCTCTATATCCCCAAAAAGCCCGCAAGAGAATCACCTGCCAAAAAACCTCAATCCACGAATATCTCGCAACAACGTGGCAGCTACGTGGCAGTTGCATGACAAATTCTTTCGCCCGAAATTGAAGCTTTTAGGCATTGAATGGGAATATTGAAGGGTGTGCTCGGAGTGTTTTTCGTCGGTAGCTAACGCGATGAGTAGAATGAGCAAATTTGAAAATTTGCGCCCCACACAGTTGGGCTTGCGCTCCAGTAAAGGTGCATCCGGTATTTCGGAATTCGGACCAACTCTGATTGTCCTATTCATGATCATCTTTCCGTGTATTGACTTGATAGGAGCAGCCTGCGGCTTCTGCACGCTCGAACTTCTGGCCAGACAAGCCGCAACCAGAGCCGCCAATGCCAATGATTTCACCAGTGCCATCGGCAGCATGACACAGGAGTCAAAGACGATCACGGACAGTGGCTTGGGTAAATTTGCAAAACTCCAACCGGCAGGCGGCATCACCAATTGTGGAACCGACCTCTTTATCAAGGAAACCGATATCCATACTTCTCAAATCAAGGTGATTGGTCCCAACAAACCTTTGCCGGGTGCGGTGGACACAGCCAATCATATTTATGAAGCCGAAGCGAAAGTCAATTTCGATGTCGGTCCCTTAGTCAGCTTCGGAGCCTTTCCTGTTCTGCGTGACGTGCCCGGTCTGGGAAAACCATTGAGAGTGACGGTGCAATGGGATCGAGCCCTGGAACATCCGGAAAAATACTCAATTGACTATCTGGCCAAGGTTGCCGGCAGTTTTTCTGCCTCCAGTGGAGCCGGTAGTGGAAGCGGCGGCGGTGGCGGTGGTTCAAGCATGGGTGAATGGAATTATCCGATCGTGCCAAAATTCCAGCCGATGCCTGGTCAGACGATCCTGGCGCAAGAAGATATCATCATTCCGGCCACAGTTTTGTGGAAGCAAACGTCAATCGTGGTGGGCAACAACAACCGTCTTTCCTTCGATTTTCTAGCCAACGGTATGTGGTCATTCGATGCCGACAGCAATCCTCAGCCGCCGGTTGACGCAGACGGCAATCAGGTCGGCGGTTCTTCAAAGGTTGAATTTCCTGATGGACTGCCAACCGGCATGTTGATTGGTAGAGTGGGCAATGGTCCGATTTTCGGTATCGGCAAAAACCTGACTAACTTCAGCCCGGTGGGCACCGGACCCCTCTATATGATGATCAACGACCAAGATCTCTCTGACAATGCTGGTGAACAGAACGTGCGCGTCTATTTGACGAACTAGAAATGCACCCGCAGATTACTGCATTGATTTGTTCTGTATAATCATTGGGTCTTTGATAGTTTTTCAAGTGCGCAAAGATTCATGACTCAACTGCAAAAGCCGGCGCGCCATCTTACAGTCGGCCAGAAGTTGATCCTGATTTTGGCGGCGCCATTGTTTCTTCAACTGGCCATCTCCCTATATATCGACACCTTGATCGAGAAAGTAGAACAGGTGGCGCAGTATGAATATCACTCCAAAAGAGTGATAGGAACCGTAAACTGGATAAGCTTTTTGCTTTCGTCTGAAGTCTTGAGTGGACTGGGGATTATCCTTATTGACGATCCTGCCTATAAGGCTACCTATGCCGCCTGCCAAAACGATCTTGGCAAAGCAATCGAAGAGCTGAAAACAGCGGTCTTGCAAACGGCGGAGCAGACAAAAAGTCTTTCTGATCTGGAAAGAATTGCAAAATCGCTCTCCAATGAACTGAATGGAGCCACTAAAGCACATGGGGATCAAGAAGCCCAGGCAAAGAAACTGCTCAATTCACAACCGTTGAAGTCATTTTGGAGTGAATATCCGGTCACCAGACACAAACTCTTGTCTGCAGAACGCAATTCATTCAAGGCAGGGCTGGAGCAGGTGGCTCGCTTTCGCTCTGAAATCAAGTTTGCCATCTACGCGGGTGCATGTGCGGACGTCTTGATGGCGCTGGCTATGGCTACCATTTTCGCGGTTGGTATTGCCAGGAGAATTTCCGCCATCGCCTCCAATGTCGACCGCTTTGGAAAAAATGAACCGCTCAAAGAACCGATCGGGGGAACCGACGATCTGGCCATACTGGACAATTCATTTCACTCGATGGCACATGCCGTTAGACAAGCAGAGCAGCACAAAGAAGAAATTCTGGGCATGGTCACTCACGATATTCGCACGCCACTGACCACCGTCAACGGCATTCTCGAGATGCTCGAGTCCGGGATCGGCGGTACTCTCACCGATGAAGGCAGAGCCATGGTCA
>CAZHEZ010000328.1:0-3335 GCA_964531315.1 uncultured Candidatus Obscuribacterales bacterium | reverse complement strand
CAGGATTCATTTTTTATATTGAGGGTACGATAAAAGATAGTAAATATCTCCCCCAAAAGGACGCGCTTGAGACGCATCCGTAGTTTCGGCAAAGAGAAGACCCTCGTCCTGAGGGTCTTCTCTCGTTTGCTTGTACAGGTTTTTCTTAGCCAGCGCTAGCATGGGCTGCAGTAGCGCCATCTCCTGTTGCAGTCGAGTTGTCCTCGATTATGTAGTCGTGCTTTTGCGCAGGCTTGCTGTTTACTTCTTCCTGGTTGGTAGCAGCAATTTCCTGACGCCTGTTTGTCACCATCTCTCTTGTGATGACGATTTCTTTTGGTTCGGCAAAAATGACAGGCTCCAGCACTTGCTCCACAATTTCTCGCAGCGCACGGCCGTTTGTCCCTATCTTATGCGCGTCTTCCGCCATCGCCCTTACGGCGCCTCTAGCGAACTTGAGGTCAGTTGTCCCTTTGAGCAAAATTCTTTTCTGCCCAAGCAGCGCCTTTTTCGGCTCAATCAAGATCCGCTCCAGCTGCTCGCTCGTGAGCGTCTCGATGAAGAGCCGCTGGGGCAGCCGGCCGACGAATTCCGGGATCAGGCCGAATTTGACGAAGTCGGCGGCTGTGGCCAGCTTCAAGTACCTGCTGGTGTCTTCTTCTTTTCGGCGCAGTTCGGCCGAGAAGCCGATCGAGGCGCCGCCGGAGCAAAGGCGCTGTTGGACGATTTCACCAAGACCGACAAAGGCACCGCCGACAATGAAAAGAATGTTGGTAGTGTCGATTTCGATTGTCTCGCCTTTGTTCTTGCCGGGAACGCTGATTTTGGTTCCTTCCAGTATCGTGAGCAGTTCTTCCTGCACGTTCTTGCCGCCGACATCGAGTTGGGTTGCGGCATTGCGTGCTTTCTTGTCGATTTCGTCGATGAAGACTATGCCCGACTGGGCGCGCTCGACATCGAAGTTTGTGGCACGCAACAGTCCCGAGAGGACGGACTGCACGTCTTCACCGACATACCCCGAGGCGGTCAGCTTAGTGGCTTCGGTGCGGTAGAACGGCACGTTGATAACCGTAGCCAGAGCCTCGGCAAGCAATGTCTTACCGCAACCTGTTGGTCCCATGATCAGGACATTCGACTTATCGGTCTTGGCCCTTTCTTCGGCAGAGAGTCTCATCCGCTTCATGTGCTGCGAGGCAGCGTTAGCCAGTCCTCGCTTGGCGGCACGCTGCCCGATCGCAACTTCATCCAGAGCGGCGAAGATTTGCGCAGGAGAACGATACACGGGCATATTGCCGGTGCCGGACGGGGCGGATCCCTGGTAGGAAGGCCCGTTGTACAACGCTACAGCCCTTGAGCTAGACGACTTCACAGGCTGGTCCGCTTGAGCATTTTTCGAGTTTGCAGTCGATCCGGAATTGGTCCCGGAATTGGTTGCAGGCTCAGAACCTGCATCCGGTTCACCCTTGAGCTTGATAGCTCTATTTTTCAGATCGGATGCCTTTCGATAGGCATCGGTTGCTTCCTGCATCGTTTCCGTCAGTTCGCGTTGAATATCACGCGGACGAGCTTCCGCTGCGACTGTTTGATCGTGCCTCCAGGCGACGCGCAGGTTTCGCATCGTCTGCCGCACAAACTTGCTCAAGCGCTCCCTCCTGGTCGGCAGAAGCGGACGAGGCGGCGTCTGACGCTCATTTTGCAGTTCTTCCTTAAGCTCTTCGACTTCCTCTTCGATGAGCTTTGCCTTCTTGATGAGCAAGTCGGCATGATTGTTGAGCACGATGGCCAGATAGGCAGGTGTTTTGTACACCCGAGCAGCAGCCTCGAACGCTGCTTCGCCCTCGTCGAAGTGATCGTCGCGCTCGAAATACACCAGCCCCAATGCATTGTGCATCAGCCCGGTGTCTTCGCTGTCGGCACTGTAGAGTGCAATTGCGCTTTCCAGTGCTTCTTGATACAGCGCTTTGCATTGCATTAAGTCCGCTTCCGTGCGCTCTGGGGCGCGGTATTTTCGATCCGCCAGCTCCATCAAAAATTTGATCGATTCTTGCGTAATAGACATAACGGTCTCCAGTTGCCCGTAAGAGAGTGGAGGCAGTGCCTGGTCGGCACCGCCCTTGGTATCGGATTAAATGAACAGTGGCGGCTCTTCTTCCCAGTCTTCTGCGTCGATAATGATCAAATGAATGACCGCACGCGCCTTGAACAGGCGATTGAGAGCGAATTGGCGAAGTTGCGCTTCTGTGTCGGCGAGCGCGTCCGAAAGTGCGCGCGCCTGCTCCTGTGATTCGGCAACCGCCTGAGTGAGCGAACACGCCTCTGCGTGTGACCGGGCCATCTGCTTTACGAGCGTCTGAATGCGGGCTTGCTCGCCGAAGTAGATGCTCACAGATGCGAAGATTCCGACCAGCACTGCCAGGATTGTGGCCGCCTGCCAGGCTGATGCATAGAGTGCCGTCAATACTGAGATCGCCAAGAGTGTAAGACCAGGAAAAATTCCAGCAGAAACGACGTTGAATATCTGTCGCACGGTAATCTCCTGATAGAGTAACAACTTGAAGCACTTCAAAGCGGCATGAGACAGGCATCGGTTGCGACGCTTGTCGGGTTTCTGACTTTCATCTTTGTGCCTGGAGTGAAAACCTTCTGCTTGCTTTGAAGAAAATGATGTATTTGGTTATGGGCTATCACAACTGAGCGTCTGAACAAATAGCTTTATGGCTCGCTGTTGTTGTTTCTCTGAAAAACGCATATCTAATGGCGTAAATCTTGATTGTCTATCTAATACATGTGTCAGGGAATTTGATGAAACTGGCCACAAAGTTTGAGCAATGAGTATTTGCTCGATAAGTGATGGCTGCCCGGGAGATGAAGCCGATTAAGCTTCACGAACGATTCACGCCGCCTGGTGTAAAAAGAGAGGACTGACGACTAAGCGCGAGTACCGGGGAGACCCGGCTATTCGCGCATCTTTGTTTTGGTATTAAATATGGTGGCACGCTTGCTGTGCCGCGCTAGCTCGCATAGCTAGTGCCGGTGATTGTTTTGTGTACTTGAAGAAGATCGTCCTTTTAGCGCAAAAATGAATTGAGTATCGACAGTCCGTTCTGAGAAGAATTGGTATCTTCTCTCTCCAAACAAGCAGGCAATATAACCACTCAAGACGCTATTTGAGTTTCACGAAAGCGATCTCTGTATACACCGGTCGGTGTGCAGAGCAGCCCCGTCTTTCGTCGTATCTGTCGCCTGGTCCCCAAAAAGAAGCTGGGAGTTCTTCAATGCTGCACGATGTATTCACTTTTCTGTCGGCCCTGCTTTTCTCGATCACGTCTGTGATCTCGGTCTGTTGCGGCGGTCTC
>CAZHEZ010000327.1:0-3340 GCA_964531315.1 uncultured Candidatus Obscuribacterales bacterium | reverse complement strand
CTCCACACACATCACCGCCTTCATCTGCGGCAATCCTTTTGCTTGAGCTACCGTCGCCAGTCCGGCCGCCACCTGCCCACCGGCAGAGTGCCCGACTACGGCTACCTTGTCCGTTTGCGGGCGAACGTGCCCGGGCTCCGATGCCAATTTCGAAAGCGCATCTTTTACCGCCGCCGCGGCGTTGTCGACAAATGCATTCGGCTTGCTGAACAGCCCATTTTGATAGCGTGGATAGATGACAATATTGCCGCGCCTGACCAGATGCTCAATCCAGCCTTCGTAAGGTCCAGGCTCCATGACGCTCCAGCCGTGATTAAAAACAATCACCGGGCACGATTTAGGGGTCGGATTGACGGGCTCAAATAGCCAGTATTGCAAGCCTCCTTCTCCATAAGTCTGAACCTTTTTTCCGCCAAAAGGATAGCTGGCGCCGCCCGGTCCTGCTTTTGGTTGAGCCGGAGGAGTGGATTCGGCAGCCCCGTCGGCAGCATCTGCCCTGGAGGTAAAAAAGACCGTGCCGGAAAGGAACGTAGCAACAGTCAATAGGGCAACGCACTTGTGATTGTTCATAAGCCAAATCCCTGGGTTCTGTCGTCGCTTATGGCAATAAACCCAGCCAGACAAAAAAGATTCGCAGAAAAATAAAACTGCCCGCAGATAGGGGCAGACTTCAGGGAGCAGTGGACAAATGAACAAGCTGCGCGACGATGCGTTTTACTTGCCTGGAGGCAGTGATAATCTGATCGTTTTCAGCATAAAACTCCAGATGCTGATCCCAATGCTTCACCTTGGACAAACTCACGTCCAGGCCTTCAAGAACCTCATAAACAGTAACATCACCGTCCTCTGTATGCGCATAGACATCAGGGTGAAAGGCATAAGCGATCGTCCAGTCATTGATTTCAAAACCATGTTCTGCAAGTTCGTCAACAAGTGAGGCGACATAGGCCGCCACCAGAATGGGCACGCAGCTTGGATCTAGTAAGACCAGGTTTTCATGCGCCGGTCCGATGTATCCGGCACCGGCAAAGAAGCTCGCCAGCTGGGGAAACAGCTTTTCCAGTTGCAAAACTTTCGCAGACGTAATTTGCGCAAAACCGAGAGGCACATCATGCCTTGAGTGCTGCCCTGTTGAGACCAGATAATCGTCAATCAGCTGGTTGCGCGTGTATCCGCACAGATTGTGGCGCACATATGCTCTAAGCAACTCGGCGGAAAGCCCGTTGAGTTGTGGAAAAAACGAAAATACTCGCAGCCAGGAAAATTGATCGGTGCGCACGGTCAGTGATAGCAAGTCATCTTCAAAACCTTCAAACGGCTTTTCGACGTCACGGAATAAACACACCCCGTCATGCATCAGCCAGGGCAAGGCTTCCGCATGCAGATCCAGAGCCGCTGCTGGGTATGACTGATCGGGAGATTCATGAGCGGGAGTTGAAACAGGCCCGGGAGCAAGATCCTCGTTGGCGACGTTTGGCGCCTGCAATGCTGCGGTTACGGGGCTTGGCGCGTGCAACGCGCCGGCTACGGAATTAGTGGACGCATCATTAACGCGCCTGTGTGTTGTTTCGACTGTGCCATCCTCAAAGGCAATTCCAAAAGATTTCTCTTGCATCTCCCGGGCCCGGGCACGTGCCTCATCCAGAGACAGGCCTTCCTGCAGGGCCAGAATTTCGGTCATCGAGTCGAATTTGCCCTGCGTCGTGGTCGCCTCTTTCAATTGCTTTTTGGCGCCTTCCAGTTGCTCTTTCATGAACTGCAAATTGGAGCGCTCCTCATCGAGGACGCCATCTTGATCCGGGCTTGAAGATTGAGGCTGTGGTTCGGTGGACATTGTGCCTTCTCCTCAAGACAATTATGCACCAGCAAATCAAGTTCGAACGCATGGACGACCCCAACCAGCAACGGTTCCCGCTCGAGAATATCGGACACTTATCTGCGGATGGATACACGCCAATCAGGCATCAAAAATGCTTAAACCCCGCGGACTACCCCCAAAAGGGGAATTACGCTAACTAGTTATACGTGGTACATAAGTAAAAGAGCCCTAGCTGTCCGGGGCGACGGAACAGCAACGACTCTGCTTTTCAAGGTATCAAGCTATGTCATGGAATGAACGACTGAATGCCGGCAGAGCGGCGCTGGCTAAAAACGATTATCAAAATGCCGAGTATCAACTCTGGGAAGCGCTCAAAGAAGCGGAGGTATTCGGCGGCGAATCGGACCAGATGATTGAAACAGCCGAAATGTTGTCGAAGTGCCTGATGGAAATGGGCAAGTATGAAGATGCCGAACCCTTGATGCTCGGTCTGGCGGACATTCAATCGCGCCGCCTCGGTGCCAATAATGTGCGAACAGCGCACACTCTGGTCATGCTGGCGGAGCTTTACTATGCCAAAGGCGAATATGCGCGCGCCGAGCCATTTGCTCAGTCGGGGCTGAAGTGCATCGAAGCGACCCTGGGACCTTCCAATGAAGAAACCGTCCGACTGACGGCTTACATGGCTTACATCTACCATGCCCAGCAGAAATTCATGCAGGCGGAGCCATACTATGAAAAGGCTATGTCAGCCTCGATCAAAACGATGGCGGAAAATCCGGAAGGAGCCTTGCAGGTGATAAACGGCTATGCAGCCCTATTGAGCGCCACACACCGGGAAGACCAGGCGAACAATCTGCTTGCTTATGCGGCTCAAGCAAAGTAATAGCAAAACAAACAATCAATCAGCATTTTCCAGTCCTCGAGAATCGGCCTTTGGTGGTTATTTAGAAACGCACTCAATGACACCTGATTCCTTGTCATCCAAAGTCGGGCTTTGTTGATTGCGCACATATTTGTCCAAAAAGGCAACACTGTAATGACAGATCAATTCTTGGCTGGCCGGATCTTTGTTTAGATTGGAGAATGAGAAGTGCCCCACTTTGTCGAATTCGACAAAATAGGCCGGCGAAGAGGTTTGACTAAACGCACCGTTAGGGCGCTTTAGAAACGGCGTGATGCCAAAATCGCGAGTACCACCTTGATACATCACGGGCACGTGCAAATCTTTGAGGGTGCCTTTAACTACAAATGGCTCCGAATAGGGCGACAATGCCAGCACCGCCTTAATATCCGGAAGCTTCCAGGATGGCCACGCTCCGGCCAATGCCAGAGCCGTATAACCGCCCAGGGAATGCCCAGCCAATGCCACTTTCGACCAATCAATCTTGTTTGTCCAGGCGGGATCATTGTGCAAGAACTGCAGCAATTTTGCAATGTCATCACCGCGTTGCCTGTATGTTCTGTCGCTCCAGGCAGAGGCATTCTTGAAGCTAACTTCCGGCTTAAATTCGCCGCCGC
>CAZHEZ010000326.1:0-3477 GCA_964531315.1 uncultured Candidatus Obscuribacterales bacterium | reverse complement strand
CGCATTCTCAAAGCCGGCATTCGCCGCGGAGATGCAACTCCAATGGCGATTATTCAGCTGGTTTAAAAGCTTGTTTAATTGGCTCGTATTGCTCTATTAATCGAATATTCGGGAAGACTCTTCCACGGCTCTCAATTTCAGGTTGGTGTACGCACCGTCCAGCAAGAGCTCGAGAAGGGTCTTGCTGTATTGTGCCGCCGCCCCATGAAGGTGGTCTTCTCCGGGCGCACCGACTCGGGCGTGCATGCCAAAGGGCAGGTCGTCCATTTTGACCTCGATGATTTTGATGGTGATTTCTATCGATTTCTCTGGGCTCTAAACGGCATACTGCCTGACGACTTGTCGGCTTACGAAGGGGCTGTAGTGCCTGACGACTTCCATGCCCGCTTCAGTGCAACGGAACGTATCTATGTTTACAGAATTCTAAACCGCGAGCAAAGATCGCCCATATTGGCTGCCAATCACTACCTGGTTCGCCAGAGTCTGGATGTGGAGTCGATGATAAGTGCCGCCCGCTGCCTTTTGGGCACGCATGACTTTACTTCCTTCCGCGCTGCCAATGCTGACGAGACTTCGCCCCTGTGCTCGGTTCGGCGTGCGCAAATGTTGAAATTAGATGAAGGACAGCTTGAATTCTGGATTGGCGCCAATCACTTCGTGTACAATATGGTGCGCATAATCGTCGGAACGCTTGTGGAAATCGGGCTCGGCAAGAGAGCGCCTGAGAGCCTCGCTGAGGCTCTGTCCGGACGAGATCGCAATCTGTCCGGGGTGACGGCGCCAGCGCCAGGGTTGACCCTGCAAACGGTCCAATACCCTGAGAGCTTCAGGCTCTTTGAAAAAAGCGCTGAAAAGTGCAAACTGCCTAGCTAAGAGGCAGACTAGGAAATGCCCAAGAGAGAATTTGGAGAAGCCGCTCGTGAAGACATATATCGCCAAAGACGGCGACGTTACGGAAAAATGGTTTGTAGTAGATGCCGAAGGCAAAACCTTGGGCCGTCTCGCCACCCGAGTCGCTGACATCTTGAGAGGCAAAACCAAGCCTCAATTCACTCCCCACGTTGACACCGGGGATTTCGTCATCATCATCAATGCCGAAAAGATCAAAGTGACAGGCAAGAAAGAAACACAAAAGCTTTATTCGAGACATTCCGGCTTCCCGCACGGCTTCAAGCAAGAAACATTGAAGTCGTTGAGAGAGCGCCGTCCGACGGCAATCGTCGAGCGTGCAGTTAAAGGAATGCTCCCCCACACCAGACTCGGCGCCAGACAATTCACGAAATTGAAAGTCTACGCCGGCATCGAGCATCCGCATGCTGCACAGCAACCGGAAGCATTGACCTGGATCGACTAATGCAGGGGCGATTCCCACCATCGCCCACAAAAAAGAGACAACCAGTATAGGCACCAGAGACTAAGCGGTTAGGATAAAAAACAGATGACAAGCGTTATTCAGTACTACGGCACCGGCAGAAGAAAGTCAGCTTCGGCTAGAGTCCGTCTTATTCCCGGTACGGGTCAGGTAGCAATCAACGGTCGTACATTGGACGACTATGTAGGCGGCCGCCCCGGTCTCAAGAAAGAGTTTCAATCGCCCATCGTCGCTGCTGATGCAGCCGGACGTTTCGATATGATCGTCACGGTCAGAGGCGGCGGCATCATCGGACAAGTGGGCGCCATTCGTCACGGCATCGCCCGGGCGCTGGCTGAAGCCGCACCGCAAAATCGTCCCGCCTTGCGTGTTGAAGGATTGCTTACCCGCGATCCGCGCGTCAAAGAGCGCAAGAAATACGGACGCAAGAAAGCCCGCAAACGCTTCCAATTCTCGAAGCGCTAAGCGCAGCAAAAGAAAATCTCAAAGGGCGGTGCTGTGCATCGCCCTTTTTTCTGTTTATTATTCTTGACAGAAAGGCACCATTGCTGGTGCCCATCTGCTGCCGTGCCGAGCAGATATTCGTAAGAGAGGTGCTCGTACCCCAGCCTACAATCAAATTTTTCGTGGAGAATCTGCGCAGCAATTGGAATTAACTGCAGCCCACGTATGTATGTTTATCTGTTCTTAAAACAAGATCTGGTTTGAAAGACAGTCGCTATGCTTCTTTGCTCTGAGCGGCTTTGTCTTTTAAGGTCTTCCATGATTTAGCCAGAGCGATGATCACCACCGGCATAATCAAAACAGGAACCAGAACCCACGGATTGTTGAATACTTCCATTTTTATTTCCTCGCCAATGCCTTTACTACATTTTGCCCTTTGTCTAGTAATTTGAAATCAGCAAATATCTTGTCAAATTCGCCGGAAGCGAATGACGCGCCAAATCTCAGGGGGACAATTACAGTCTATTCCAAAAAATGGTAGTCAAGGGTAATGATTGCTTATACAAACATACTGGTATTTAGATAACTTTTTCAGACATAAGTCCAGAATCGCAGTGGTCTACTGGATTTTGAGGAATTGAAAGGTTATTCGACCGAAACGAAAATAACGGCCGGCCGGCAATTTGTTTTCAAATCGAAAGAATTTGCTTTACCGCGGTAGGTGAACGTCAGCGGACAGCCGAAGCGGCTCTTTCCGGTTCTGCTATCTGGGCAGAAGCCTCTTCACCCGGCGCAGGCTCGAAAGCTTCACTTTCTGTGGAAGCTTCTGCCCGTCCTACCAGTCCTTTGGCGCGATAGTTATTTTGAAAGCGAATCAAGGCTACAAAAGCGCTCACGATAATAGAGAAGGCGACAGCAAGAAAGACATAGCCCGGGCTTCTATCCTCAGTGTAGAGGACCATGTACATGCCGCCTGCCGAAATGACGCAGGCAATGAACAGAGACAAGGGTATATAAAGCGCTTTCACCGCTTGAATGAGCGCCGCTCGCTCGGCTTTGACCAACTCTTGACTCATGCTATTCAGCCTCGGATGCCAACGCCCGTAATTTTATCACCCCATCTTTTATATACCGGGATATGCCGGGATATGCCTGGTTATGCCAGGGTATGCCTTGGCTTTCCCCGACATACATGTTGTGCGTTTGAACTGTATGCAATATCTATCTTTGCATCTCGAAAACCGGCATTAGAAGCCGCCTTACATCATAACGATCGAACTATTGTATGGTGCTAAACTGGAAAGGACCGCAAACGTGCAGGGTCCGGGCAAGTCAAGTGGGGGTGGCGATTTGGCACGGCTGACTACGGAAACCAGTCAGATTAAGATTGACGATTGTGAGGTAAGGGCGACTTTGCTCCGTGAGTCTTTTGAGGACGAGCCTGAATGCGCTCACTCATCCGGTGCTGAGCTAGTTTTGCATTGTCCGTCTTGCGATGCGGAAACATTACTTGGCGATCGCTTTTGCCAGGAATGTGGGACCGTGCAGCCGGCATTTAGAGAGAAGTCTGATTATTTGCAAGAGCAGCTCAAGCATTTGGTCTCCTCAAAGACCAGGATTTTTTCGATTGTCCTTTTGGCATCCGTGTTTTCCGTATTCTC
>CAZHEZ010000325.1:0-3502 GCA_964531315.1 uncultured Candidatus Obscuribacterales bacterium | reverse complement strand
CAAGCGTTCTTGTCTAGCCGGAATCCCCTTCCTTCAGGACGGGGAGGAGGTCAAAAGTGAGTTTTTTGCGTCCGGACGTGCTACCTTTTGGGACAATAAAGAACCTCCAGAGGTTAGTCTATGTCACGCATCCGTATTGCTAAGACTGTGCTCTTGACACTCTGCTTCACTTTGGGCCAGCTTTGCGCCCTGCCTGCCCCGGCAGCCGAGTCGAAAGATCCCAAGATCTACGCCCACCGCGGCGGATCGAAGTGGGCGCCGGAAAACACAATGGCTGCGTTTCGCAAATGCAAAGAAAATGGCGTTTACGGAATCGAGCTTGATATTCAGCGCTGCAAAACCGGCGAGCTGGTTGTAATTCACGACGAAGATTTGAAACGCACCACCAATGGTGAGGGGCTGATCAAAGACACAAGCCTGGCCGACATAAACAAACTTGATGCCGGCAGCTGGTTCGCAGAGCAGTACAAAAATGAGCGCGTGCCGCTGCTTGCCGATGTCCTCAAACTTTTAGACGGCAAGGTCGTGCTCAATGTAGAGATCAAAAATACACCGGTTGCCTATCCGGGCATCGAAGATGATCTTCTAAAGGTTCTTGCCGATTACAAATATCCGGACAAGATTATTATCAGCTCGTTCGATCATGAGGTTTTGAAACGCCTTCACGCTAAGAGTTCGAAATATGCCATTGCCCTTCTGGGCGACCCAATTATTTGTGATGTCGGCCAATATGCCAAACAGGTTGGTGCAACAGCCTGGCATCCTTATTTCGGCAGCATGCGCAAAGACGTTGTTGATACTGCACACGGCGCATCGTTGAAGGTCAATGTTTGGACGCCCAACAAAAAGCCGGAGTGGGAAGAACTAATTTCAGAAGGTGTTGATGGAATCGTCACCGACGATCCCAAAGCCCTCACCGAGTATTTGATCCACCGAGAAAAGAAGGCGCGATAGTTTTTCGCGCTGCCTATCATGCATTGCGCAAGTGATTTTCGTTCGACCGACCGTTTAGAAGAAGAGGATTTATGAGTTTCAAACGTACCGCAATTAGTCTGAGCATTCTTGGGTTTATTACCTTTGCCCCTGCATTTGCAGAAGGGGAAAATCCAAAATTCGAAAAGGCGAAAGTTACCGCTCAAGCTGCTAGCGACGCCAGTGATTTCAAAAAGGCGGAGACCGGCTGGGTCCGTTGTTTGACCGCGCTACAAGTCGGGGGCGATGCTCCTGCCGATGCCAATCTTGAGCTGACTTTGAAGCGTCTGGCCCAGGCGACCAGACAAAGCGGCAAGTACGCAGACAGTCAGTCCTATCTGCAAAGAGCGATAGACACCGCCACTAAAATCAATCTGTCCGATCCGGATTTGCAAACCGAAGCCAATGAGCTTGGAAAGTTTTGCCGCGTTATCGATCCCAGCAAACTGGGTGCGGATGCAGCCAAGCTGATTACAGACAATAAAGCCGTGATTGTGGTTGTGAAAGATAAGGACAAAGACGAAGGCAACTATATCGTCACAGTCACCATCCCAAACAAAATTGAGAACACGACCGGAGACGACACCGTCGACTCAATAGCAATGGAGAAATCGGTCACGCTCAATTTGGCTGAAAGTGCCGATGGCACTGTCCAGGCTACCAATATCAAAGGTTTCAAAATTCACGTCGTAGAAAAGAAAATGTGGGTCAATCTGCTTGGTGTGAATTTCGGCAAACCGAAAGAAACAGGCGAGCGCGACGCTGCCATTACAGCCGGAAAGATGGGTGTGACCAAAACAGTCACTCAATCTGTCGATGCTAAAACATATCAGCCGGTTGCTGCATTCATCGATGAAACAAAACTATTCGGCACTCCATCCGATATCGCTACTTCCGGCAGCGCCAGTGGATCGTCGACCTCAACCAGCACTACTATGACCAATGCCACGACTACTTCGACACCGGCTGCGACATCGTCAACTTCCAGTACGACCAGCGCTGGTGACCTGAATGTTCCAGCAACCACAGCACCGGCAACTTCGTCGTCTGCCACCAACAAAACTACTGAGATTGATACGACTACTGTGATCGATTTCGGCGACAAGAGCAAAGACAAAGATAAAGACAAGGACAAAGACAACGACGAGAAGAAACGCGACCGCAACGACGACTAGAGTCGGGCACGATAAAAGGCAAAAAGAGGGGCTCACATTGTGAGCCCCTCTAAACTTAGTGCCGCTGCTTATTGACCTTGCGGTTGCGTGAATTTGTTCTGAATGAAAGAATCCAGACCCTGTTTCAGCAGCCCGCCGAAACCGTTGCCGCCGGTATTGGCTGCCGGTGTGCCGGCAGCCGGTTGAAGGGGAGCTGTTTGGGTCGGCTGAAGGGAAACCTGTAAGGCTCTCGGGTCTTGAGCCAGCATTTGTCCTTGCGCATTGAGCACCACAAATACGGACTGACCGGTAGCCAGATTGCTCATCAAGTATTGTCCAGCCGGCAGGGTCGAGTTTCCTACAGAGACGAAGTTTGCAGGCTGCAGTCCGAACTGCGACCAGGCTGCAAGCGGAAACAAAGCGGCAGCTGCAATGACGGCGCCGGTTACAAATTGCTTTCTCTTCATGCCCATAGGTCCTCCCAGGCTGTAACGAACCGCTTATTGTACATGGTCGCCATACCCCCTCTATTCCAGGGCTTTTCTGGTTCTTGCCTGCTTGACCCGGCCAATTTCAGGATCTACAGCCTGGCAAGTCTGGGGTTTACCCGGGCCGTTTTCTAAGCGCGGCTGCGCATAATTTCTTCATGTGGCGACCGCTTTGTGAGGCTAATATGTCCAGTCGAACGCTCAAAAATTTGGCACTGGTTGCGATTTTGGCAGGCACCGTAGCCGGCGCACCGCTTCAAGCGCAGGAGCAACCGTCGTTCAAATATAGACCGCGCGATATTCGTGACATGAGCAAAATGCGCATTGAGATGCCGGTGAAGGGCATAATCGGCAACTTCAGAGAACCACTTGCTGCTGATGTCAAACCAGTGGAAAAGCGCGAGATTCAAAGGGCGTCAAAACCGGCAAATTCTCAGGCTGCTGCAAAAACTCTGGGCAGCTCGCAGAAATCGGGCAACAAACATCAGCCCAGCGAAAAGGTCGAACCCGGTAAAGTGCGCTGGCACAAAGCGATTCAAACCGCAATGGATGCCTCACGCGAATCGCATAAGCCTGTGCTTCTCTTTCAAATGATGGGTCATCTCGATGACCGCTTTTGCTGAACGAATGCACGTATGGCGAGAACCGTGTTGTTCTCGGATGAAAATGTAGCAAGAGCGATAAATGAAAAGTTCGAGCCTGTCTGGGTTAGCGTCAGAGATGTGCCGACTGTGACGATTGACTTTGGCAAGGGGCACAAGATTACCCGTACATTGCACGGCAATGTCGCCTCTTATATCCTCACCGCCGATGGTACCATCGTCGACATATTGCCCGGTTTGTATGATCCTGATCAATATCTGGCTCAATTAGATCAATTGTGGTGGG
>CAZHEZ010000324.1:0-3522 GCA_964531315.1 uncultured Candidatus Obscuribacterales bacterium | reverse complement strand
CCTGCCCGGGCCTGGTGTGTTGCAGTGCCCCTTCATTCAAATTCGGATTGTCGCCTTCAGCTGTTGCATGTTTTGCATCCTCGGCAAAAGACGGCAATGGCAGGACGAGCACAAAAGTGGCGGACAGCACCATCAATGCTCTCAGAAACGTTTTCCATTCTTTGTACATGCAGTCCGCTCCACCCTCGAAATTTTCCGAAACTATATCACGACAAAACTGCCAAAATCTCAACCATTATTTCGGCAGGGTAAACCAAAATCGGCTGCCGTTGGGCGGTTCACTTTCCACGCCAATATTGCCGCCATGCGCTTCCACGATCGCTTTGCAAATGGCCAGTCCCAATCCGGTTCCACCCTTCTCTTTTGCATCTCCTGGAGAAACCTGATGGAAGCGTTCAAAAACCATATGCTGATGTTCGCTGGGCACTCCGCGTCCATTGTCTGCAACGCTCACTTCGACAATGTTTCCATTCAACTTGGCATAGACTTGAACTTTGGAATTGGGTGGCGAAAACTTAATCGCATTTGACAAAAGATTGACCACTACTTGCACCAGACGATTTGTGTCGGCAGTAATTTCGATGTCCATTACATCTTTGTGGATGCGAATTTTTTTCGCTTCCGCCAGAGCGGAAACTGCATTAGTGGCCATTGCGGAAATCTTTTCCAGATTGGTTTTTTGCGGAGCAATCGAAATAGAGCCGGATTCCAGTTTTTCCGCATCAAGTATTTCGTTTACCAGGCCTATCAATCTTTGCACGCTCTCTTCGGCTGTTCTTACCGACTCACGGCCTTCTTCATTGAGGTCTCCGAAAAATCCTTTTCCCAACATTTCCAGACAGACATGAATCGACATGAGCGGGCTTTTCAGTTCATGACCGACCATGGCCATGAAGCTCTGTTTTAGCCGCTCCGCTTCATACTCTCGACTGACGTCTTTAACAATCAAAAGACGCCCTTTCAAAGAGCTGGTATCGTATACAGTGCTCATTACTTCAGCCGGAAACAGCCCGCCATCAACGCGCTTGCCGTAGATTCGGCGCAGTGGGTGCAAGGGCGGATTCATCAGATCGGGAAATAAAACAGTTTTTTCACCGTATTTATCCTGGCGGAAAAAATCAGTGACGAGCCGTCCGTTCAAGTCCGCCGCTGCAGCTCCAAAATGTTGTTCGGCCGCCGGATTTGCCGAGGCGACCTGGCCATCCGGTGTCATCACAAGCAAGGCCAGCGGCATCATCTCAAAAACCGATCGCATGCGTTCTTCGCTCTGCCGGAGCGCATCTTCAGCGCGCTTGCGCTCGGTGATATCGAGCACGACACAAAATGCTCGCTCATCAGCATCAGACCATTGCGCCGACCAGAGAACATCCCTGAGCACACCAGAACCAGTAATCAGGCGGCATTCAAACGACTGAGCTTGCTTTTGCGTGCAGCACTCGGCCAGTTTTTCCAAAAACAATTGACTGTCCACATCATGAATGATGCGCGCGATTGGACCTTGCAAAATCTCATCCTGCCTGTATCCCCAGGCAGCGACACAGGCTTGATTGACCTCGACGAGGGTGCCTTTTTCGTTGAGTGAGCAAATTACCTCGCGAGCATTTTCCACAATCGCTCGCTCGCGGCGGCGTGCTTCTTTCAGCCGGCCGGCTGCTTCGTGCACTAATCTGTCCAGCTTGCCGATCTCATCATCACCGGCCACCGGCGGGTTCAAATCTCTCTCTGAGACCAGCCGCTTCGAATTGTCCATCACCACCAAAAGCCGCTGCGATATATTGCGGAGAAATCCCAACATTAGCACCGCGGCCAGTACCATATTCAAAATCACCGCCAGCAAAAGAAAAATGTCAATCAGCCGTCCGTAGCTACTGAAAGTCTTTCCCTGCGCCTTCGACTGCGCTTCTTCGTATTCAATTAGCCGGCGTGTGTCTGCCAAAAGTGAATTGGTCAGCTCTCGCAAAGCCCGGCTGCGTTGCGCCATTTCCGCATTGGGCTTGTCGTCACCCGAATGAGAAGGTTGCTGGGACGAAAAGAGCTGGAACGTCAAATCAAGCTCGGTGCGCATGCGCAGTGCCATCTCCTGCTGCGGGCCTTGAGACGGCAAAAGCGAATTGAGTTCATCCATACGCGAACGGGCTCGCTGTATAGCGCCTTCGTAGCGCGTCTTGGTGAAAGCTTCCGGCATCATTGTATCGAGCAGATAGTCGCTGATTGCAAAAACGACCGAATTGCCCAGCGCATTGGCGGCACCGAGAATCTGCCTGGAATGGGCTTCTCGGTCTGCCTGCGCCTGCGCTTCATCGAGCAGAAATTTCAGCCCGACAATGAAAAAAAACGACAGCAGCAGAGGCACGGCAATGATGACAAAACCCTGGCGTGACAATGACGAACGAAACAGGGGGTTTGACCCGCCGTTTCCGCTTGTTTTTTTGATCGAGCCTTCAACTTCTTCAGGCATGAAAATAAGTGTGATTTCCGATAAAAACGACCATAGAAGAGTTTCCTCCTCCTAAGTTCATATATAAGAGCATATAGATAAAGCTTAGAGTGCCTTATAAATTAGGTCATATAGGTGTTTCAAAAACATAAAACTCAATTCTGTGCGCCGTCCCAGCGGTAGCCGGACCCACGCACGGTCGTGAGCGGACATCTACCGGAGGCATCAGTGAGCTTGCTGCGGACACGCTGCACCGCTACGCGCACAGCCGCCACGCTGGCGTCTTCTTTGTCCGGCCAGACGCGAGCCATCAAAGCCTCCGGCGAAAAGACTTCGCCCGGGTGTCGCATAAGAAATTCGAGCAGATCATATTCGCGCGGGGCCAGGTTCAATTCCTTGCCGTCAAAAGTTGCTGAGTGACCAGCCTTTTCAATCTCGATAGAGTCTGACTTAATAGCCTCCAGGTCTACCAGGTTGGCTCTCCTGAGAAGCGTTCTTATACGTGCAGAGAGTTCGCCAGCTGCAAACGGCTTGGTCAGATAATCATCAGCACCAGCATCCAACCCCATGATTAGATCTTCAATGGCATCTCTTCCTGATAGCAGAAGTATCGGTATCTTCTTGTTCTTTTCGCGCACCCTTTTGCACACTTCGATGCCGTCTATCTTCGGCATCTCCCAGTCCATAACCACGCAGTCGAAAGAATAAGTGAGCAGAAGCTCGAGCGCCTGCTCGCCGTCTCGCGCTGTTTCCACCACATGATGGTCTTCATGCTTAAGCCACGCGGACAGCATGACCAGCAAGCTGTAGTCATCGTCTGCTAGTAATACTTTGGCCATAGAAGCGCTAACCGGTTTACAAAGTCCCCTTTATCTATATTTGCCACGGCGCACCGGGGATTTGCGGCGAACATAACGAAATTGTGGCAGGGCATTCACCAGCCCGTTAACTTCGCAACCTATTCTTCAAGGAGTTGCTACCCCCAGGAGTACACGATTTTGCTGAAGAATGCCCCCCAGCTCCGCACAATCGCCCTTGCAGTCGCCCTCTGCGCCATGTCGATGACCCTTGGCGCCACAAGCGTC
>CAZHEZ010000323.1:0-3615 GCA_964531315.1 uncultured Candidatus Obscuribacterales bacterium | reverse complement strand
GATTTTGTTTTTCGCAAAGATAGCATCCGGAAAAATCCAAAAGATTGGGAATATTTTTCGCACCGCCGCCGGCAATCGAGTCACTCCGCAGAGCATGAGCACTCCTGCACAAGGTCTTTTCACGGCAGTTTGACTGGCGACAGCCGAGCCTATGGATTCGCCGCATTCGATGATTTTATTGGCGGGATATCCCAGTTTCTTATTTGCATAATCATAGGCGGTCAGCCCGTCTTCAAGAATAGTGTCGAGGTTGAACTTGCCAGTGCTTTGAGCATAGCCACGATAGTCGTATAAAAGTGTTGAAGCACCTGCCAGGGCTGCGCTTTGCGCTATGTATACGCGACCAAGAAGATTGCCTCCGGCTCCGTGATTGACAATCACCAGTTTGTCGGCACCAGGTTTTTTGAAATACAAAGCATGCATCTTCGCACCATCGGCGCACGGTATAAAGAGAGAAACCTTCTTGATACCGGGCACAGGCTCAATGTCGTAGGCTTCTTTCGGAAAGACAAACGGATGGAGGACGGCTCGACTGAAGAAATCGAAATCGTTCATTGTCACGGCAGTCGCATAATAAATTGTGCCAAGTATGATCGCAGCCAGAAAAACTGTGACCACTGCAATGATTTTGAGGAATTTCTTTGTATTCAAATTGCCAGGCTCAAAATGCATCCTTGCTCAAGTTTGGGCTATGCTCGCCATCAGTTCCTTTTCTTTCTTGGCTCTTAATCCAGCTTTCCATTCAACTGAAGAGCCGCGAGAATTGCTCCACATCAGTGTGTCCTTGATGGTAGTTGCCAGAGGCAAGTACCGCAATCCTGATTTTTGCGCCTTCTGGCAATTCAATTTGAGAAAACCACTGTGTTCCTTATCGCTGGCGGGAATCCAAAGTGGCATTTCCATCCACGGATCGACCTCTGCCCTGGTGAGAGCGTCATCGTCCATCCATGAAAATTGTGCGAGATTGCCGCCGACCGCATTGCATTCATTGAGGAATTGACGCATGGTAAGAGGATCTTTTGGTCCGGTTGCATTGAATGCTCCGGTTGTCTTTTTCTCCACCAGATGAACGGTGAAATCACCGAGATCTCGAGCGTCGATAAACTGAATTCTTCTTTCCGGATCGCCGGGCGCCAATACACGACCGCCTTGCGATACGCGCACCGGCCAGTAAGTAAAGCGGTCGGTCGGATCATGAGGACCGACAACCAGACCAGGTCTGACAATCGTAGTGTGAGAGTGAAAGACCTTTTCTACAGCATTTTCACAAGCTGATTTCAGGGAGCCGTACTCGACCTCGTCTCCGGCATTGATGGATTTTATTGGTGCGGTTTCGTCCATCTCATCGGCTGGAAAGTTCTTGTAGACCGAAACAGTCGAGATGAATACATAATTGTCGACGCATCCTTGAAGCGCTTCGACAGATTTCGAGACTACGCCGGGGACGTATCCGCATGTGTCTATGACGGCGTCCCATTTTCTGTTCTTCAAAACATGGAGGTCGGCGGAGCGGTCGGCAATCAGCCTCTCCACGTCCTTCTGCTCTTCCAGCTTATAGGTGCCGCGGTTGAGTGTTGTCACCGAGTGACCGGCTTTGAGCGCTGACGCCACAATGTGCCGCCCAACAAAAATGGTTCCGCCCAGTATTAGCAGTTTCATTGCTGCCCTTTCTGCCGTGCTGCTTTCCACCGTCCGATGCCAAAGGACGATAAGGTATTTGTGTGAATCTTTCGTGGCGTATTAGCTGTTTTATTTGCCAAATCATACTTCCAGAGTTGGATCGATGCTACCTGACACTATCCGCCCGACGTTTGGCATTTTCCCGGATCGTGTTGGCTTTTTGCTCAACTTCTTTCTTGTATGCCGCTTCTTCCTCAGTCGACAGTCCAGTCCTTCTGGTGCCGTCCGGATCCCTAAAGCGCTGATTGGCATTGGCCTCCATTTCCTTTAGGCGGGCATCTTCTTCCGCCCTCATCTTCACAATTTCTGCCTCTGCTTCTTGCATTATTCTGGCCCGATTCGCTTCCTTTGCATCGTTTTGGTTGGATGTTGCAGCTTGCGAGGCAGTGGAACTAGCGCTTGAACCTGAGCTTGAACTGCCACTGGAATGGGTTCCGGAAGTATACATCGAGGGTCTATAAACAGGTGGTGGGGCAGCCGGTGCAGTGAGCGAAGGATTTGAAGCTATGAAGGAGATAGCCCGGTCGCAATTGGCCTTAATGTCCGCCGGTGGCTTGCAAGCAAGGCACTTAAGGTAACTCTTTTTTGCATTTGCCGAGTCTTTCAGCTGAACGAAGGTGTTGGCAAGCTGGTAATGAGCTTGCCATGATTTGGGCTTGGCGAGAGTCGCTTTCACGAAATGCTCTTTTGCTTTCGCAAAATTCCCTGCCGTGTAGTCGCCATTGCCTTGACTGTACTCATCGGCCAGACCAGGCGCCGGACATGCAAGCAGCACTGCCATGACGGCGGCTCCGCGGAGATGTGGCCAGCGATGTCGCATTTTTGAACCCTCCAGCTTTTTTTTCAATTTTATCAAAAGCCGAAATGGCTGACCCAGTGACCTACTGAATCATGTCGGAGAGGCTGGACTGATTGCTGGTTCCGACCGGGTCAAGCTGTTGTCATGCGCGGGAAAAGTAACCAGTATTAAGTTTCTTCGTTGCTAAACGGCACTTTCCAGCCTTCTCGTGCTAAATTTCCACGCCGGTATTAATTTATAGATAGAGGACGGTGCGATGACCAGCATTACGAATTTCATTGAGCATCATTTTCGCCATTTCAACGCCGCGACCGTAAAGGACGCAGCCAGAGCCTATGTTGAGCATCTGCGCACGGGCAAGAAAATGATGATCACACTGGCGGGCGCGATGAGCACTGCCGAGCTTGGTTTGTCGCTTGCTGAGATGATCCGCAATGACAAAGTGCAAGCGATCACCTGCACCGGCGCCAACCTCGAAGAAGACATCTTCAACCTGGTCGCGCACGACCACTACGAGCGCATTCCCAACTACAGAGAATTGACCCCGCAGCAGGAAACAGCTCTGCGTGAGCGCGGGCTGAACCGGGTCACCGACACTTGCATTCCGGAAGACACGGCCATCCGCAAGATCGAGAAACATGTTCTCGATATCTGGGAAGCCGCTGACAAAGCCAAAGAAAGGCTTTTCCCGCATGAGGTCATGTACCGTCTGGTCAAGTCAGGGGTTTTGAAAAACGAATACCAGATCGACCCGAAAGACTCATGGATATTGGCGGCTGCTGAAAAGAACCTGCCTATATTCGTGCCCGGCTGGGAAGACAGCACCCTCGGCAATATCTTCGTATCGCATGTTGTGGCAGGCGAACTGTCATCTTGCCAGATCATTCGTGGCGGTTTGGAATACATGCAAGAGCTGATCAAATGGTATGACGGCAGCTGCACGGACGAGCACGGAATTGGTTTCTTCCAAATAGGCGGTGGCATTGCCGGCGACTTCCCAATCTGCGTTGTGCCCTTGATTCAGCAAGACTTGCAAAAGCCCTGCCCGTTCTGGAGCTATTTCTGCCAGATTTCCGATAGCACCACCTCATATGGTTCCTACAGTGGAGCGGTGCCCAATGAGAAAATCACCTGGG
>CAZHEZ010000322.1:0-3957 GCA_964531315.1 uncultured Candidatus Obscuribacterales bacterium | reverse complement strand
CTACTTTTGCCCGGTCGGTCTGATAAAAATTCTCGACCGCGACAGATAAACAGCAGCAGCTGTAGCCGCATATTTAGTTGTCGCTGGACTGCTTAGCTCGCAAGCTCAAGCCTGCGATTACTCTGCGCAGTCAAGTGCCAGTGGGGTAATACAACCGCAAACCAGCGCTGTCACAATGGGACAAATGGTTTCAATAAGAGTTGCTCCGAGCCTTCTTGAACAGTACGGTTGGCTTCTCAATCTTGCAGCGGTTCTCTCTTCCATTGGACTAATTGTGCTCACTTTGCTCAAAAAGACTCGCCCGTCAACAATGGGCCTGATACTTCTGGCAATCTGGGCTTTCACCGGTTTCATTGTCGGAATCTCTTCTGGTTTCACGTCGTTTCTCCCGCCATCAAGGACTCACTGAGGCCTGCGCACAATGCAACAGAAGAGACTTCAAAAAGAGAACGATAACTCCTTAGTGCAGCAAATCTCGATCGCTTCACCTTGCCATGTTGACTGGGATTCAATGACCGGTGACGAGAAAAAACGTTTTTGTGGCGACTGCAAACTCAACGTATACAGCGTGTCGACTATGTCAACCGCTGAAGCCGCGGATTTCATTCGCCAATCAGAAGGGCGTGTATGTATGCGACTTTACAGGCGCAAAGATGGCACCATCATTACCGACAATTGCCCGGTCGGTTTGCGAAAACTGCGTGATCGTGTTCGATTGAAAGTTGCTGCGGTAATCGCCCTATTTGCTTTTCTGGGATTGAACAGCGATGCGCACGCTCAAGCGACATTGGGAATTATTCTTCCCCAATCGGCAATTGAGCAGGAAAGAGCAAATTTCCAGGCAAAAATCAACTTTTGCACAATCGTCGCCAGTGTTGTTTCTTCAATCGGACTGCTGCTTATCTGCATCAAGAAAAAGGCGCGTCCTTCGACAATCGGTCTGATGCTTCTAGCCATTTGGGCTCTGGCCGGATTCGCTGCCGGCATAGCAACTAATTTCATGCCGTCCAGCTGTGGGTTTTGAAGCAAAAACCTAGAATGAAATTTGATCAAAACAAATCCGTCAAGACAAACGACGACGCTCTAGTCCAGCGCCTCTACATTGCCGCGCCATGTGATGTTCCATGGGATTCAATGGAAGGCGACGAGAGAACACGATTTTGCGGACAATGCAAACTGAACGTCTACAACGTCTCACAGATGTCCTCGAAAGAGGTTGCTGAGGTTTTCCGCAAGTCGCAAGGGAATGCCTGCCTCCAACTCTTTCGTCGCAAAGATGGAACGATCCTTACGGAAAACTGCCCGGTGGGACTGAGAAGGATTCGGGATCGGCTAAAGACACTTAAGAGGACAGCAGCTATCGCATTGGTTTGGCTGGGCGCTGCCAGTACGGCACAAGCACAGATGCCACAGACATCGGACGAAGACATGCGCCATTTTTACTGGCGTGGTAAGTCAGCAATTGTCCCTGCGCACGCGAGTCCTTCGAATCTACAAACTTCGACAAGTGCGAAGCGACCAACTTATAGAACGGATGCATTTACAGTATGCACAGAAAAGAAGCCGGCAGAGAGTTTCCTCAACCTCAAATTAGTGCTCGCTCTTTTCTACTCCAGCGTTCTTTCCGTTTTTGGAACTTTCTTCCTGGTCATTGTCAAAAGATCGCGGATTTCAACAATCGGCACGATGCTTCTAGCTATCTGGGCTCTAACAGGATTTCTCCTGGGAATCCTGTCTATCTCTAAATAGACCGGTCAGTTGCTTGTATTATCTAGCCATGGGCATGAAAAACTATCTCATTGAAGGCGTTTCTGGCACCGGCAAAACGTCGGTCTGCAATGAATTGCAGCGGCGCGGCTACCATGCCGTCCATGGTGACAGGGAATTGGCCTATCAAGGCGATCCGGAAACTGGTAAACCTACCGATGGATTCACGCACGAGCACCACATTTGGCATATAGATAAAGTAAAAGCCTTAGCCGCGAACCAGGATGAGGCAGTAACATTTTTCTGCGGTGGTTCTAGGAATTTTTCAAAGTTCATAGATTTATTTGACGGCGTTTTTGTCCTTGAGATCGACCTTGACACATTGAACCGGCGGCTTGGTGCGCGACCGGAAGATGAGTGGGGCGGAAAACAAACGGAACGAGAACAGGCTGCGCGATTGCATCAAACGAAAGAAGACATTCCAAAAAACGGTATTATCATCGACGCCACCGCACCGCTTGCTCGCGTCGTTGACGAGATTGTCCGCCAAAGCGGCTGCTAGAAACATCTTAAGAACCGCCCTCAAGCGGCTTCTTCTGAGCCAGATTTTGCGCTGACGGCAGTCTTTTTGCCAGTGGACAAAAACGAGATCATCGAGCACAAATAGAGGCTGGCTGCCACGATTAGCAAGTTGCGAATACCGAGATAGGTGGATAAATACTCAAGCAACCCACCGACGACTGCGCCGAAAAGATTGAAGGCAAGTGCCTTCGAAGTGTTTGAAGAAGCGCGCAAGCCGCTGGCGAAAACTACTGCGGCGATGCCCATCGGCAGGATCGTCAGCAACGTCACTAGCGAATACTGAATGAATTGCCCACCGGTTGCAAGCGCATTAACTACACCTTCCTGCGAGATGAAAAAGCTTGTAAAGATAGCCGCAAAGAGAATGCCGTAGACAATCTTGATCTTGCTGTCTACCTGCTTTCCAAGATTGTTAGTAGCAATGGTCGCAGCAAGAATCATCAACAAGATGCCATTAATGACGAATGCGGACGTTATCCAGGTGGAACCATAAAGTAAAGAGAGAAACGAGATTGAGTGCAGTTCCAGAAGCATAAATGCGCTGCCCAGGAAGAACATCTGCCACGAATGTCCGTCTGACTTTCCAAACAACAATCGACGCCCGGCATAAAGGCTGAGCGCCAGCACCTCAAGAACAACCAACAGATAAGGATAATCCACCTTCTCCGGCTGGACATAGAGATAAGGCCAATCGTCTGAGAGAATGCGCGTATTCTCGGGATAGGTCTTTTTAGCAAGTGGATACTCTGCGGGAATCTTGAGTGTTCCATCCTTCACGTGCGGTCCAAGGATGAAAATGCAACCAATCATTTTCCCTTTTAGAACAATGGGCTCATAGCCAGCAGCAGCCGTAAATGTTTTAAACAGCCGCGCTTCCGACCAGGGTGCAACAGTGGCAAAACTAATCAGCAGAACGCCGTCGTCATTGAGAAGACCAAGAGACTCCTTGATGCTCTCCTTTGTATAGACGTAGGCATCGATTCTCACAGACGAGCCCAGTCCGGCGATGGTGTGCGAATCCAGGGTGGAGAAGTTGACCACATCGTACTTGCGGCGGCATCGTGAAAAGAAATGCCGGGCGTCGTCGCAGATCAAGTGAACCTTATCGGAAAGATTGTCCGGGTTGTATCTCTTCCCAATCTCAAGTATTACCGGATCGATTTCCACGGCGTCGATGTCGCTAACTCCCGCATCGATCGCTGAGGTGACATTTTGACCAGTACCAGAACCAACAATCAATGCCGATTTCGGTTTGTTCAAATTAAAGGCAAGCGCGTAATCGTCGCGAATGTTTTTCCACAATTCCTGAGATGCTAAAGGCGAGTTTGCTTTGAGATTGAAGAAATATTGGTAAAACGCGCGATTGGCGGAAAGTTCCAAACCGACAAAATCGGACACATTGGCTTTGGAGTCATCCGACGAAACACCAGAAGCAGCACCAATTTTCGACGCCCCTTCTTTGGTTTTCAAAACTGTCAGGTCAATTCTTTGATAGGGCGACCAGAGGGTTTGCCGTTCACTGGTGTGATAAGTGGTAAGTTCGGGAATCAGCAGCTTGGCAGGAAATGCCGGCAGATAAATAAACGCCGCGGCAATCACGATTGCAAACGTGATCCCGCCAATTGCAGTCCGCCTGAGGTCTTTCCACTGCATTAGGACGATCACGCC
>CAZHEZ010000321.1:0-4024 GCA_964531315.1 uncultured Candidatus Obscuribacterales bacterium | reverse complement strand
CTGTAGTGGCGGCAGAATACAATCGGCTCGCCTTAGAAATACAAAACAGCGGCAGCACCACCGGCGGCACGAAACTTGCCGAAGGAGAGCTGGCCCTGCGCAGCCTCAAGGATCGTCTCAAGATAGTGCGGGCAGGAGGCGACGTCGCGGCCGCACCGGCTGCCACAGGACAAGAAATAAAGATCGGCACAGTCGATCTGGGCGGTCGCATTGTCGATGTGACACTGACCACAGAAGGTGTGCGCATTGGCGCCGACACGATTTCAAACAAAGATCTTGTCGAATTGGCAATTCGCAAGAAAGAACTGGCGCTCGAAAAAACAAAAGACGCCGTCGAGCGCGACAAACTGGCCAAAGAGCTGGAGAACCTGCGCGGTCTGGCCGGCGATGTGGCCAAAGGCGACACACGCGGCATGCGCGAAGCGCTGGCCAAATATGTGCCTGAGGAATTGGAAGCCCATCGAAATCCTGGCCTGCCGGCACGAGCCCGGGTAGTCGAAGGCCTTGGCCGGGCCAGTGCTTATTTGATGATCGCCACTTTTGTCGCCTCTCTGGCCATTTCCAACTCTGCCAAAGCCAATACCGACGCCCCTTATGCGCCTCTAAAACCTCGATAAACCAGGCTCTGCAACAAAACTGCAAACTGAGAGGATTAAGATCGAAGCATCGTTTCATCCTATATCCGATTCTATCCGATTCTATCCGATTCTATCCGATTCACAGGCATTTCGACTGATTTACCCCGACAGTTAAAACTCTGGCAGCACCCGGCAATTCACCCAATCCGGGGCGTGACTAGATTCAGGTTCGCAAGCAAAATCCTCAGAGGAAAAGGCTTCCGGGACCGATTTAGCGACCGCCTGTGGCATATATCTATAACTGGCCGACTGGGGGTGGTGGCGACCACATGGCGGACGACGACAAATCCAGAAAACCTGAAGTGACCAAGGGCGGTCCTTTGCCCGAAGTCGAAAATTTCGCGCCAGAAGCGCCGGATGGCAACCGGGAGGCCGACGCCGAAGACGGCAGCTTGACCAAGATGGAAATGGAATTGCAGGCGGCTGAAAAGCCCGAACAAAAGGCCCAAAACCCGGCTGCACCCGAACGATTGGCACCGGGCGCCGGTGCAGGCGCTGCCGGCGCCGACGCGACAGCCGGGCCAAAAGATGCTCCCGTCAACCGCACCGACCCGGAAGCAGTTCTCAAAGACGATTCGACCACAGGTGCTTTGCTCCTGTACGCATTTTATCGAGCTGCCAAAGCTCTGGCCGGGTCAAAAAAGGACAGCACAGAGACCTTATCGGCAGCCCGCCAGAACATTGAAGAATCGGTCGCCTACTACACGGGCAATAAGGTCAAAGACATCCAGCTCATGCCTGAGGAGAATGGCATGAAAGTAGCTGTGGACGGCAGTGGACGGCCGGTCTGGGCGGCCATGAAAACAGCCGAACAGGGTGAAAGAAAATTGATTTTCGACTGGCGGCCGGACGGTGGATTGACGATAAATGTGGTCGGCCAGTCAGGATTTGAAGGACGCATTGCCTCAAGAGAAAAAATCGAGATTGCCGAAGGCGGCAAGAGCCTGAAAAGCTCCGACGGCACCTGGTTGGCCACTTCGGCAAACGGCAACATAGCGAAATGGGAAGGCGAATTGTCGCTCAAGCCGGGCAAAAGTGCGCTTTCCTGGACACCGACTTTCGGCGAAAGGGAAAGTCCGCTTTCCGCATCGCCCGAGCACAAAATTCAAGACAAAGCCGCCGACGCGCTGGTCACTACAGTTCTCGACGGCATGAGCCAGAGCAAAGAGGCGCAGCTCAATTTCACATTCCGCGAAAGAGCGCAATTGAAAGACCTCTATCAGGGACTGATGAAAGGATCTCTACCAGCCGTTGAAACCGCGCTGAAAAACCTCTGTCAATCGACCCCCTCGGATGCACGCCGAGCGCAACTGCTCAATTATTTCATCGACAATGCCGGTCTGAAAGGAATGATGGAAGTCCAGCAGACCGAGCGCGGCACCCGACTGGTCTGCGATGACTCGAAAGGGAATTTGCTCGGCTTGAGCGGCGTGCCTGATGAAGCCAGCTATGCCCAGCGCGCCGAAGACGGCAAGAAGCTCCCGGTTCATGACGCATTTCTCGAATTGGTGCGCAGTGAAAGGGCCGGTCGGTCGCTGGTAGCAGAAAGAGCGCAAGCAATTGCCGATGGGAAATTGCCGGATTATCAAAAGAGCGAAACAGCCAGGAATAACCTTTCCGGCTGGGCTCAGTCACACGAGGATCTGGCCCCTCCGGAAAGAGCTATATTGCAGGATTTGGAGCGCCGTTTTGCGTCCGGAGATCTGGATGGCTTCAAACAATTAATCCAGACCTACGATCAAAAGCCGCATGAAATAGAGCCGGTGCTCAAAGCCTTTGTGACTGACATGAAGCGTTTTTCAAAAGACTTCGACGGTACTTTCACTGGCGTCGATAATGTGGCTCGCCCATATGGTTATTTCACTTTCGGAGACGGAAAAAATAAAATCAGTCTGACCACCGAGTGTGGCACATCGGCTCATGTGATTGCAGATGGCGAGCCCGGCATGAGACGCTCGGCGGCTAAAATCGGCTCCGATCTGGCACTTCAAATTGTCAAAGAGACAGCCGCACAGGAAAAGACGGCAATTCCTGAAGCACGCCAGCCGATGACCGGTCTGACCAATTCAGACGGGCTCTGGTCGCCCAATTATATAGACGCCCTGCCCAAAGACGTGCTGGCCGAGCTGGAAAAACGCATCTCGAGCGAGTACAACCTGGGCGGACACGAGCAGATGCGCGACTTCGCCATCCGAGCCGGACAAACAGTGAATAGCTGGGAGCGCACTCATCAAGCACTTTTGACCAGACAAGAGGACGAGAAAAAGGCGCTAAGCTCGATGGAAGCCGCCAAACAGGACTACCTGAAAGTGCGCGACCAGGTATTGAAATCAATCGGGCTGGACAAGCTGCCTGAAGATATGAGTATCGACCAACTGCAAAGCAGCAGCACCTGGCTGATTAAGTATCTCAATTCAAAAGAAGCAAAGTCCGCCGACATAGCCGACATCAGAGAAAAAGCAAAAGCGGTGGAGGACTATCAATTAGCCCGCCAAAATCAAATGAGATCAGAACAAGCACTGGCTCAGGCGCGCCAGGAATTGAAGGACGTCACCCACGATTTTCTCCAGGAAACCGCCGCCCACAAATTTCCGGACGGATTGAAAGGCAAAGACATAGCTGTCATCCCCGGTACCTTCAAGGAATACCTGGCCCATCCTGATGCCTCCGCATCCGGTGTCAAAGACCGGGAGCAAAAATTGCGCGTTGTCGAAGCGTATTTGAAAGCTGAAGCTGATTCGCAAAAAATGAACAGAGAAAAGTTCGAACCGGCCAGTAAAAAATATCAGGAGATAAGAGACGAAGTATTGACTCGCCTGGGAGCAGATAAAATCCCCTCCGGAATGACTTCTGCCGGACTGAGAGAAAGCGCCACCATGGTGCGCGATTTTCTCGCCTCGCAAGGAAAGGCGCTGGGCATTCAGGACCTCGAGCGTCAGCTGGCCACTACCGACAAGCTCATCGCCAGCCAGTCCGCATACGAAAAAGCCCAGGGCAAGGTGAATGAATTATTCGAATCGAGAAGAAAACAGTTTGAAACTCTGGCCAATGAGAAGGCCAAAGAGATGGGCTTGCCGGAAGTGAAACTGGAAATCGTCAGCTGGGACAAAAATGCCCATGGTGATTATTTAGATGGGCGCATACGCATCGACAGGGCTCATCTGCTCAACAGCAGCGAAACGTCAGTGGCTGAAACTGTCTATCACGAGCTGATCCATGCCGAGCAGCAATTCAAAATGTGCCGTTTTCTGGCTGACGAATTCGCCAAGCAAGAAGGCAGGCAGCCCGACAGCCGGGAATTGAGAAATTCCTGGAACGAGCGCGTGGGCGGCACCATGACCGAAGCTTACAGCGTAGCTGTCCTGAATGCACGAGCCAATCGCCCG
>CAZHEZ010000320.1:0-4051 GCA_964531315.1 uncultured Candidatus Obscuribacterales bacterium | reverse complement strand
CGCCGGACTGCCGGAACTCGGACTTTTGCAAAGCGACCAGACAGCGCCGCTTGTGGAATTGGTCAAGTCGGAACTGAAGCGGGCCACCGACAAGACGGAGCTGATCGACAAAGCGCAATTGACTGCCCTCGATCAATTGAAAAATTGGGACGGTCAATTGACGGCCAACAGTATTCCGGCCGCAATTTACGAAAGCTTTGTCAACACGCTGGCCCACCGCCTGCTCGAACCGAAGCTGGGGGCCGACAACACCGCCGAATACTTCGAGCGCTGGCCGCGCTGGACTGTATTTGTCGAGCGCATTCTACGCGGACATTCTCCGCAATGGTTGCCGCCCGGCGAGCGCAGCTACAATGCCTTCTTGATTTCGACCTTCGGCATGGCATTGAAAGGCATTCGGGTGTCATCAGAAAGAGAAGACGCCAAGACTGTCCACTGGGGAGCCCTGCACAAGGCTACCTTCCGCCACCCGATCGTAAAGTATGTGGCCAGTGTAGAAAAATTGGCACCATTTCTTGACGTCGGACCGTCGGCGGTGGGTGGGGATCAAGACACTGTCAATGCTTCGAACATACAGGCATCGACGGATGCCTGGAATTTCACCTCTAAAATCGGTCCGACATTGCGGCTGCTCACCGATATGGCTGATGACGACAAGATATATGCCAACCTGGCTCTGGGTGAATCGGGGCAGTTGATTTCATCCAATCGAGCCGACCAGTTGAAAGCCTGGTTGGGGTTTGAACCACATGCAGTGGCATTCTCGAGCAAGCAATTGGCAAGACAAGAGCGTCACAAATTGATTCTCACCAATCAATAAGAAAGTGGCTGCTCGCAACACATGGAGAGAAAGACAGTGCCAGGCAAAGACAGAACCGCTACCAAGGACGACAGAGCTGTGAGTGCTGAATCCAAATTAGACAGAATACTGGTGGCCGACGAAATCAGCCAGGAAGGTATTGATGTGATGTCGCAGGCGCTATCCGTGGACTACCTGCCCAAGATTACTCCTGAAGAGCTGCTCGCTGCAATTCCCCAGTATCAAGGACTTCTGGTCCGCAGCCGGACAGTAGTAACGCCGGATGTGATCAAAGCCGGAAAAAATCTCAAAGTAATCGGTCGGGCCGGAGTCGGCGTGGACAACATCGATATCGGCGCCGCCACCGAAGCAGGCGTGCTCGTCGTCAATTCACCGGAAGGCAATACGGCCTCGGCCGCTGAGCATACAGTCGCTTTGATGATGGCACTGGCAAGAAACGTGGCTCCGGCCGATCGCTCCATGAAGGAAGGCAAATGGGAGCGCAGCAAATTTGTGGGCACCGAATTGTTCAATAAGACACTCGGCGTAGTTGGGCTGGGCAAGGTCGGACAAAGAGTCGCCCAAACAGCGCAAGCGCTGGGCATGAAGGTGATCGTTTACGATCCTCTGATCAGTCAGGACAGAGCTGCGCAATTGCACATGCAGAGTGTCTCACTGGAGGAAATCTGGCGGCGCGCCGATTTCATCACCATTCACACGCCCAAGACACGCGAGACGACCAATCTAATCAGCGGCACCGTGCTTTCCAGAGTAAAACCGGGAGTGCGCATCATCAATGCAGCGCGCGGCGGTATCATCGACGAGCATGCCCTGGCCAAAGCCATCCAAGATGGACGAGTGGCCGGAGCCGCAATCGACGTTTTCGACAGCGAGCCTCCCAAAGATTCTCCGCTTTACGCGCTGGGCGACAAAGTCGTATTGACACCACACCTGGGTGCATCAACAATCGAAGCGCAATTCAATGTGGCTATCGATCTGGCCGAGCAAATGCGTGATTACCTGACGACCGGTCTGGCGAAGAGCCCCGTCAACTTGCCTTTCATGCGCCCGGAAATCTTAAAGAGTCTGGGTCGCTTCGTCTGGCTTGCCGAAGCGATGGGAGCCATCGCCGGCGAATTGAGCAAGGGCACGGTCAAAGAATTGGAGACGATCTCATACGGCGGACTGGCCACCAAAGACACCTCACCACTGACGGTGACGGCGCTGCGCGGCATGCTTTATACAAAAATGGAAGGCGTCACTTACGTCAATGCCTCTTTGATCGCCAGGCAACACGGCATTCAGGTAAGAGAAAGCAAATTCGAAGAGACCAGTCAATTCGGCGACGAACTTTCGATCATTCTTTCCACCGAATCCGGAATTACGTCCATGTCCGGAACAATTCTCGCCCACGACGAGCCCATCATCACCAAGATCAATGACTACCCGATCAACTTGACTCCGGCCCGGTACATGCTATTCACAATGCACCGCGACCAGCCGGGCATGGTTGCAAAAGTGGCAGGCATCCTGGGCAAACATGACATCAATATCAGCACGATGTCTGTGGCCAGAAAAGGCATTCGCGAGGATGCCGTGATGGTGATGACGCTCGACGATCCGGTCGAAAACGATTTAATTACCGAGCTTATCGAAGTAGAAGGCATTCATATGGCTCGCTTTGTGTCCTTGATTCCGCAGACCCGAAGGTAAGAGTTTTGCTTCGAGCCGCGGCAGAAAGCAGGTATTTCCAGACGTCGTGATGCATATGGGAAAGTCCAAGAGAAAAAAAATGGGCGTCGCCGCCCTGCTAATTCTTCAATCGGCACTGCTTCCTTTAAGCGCCTTAGCTCAGTTCCCCGACATAATGCATCCGATTAAGTTGCCTGCCAGCGCAACAAAGCATGCCAGTCTGGAAAAAGATTCCAGCCTGGAGGCAATTTTGAAGCCGCAAGAATTGACGACCACGCCGGTGACGCCAATTTCTCTTGCCGGCATAAAAATTCCCGGCGTCACGCCTAACACTGCCAACCTTCTGGGTGTCAATCATTTCGTTGTTATCAACAACACGAATTTCGAAACGATGGGAGATCTTTACCGAGACAATCGGGTCAAAGGCAAGCCGAATTTTGTCACACTGGACAGCATCGTTCATCCGTATTTCGCCACCACCAACGGACTGATCGCCTCAGTTATCGAAGAGCACGCCATGCCTGAATTGAAACAGGTGCTCAGTGCCATGTTGAAAGCATCGATCGAAGATTACAGAAATTGCGAAGACGCGGAAATCAAAGACGACATTCAGCGCAATCTGGCCTTCATCGTTGTTGCCCTGCGCTTGCTTGAGCCGGCAATTAAATTGCCCGACCTGGGCGGCGCCAGCGATCTTAGCGACAGGGAAATGAAAAACATCGACGCCGGCTTCAAAGCACGGTCTGAAATTTTCGACCGAGATGAAAATTTCGAGGCGATCGCGCCCCTGGGCTGGTTTGCAAAACGCCCAAAATTGTCTTACTTCTATCGGTGCGCACAGTGGATTTCCAGAATGGACTTTCCCTTGACCGATGTGACCGTTGATACGGAAACAGGAAGCGGTAATCTTTTTCGCCGGTCCGTTCTTTTGTACCGCTCGCTCGACCGCGCCACTGTGGCAGGAAAACCAGCCGCTGATACCTGGCAAAGGCTGGAATCAGTTTGGGAATTATTCGCCACCAATTCAATGCGCAATCGGCAACGTACTCTCCTCTACACAGATTTTAAAGCAGCGGTTCCAGGCGGCAGCCAGGATTTGAAGTCCACGCTTACCAGCCTGGCCAACCCTTTTTTCAGAACCAAACTTTTGCTGTCAGTGCGCAAGACCAAACCGGTGGGACTTGGTGCCACTTCGATTTTCGAACTGGCCGATTCCTCGGGAGCCGGCGATCAACCAGCTTCATTTCGTCTGATGCCTCTCATCGAGGATCCGGAAATGCCATGGCTCAGGGCCCGCGCATCAAGCTACACCGACGACGAAAAAGGAGGTCTTTGGTGCCCGCTTGCTCTTTTGATTTTGCATGCACGAGGCGCACAGGCAGCCACCAATATCCTATACAACGGTGTCTCCACCCTGCCGCCGGAAATGAATAAGCTGATCCCGGAATTAGAGAAAATGGTGTCCAAGCCGAAAGCAGGACAGCCGTTTACGACAGCCTGGGAACGCTCCTGGCAGATACTGAGCGGATACTTCAAGCAATTTCCGGTCGATGTTCAGGC
>CAZHEZ010000319.1:0-4088 GCA_964531315.1 uncultured Candidatus Obscuribacterales bacterium | reverse complement strand
GACGCTCTGGAATCAATCCGAAAATTCGTGGCTGAAGGCGGCTATCTTCTTACCACTGACTGGGCGCTTGAGGGTTGCGTGCAAAAAGCGATTCCTGGTTTCATTGAATGGAACGGAGACAATACCAGCGAATCAAGAGTCGTCGATGCTTATATCAAGACCGATGATCCGAGTCTGACTCAGGGAACCGTCTCGCGTGCGCACTGGAAACTCGACAAAAAATGCCAGATTATGCGCATCATCAAGCCATATCCGATCGTCGAGGTAATCGCAGCCAGCGTGCAGCTTAAGACTGAAGATAACTCGCAGCAAGGGGCTCTGGCTGCCTCCTTCCACTACGGAAAAGGAAGAGTTCTGCATATGGTTGGACATTTCGACTACAACTCCGACCGGGCATTCAACAACCTTTTGCCGGATCCGGCACCAGGAATCGGCATTAGCCTGCGTCAGGCTATCGCCGCCAATTTCATCGCCGAGGCGCTTGGACAGGGCGGGCAGCTGCCATCGGTTTCGCGCGATCCGGCTAGAGGCCGCTTCCCGGCCAATTAGTTCGCTTCTTAGTCCGCGTCGTTCAAAGACCAGTCATATTCTCTGTAGACAACTTTGTAGGCGCGAAAGTCATCATCGCTTTTAAATCGCTCCTGCACTTCTTTGGGGCTGCGCGAAACGATGTAGCGAAGCACGACCTCATCGTCCTTGGGCGGCGGGAAGGGCATGGTTTTGAAACCAACGGCGTTTAGAAAATCCAGAGGAAACCATGAGAAGAGCTTGGAAACACGAACTATTTTCTGCTTATGGTCGAAGTCCACGTTCTGTGGGTTGAGAAGGAACTTGTCTGTCTGAGCATCGAGAGCGGCGTCGATTGTTTTACCGACATAGGCTACTTTGTTCATCTTGGCGCAGCCCTTAGCCGCGCATACAACAGCAAAGTGAATGCGCGGATCGTGCAGACGCCTGCTGATGTCATGCTCGATATCGTTGAGATTGACTCGACGTCCGGCTACAACAAAGTAATATTCGTCCCAGGCGTCGGGAATCTGGCGAAAACTATTTTTCGGATAGTAAGGTTCGCTGCCGCTAATAGGATAGTGATCGAGCACGACTTTGACTGTAAAAGCGTTATACGCATTGATCCAGAGCGCTTCCTTGTCTTGCTTGGAGAGCTTCTCAAACTCGTCCTGGCTGATGTCGGACAAGGACTGCAAATACTTTTCCAGGCGATCGGTATGCAGCTTCCATTTCTTGTAGTGAACGAGATCGTTGTCGACATACTGCTTCAAGTCTTCCGAAAAAAGCGAATGATCGAGATCGACAGCAGCCTGGGATGGCAAAACGGACAGAGAAAGTAGAGCGCCTGAGGCTATGGAAAAGCCTAGCCTCACCGCTTTGCCAAAATGAAATTGGCCGATTCGCTTCACTTAGACAACCTCTCGATCAATTTGCTTAGATCTTCAGGTTGATATGCCGGTGATGAACAGCGATTTCCGGCGCACAGGAAAGCAGCCGCCTTGCCCAAATCGGGAAAATCGACATCCAGGTTGGGCAGAGTGCCTTCGCTCTTGTCCAGCCAGTCTATGCGTCTATAAATCAGCGGCGATTTAACAGCGGCAGAAAACAATTCCTTGGCCTGCGGATCGGATTTCTTTCCTACAACTGTGATGTGCGCCGGTGGATGCGCCATTTCGTGATCGGCTATCAAAGTTCCGGCCACGAGAATTCTGCGCTTAGCCACTATTTCCGGTGTGGAAAGATAGCGCATGGCGGACTCGGCCATTTGTTGATACTTGGCGTCACCGGTATATTGATTGAGCAAATTGGCAAAGCGGCAGACAGCCTGATTCTCTTCCAGAAGCGGCTCCGGCGCGGCGATCGCATTCGACTTAGCGGCAGCCGTGAGAAAACCGGCCGAGAGTTTTGTCTTGTCGTCTCCATCTTTATTTTCAAAATGCTGAGCAATGAAGTCGGCTGCCTGACTGGCTTTTTTCAACCATTGCAAATTGCCTGTGGCTTGATAGAGAGTCAGAAATGCACGCCCCAAAGAGAGGGTGTCGCCCAGGTATGGACCGCCTTTGTCAGTCTCGTCATGATTGAAGCCGCCGGCATTTGCCGCGCCTTCATTATTAGAGACCGAGCGGTGTGCACTGATCCATTGGGCCGCCTGCTCAGCCTCCTTCAGGTACTGAGGATCGCCTGTGGCCATGTAGAGATAAGCGATGGCGTTGATTGCCCAACCGTTTTCGCGTGCGTAAATATGCTTGTCGATGCGAGGAATTCCTCTGGCCCGACGTTCTTTGTCATTCAAACTGAAGTATTCGGCTGAGTGCTCACCGGGTTTCAAGTCGGCATCCTGACTGGTGTAAAAGGCGCCGTCCGGACTGCGCATGAAAGTGCGCAGATACGCCTCGATGGATTTAGCGCTCGCAATGTATTTTTCGTCCTTAAGGGCCATGCCGGCTATTGCATACAGCCTGAGGCATTCCGCCTGCGTCTCCATGATCTTTTCAAAGTGCGGATGGTCCCAATCGCCGTTTGTCGAATACTGATAGACGCCGCCGAAGACAGGATCGAGCAGCTTGTGATGCGCATCGAGAGTTTTCTTGACGCGCTCGAGTGCATTTTTATCGCCTTCTTTCGCCAATTCCAGCGAAAATTCCAGACTGTTCCATTCAAGAAACTTGTGCCCGCCGACGCCCCAGCCGCCGAATTCCGGGTCGTAGCCATCGACATGTTTGGCAAGCAAATCCTTTCTTTGCTCGGCTGTCAGAATATTGTTTGACGAGTAGCTGATCTTTTCGTCTACAGCTTCCGGCTCAGGCTTGTTCGGATTGGCAGCCAGCTGCTTGACCAGCTTTTTAAATTCAGCTGATTCCATGTAGCCGGAGCGCTTGGCCAGCTCTTTTCCATCCCCATTGAAAATAATGGTGGCGGGCCAGCCGTATCTTTCATACTTGTTCGAGAGATCGGGTCTTGAGTCCTGGTCGACCTTTACTGCCACGATGTTTCTGTCCATCAAGCGCACGACACCGGGATCGCTATAGGTCTTCTCGTCCATGACATGGCACCAGTGACACCAGACCGCTTCGAGATCCAAAAGAACCAGCTTGCCTTCTTTCTTGGCTTGAGCGAAAACTGCTTCGCTCCAGTCGTTCCATTTGACCTTGGAGTGGCCGTGCTCTGCCGCCCTCGACTTCTCTTTGCCCGCTTCTGTTTTGCCCACAGCAGGCAGGTAAAAAGTGCAAACAAATGTCGAAATCACAGACAGGCTGAGCGCGCACAAAGATGTTTTTGACCCGTTCGAAATCATTTTTTCCAAACTCAAAGCTAGTATCTGGGCACGGATCATAGCACCATGAGCATGATTGGCGCCCGCTCGGCAAACCTTTGCCTGAGTCCGAAAGTTTTATCCGAGCAGGGATAGTAAAAGCCTATCGCCGACAGAGGAGGAGATTTGGGCTTTGCTTAAAAAGGCAATTTTCGCTTTTGGACTGCGTGACAATCGGTATGCCGGTCCCGAAACACCGAACTGGCAGGGGAAGAAAACCGAACAGTGAAGTCAGATCCAGGTTCACGCTCAATGAGATTTCAAGGAATCCTAGCAATCAAGCCAGTTCTGGCGGCTCGCTAATATGGCCGACCTTGCCATCACTACCGGTACTGCCACGCCATTTACCGCACTGGGTCAGGGATTTCTAGGGTTCACCTTCTTGACACCCTGGTGCCTTTACTACTAGACTGGTACGTAAGCATGCAAATCAGCTCAACAGTGTATGTTTTGGGCTCTGCGGATTTGATGCTTAAGGTGATAACAATGAAGAATCTTGAGCTAATTGCATTTGTTCTTTTGCTCATCGGTGGAATCAACTGGGGCTTAGTAGGGATGTTCAACTACAACGTAGTAACAACGCTATTGGGCGACGGAACCACTATGACCAAAGTCGTGTACGGTATGGTCGGACTGGGAGCGCTCTACGAAGCAGTAAAATTCTTCCGTAGCAAGTGCTCAGCTTCGTCCAGCAGCTAGGCATCGACAAACAACAGGTAACTAAAAAATAAAAGCGGTGCTGATTAGGCACACTTTGTAACGCGCA
>CAZHEZ010000318.1:0-4281 GCA_964531315.1 uncultured Candidatus Obscuribacterales bacterium | reverse complement strand
TGGTCGGCGACGTAGGAGACGTCGGATTTGTCGGACTGGTTGGCGACGTAGGAGACGTCGGATTTGTCGGATTGGTTGGCGACGTAGGAGACGTCGGATTTGTCGGATTGGTTGGTGACGTTGGCGACGTCGGTGACGTTGGACTGGTTGGCGAGGTCTGCGGTATTGGCGCTCCTGGGAACACTACTCCACCGCCGCTGCCGACCGATACAGGAATTGCAATTGCGGCACCTAGGCCCAAACCAAGTTCACCAGCTACAAGCCAGCCAGCTCCACCCCTTCTTTTCTCTAGAACAAGTTCAAGACTCGTCGCCTGCAGCTGAAATGGTCCACCAGGCTGAACCGTGGTGGTGGCTTGTCCATGGACGATAGCAAGATACCTCGGTGAGTCGATGCTAGTCACCTTATCGAAAGGCACCCTGTTTTGCACCTCTTCTGTGGCAGTGCGATCGCTGATCCTCTTTATAGAACCTGCGACGCTAGATCCCCCTTTAACTGGTAGTGCTTCCGGTAGAGCAGGAGTGGAAGCGAGATGAAGGGAAGAGATGCTTGCTTGCGAAAAGTACACCCTTGAAGTGTATCTTATGTCGGTGCCGTGCACAGTTACCTCGGGTGACCACGTCGGCCCACTGAGAGTGATCGGCAGGTTCGAACCTACTGCTCGACCGATGATCGTCATCTTGTTGCGATCGAAGCTGACTATCCCTTGGGACAATTTAAAATGATCGATCTCATTAACAGACACATTGCCCGCCAATGTGCTTGTCACGTGACCAGGCATGGGCATATAGCTCGTCAGGATACGAGAGCTATAGCCTCCAGCACTAATTTGTCCGGCCGATGTGGGGACAGCAATCCCAGAGGCCGTTGCCGCACCAGCTGAGCCACCATTAAAGAGCCAGTCAGATCCGCCTCGCTTCCTTCTATTGTTCTCTTCGACAGGACGAAGTTCAATTCTTGTTGCACGTAGTTGAAATGCTGCTCCTGGCTCAACCGTGGTGGTTGCTTGGCCTTCTACAACCGCTACAAACATTTTTGGTGACTCGATTTTTGTTACCGTATCGAGTGGCACCACCTTTTGGCCCTGTTTGGTAACAATCATCACATCATGGTTGGTGATCCTTTGGATTGAACCAGAAATAATTGTCCCATTCCTTAGATGTAGTTGTTCGGCAAACTCCGGCATGGGAGTGTTAGGTAGGAATGCAACGCTTGGTCGTGAAAAGTAAATACGTGAAGTGTATTTGACCTGCTTGCCATGCACAGTCATCTCGGGCGATATTACTAGCCCAGTTAGGTTCATTACCTGCCCCGAACTTGCCGAGCGGGTTGTAATCGTCAGCTGATTGCCTACAAAGCTGACGTTGCCTTTAGACAACTTGTAATTGCCGATTTGACTTAGCGGTATATCGCCAGACAACACGCCTGTATTGTGCCCCGCAATGGGCACATAGCTCATCATAGAGTGATCGCTTGCGCACTCGCCAGCCATTGCGCTCAACAGCAAGCCACCTGCGGCTATCAAAATGCATCTTGTTTTCATAGTCCTTATCCCAACAATTATCGAGTTACCAAAGTCAGCGGAATAAAGACTATTCAGATGTTTCATCAAACATTCATTATGCGCATCACTGGGCGTTAGACACAGCCCCATACAATTAGTTCCCAGCAGTGCCACCATTTTTAGTGCCTCAGATTTCCTTTTGTAGTCGATACGGCACAAAACTGGAGCGCATCACAACTGCCTCGAAGCCATGCCCGCCCGTGTCGCGTGGGTAATCCCATAATTTGCAAAAGCAATCCGCCTTATTTGCCCTTAATCAGCAAATCGAGCTCAGCACAACTAGATAGTGACCCGTTTGGTAAAGAAGGATGTCGACTTTGGGACTGCAAACTGGTTCTAAGAGAAATTGGCGAACAAACTGAGAATAAATAGTCACGCAAAACTCTCTGTCAAATCTCCAGAAGCCCACAGGTCCTACCACTGGCAGGCGAATCAGAGTTATTTCACTTCGGCCCAGCTTCAATTGAATCTCTTATTAAGGTAGGAGCTGGTGGGGCAGTCCGTAGAGGTGTGCTGATCCAGACCCGACGTATCTGCCGCCAGAGTTGAAGCAAAACATCGTGCAGCTCGTCGCCATCAAGAAAGAGCACGTAGCCGATAGGGCAGATCATGAACTGGGGTAGCTGCATAAATATCCAGACTCCTATGTGAAAGCAAAGTCCGCAAAGGAAAAACCAGAGCTGGATATGCTGGATTTTGACAGCGAGGAGGACATTGCCGACATTGATGTTCAGCTCCAGGCGTCTGACAAAAAAGAAAAACGGGCAGCTGAGCTCAAAAACAATCAACGCCGCTGCCATAAGGTTGAAGAATTCGGCCGGTGGCTTCCAGCTAAGGACCATAAATCCGGCAGCGCTCGCGTATACGGAGGACATGACCCCTCTTAGAACCTCACCAGTATGCCATGCAGGTGACAGCGCTTTGAACAATCCGGTCATGAGGTAGAAGATTGCCAGATGCAGAGCAAGCAGTCTCGTTACCCAGGCGGAAACCTTTGGCTCGACAAAATCTGCTTTTTTGTTGCCACGGGCAAGCGACCATACTCGGTTGCAATCAGAAAAACACATCAGCGCCAGTGACATGATCAACAAACGATCATAAGAGCATGCCTTAACGGCTATGTTTAAAAGGAAGTGATAAAGAAAAAATAGGAAAAGAAATGGAGTGATTAACTTTGTTCGGTAACCGACAGTGAATGCCACGGTCAGTGAAATCGTCAGACTATAGAGCACCCAGGCCAGCCAAGCTGGTGGTGCGATGTCCGGAATGAGAAAAGGAGAGTACACTCCTTCCTGAGAGAATAAGAGTGCAACGTTCGGGGCTGCAGCTCCTAAATAAAAGAGAAGATAAATCCCCAGAAGAATTCGGTAAGCGGCAATAGGGTAAGCTGAGACTTTAGCGAACCAGAAATCATTCCAGCACGAACTGAGTTTAACCAGACGAGAAGTAGACCAGGTAATCATCTATTTCTCCGATGTCAGCAACAGCCAGTGCGTATATGATGGGTTACGCAGCTCATAGTAAGACTTTTCGCTACGCGGCCACCACCTCATATAAATCGCCACCTTTTGCACTGTTCTGTCTGGATGTTCGCGATTGTATTTTTCTCGAATTTTGACAACGAGATTTTTGAGAGCGGCTGTGTAGGACTCGTCACCAAGCAGTTTGTGCCAGGCCAAATCAAACCTAAGAAATGTCTCTCCTAGTGGATATGGGAAACACTGCCTCACGCAGTCTATATCTACCCAAGCTGCACCCGCTTTCGCTCCGCTGGGCAAAGCATAAATTGCATAATCGAGATTGAAAGTCGCGGCTGCGTTGAAAACACCGCCTGCATAAAAGAAACAGAAAAGAACTTTTGGCACAGTGATTTCGAGCTGTCCAGGAAGACTGAAAAGATGAAAAGCAAGCGTGCTGTCTTTGTCATTTTCCTTGTAGTTAAGCAGCGGTAGTGGGCCAAGAATCGCAATTTCAGCGGCAAGAGCCAAAAAATCTCCGCCAAGTACAAATATGATAATTAGACTCAAAAAAAACTTCTTCATCAATAGTTTGCTTTGACGTCCGGTGGCAGATGACCCTGGGCCGATGCCAGCAAGGAAGAGTAGTGCAGGTTGCTACAACTCAATGCGCAAACTACTACTACTAATTGCTTTTTCATGACAGTTTCCTCGCGCGCATCGCCTGAAATACTTCTTGATCCCCGAACGGGGGATAAGAGTCTATTTTTTACCCTTTTGCTTGGGCCGAAGGTCCGAGGGCGCATATTACCTGGCTAAGACCGGAAGAACGCTCAGTTGTTCCGTGATCTGTTGTCTTTTTAATATTTGAATGCAGCCTGTATCCATTCCGCCGCCCGTCCGAAAATCAAAGCAATTACTGTGTTTGGATGTTCCTCACTGCTCCAACGGATTGAGAAACTTGTCGACACTGACCGAATCGTCTCTGCTCAAAGTAGGTATTTCAAGTGCACTGCTAGTCAGCAGACACAACCGGTTTTACTTTCTCGCCAGCAATTAGATCGACAGGTGGGCTCAGCACCACCACTTCTCCGCCCGACAGTCCGCGTTTTATTTCTACTGTATCTCCGAAGTCTCGGCCGATTTTGATTTTGACGTATTGTGCAGTGTCATTTTTCACGATCACTACATAGGTCCCGTCATTTTTCGGCACTAGCGCTGTGCCAGGGACAGTAATCCATTCCTCGTCGCGTTTGATTA
>CAZHEZ010000317.1:0-4411 GCA_964531315.1 uncultured Candidatus Obscuribacterales bacterium | reverse complement strand
CTCTGTGCTATTGACTGAAATTCTGCCGCCATGCCTTTCAATTATGTTTTTACACAGATAGAGTCCCAATCCGGTTCCATCTGAATAACGCCTGCCTCGTCGTCCCTGGAAATATCTTTCGAAAAGATGAGCTTGATCGGCAGGCGGGATTCCGATTCCTGTATCGGATACAGAAATAGTCAGCTTGTTTTCAGTCTGCTGGCTGGAAAGCGTAATTACGCCCTCTTGGTTCGTAAATTTGAGAGCATTGCTGACCAGGTTGTGGAAAACTCTCTTCAGCGATGTCCTTTCCACATACATCATTGCCGGCTCTGCAGGTAATTTGTCTTGCAGAATAATTTCGCGATAGCTTGCCTGTGCCGACAGCTCTTGAAAGGTTGAGCGGGCTAATTCATATACGTCTTCCGGTTCCAGATTCAATGAAAGATGACCGTTGTCACTCCGCTGCATTTCAATCAGATTCTGAATCATCTCAAGCATTGAGTGATTTCCTCGATTCAAAATCTGCAGAATCTTTTCGAGGTCCTGATCTAAAGCGCCGGCTGAACCCTTAAACAGTGCTTCAAAAGTCCTTTCTGCACCAATTAACGGAGATTTTAGATCGTGAACAAGCGCTGCGACTACTTCTGAAATATTCTTGCTGCGTATGCACATCTCTTCTTCTGCTGTGCTCACACACACGCCAATGACGTTTCCGCGAGAATCGGTTACCGGCCAGGCTGCAATTGTCCAGCTGGGGGGCCCAGCAGCTCTCCGATTAGCTAGAATAACACTCGAGCATGAAACCTGAATTCTGCTCTTTTCCGTAAGCACCTTCTCCAGCATTTTTTCACTGATTGAAGGCACCACTTCGGTTATCTTCTTTCCAATTATGTCCTCGTTGGAATCGAGCTGCTGATATACAGCAGGGTTTGCCTTTGTAATCCTGAATTCGCTGTCGAGTTTCCAGATTGCAATTGGCGCGTTGAAGTTAGTGTCTGCGTTGAGCTGCGGATTGTGACTATCTCGGGCTGTCGCTCTAGCACCTGAATGGATTGTTTCGTTGATGTCGGTGCATCCCCCCAGGAATCCGATTAATGACCCGTCTGCATGAAATTCCGGTGTCCCTGAGTCGAGAATCTGCCTGTATACTCCGTCTCGTCGGCGAAGGCGATACTCAATATGAAACGATTGTTTTGAAGCGACTGCGCTCTGCAATAAAACAGATAAGCGCTTTCTGTCTTGCACATGAACGAGATTCAGCCAGCCGTCACCTTGTGCAAATGCATGCTCTACACCTGTGAAACGCAGCCATTTTGGAGAGAAGAAAAAACGCGAACCTCTGGAATCGCCTAGCCAGACCATTCTGGGAATAAGGTCTGCCATACTAGAGAAAAGTTTTTGCCTCACCTCGCTTAGGGATTCGCCTGAAATAGTTTTATACGTATCCATTCGAAAAATGCCATTTCTCCTCATGCAAACTGATTAACCAAATGGTCGGCTCAAAATCCTGACGTTAATAAGTCACGACAAATGCCGGTCCCCCCAATCCGAATATAGCGGAAGGATGGTTGCATGCACATCACCCCAAAAGGTAAGTTTTGTACAGAAAAGCGGCTTTCCGCTCAACCTAAAGAGTGAAGGTCTGGCAAACTCCAGTAATCAGACGTGTTAATGACCAGGCGGGCGTCACTGATTGTGCTCATTTGGCAAAAGATACTGCATTCAATCAACCATCTTTCTCTACCGCTATCACTAGCTGAAGCCCGCGCCATCAAATCCGGATAAACAAACGTGCGCTCAAACAGAATGAAAGGTGCTCTAATATAGAAGTCATTGAATGGAGAAATGGCGGTGGACAAAAAACGAGTGATAAACATCTTTGGCGCGCTGATGTTTATTGGAATGGGGGCCATGTTCGTGCATTCTTTTTTTTCAGCTTCACAACATGAGACTGCTGTAAAAACATGGAAGCCAACTTATGCTGTTGTCTACGAAGTGTACAGGCAGAACAGGCTGAAGCGTGTTGGACTCGCCGGCGTTCCTCAATTAGAAACAGGCATCCGATACAAATATGTCTTCGACAATCAAACCTACGACGGTGAAAAATCCATGTCGGATGGAGATTCTCGCACTTACGCAAAGGGTGATCAGATAAATGTGCGTGTCAACCCCGGCGATCCTAAGGAGTCCGACTTTGATTATGTCGAACAACCGGGAACGCACCCAATCCAATAGTCTTCATTCAACGGCAGCTGGAACAGTGAACCAAAATCTGTTGCAGTCCTTGTTATTTTTAGAATCAGCCTCGTCACAGACAATTCCAATTTCGCCACCATGGAGCGCAATTATCATTTTAGAAATTGCCAGTCGGAATCCATGTCCGTGATGCAATGTTCCGGATAGTTGCTCATAGGGTTCGAACAATTTGCTTTGCATTTCTGGTGTAATAGGCTCTCCGCCAAAGATGATTTCAAAGCGAACAAACTGTTGCGAACAATTTGCAGTTATGGCAATCGTACCTGCTTCAGGAATTGCATTTATGGCATAGTCGATTAAACAAACGATAGCTTGAATGATTTCGATTTTGTCGCATTCAATCAAGAAATTAGATTCAGGCAAGTCAAAGACAATCTCCTTTTGCCTTGCATGCTTTTGCACTGAATCAGTGGCGCTGGCAATAATCTCCGAAGAGCTGCGATTGCGCAGACTCAATTTAACCCGCCCCTCACTCAGCTTTTGAAACTCGAGCAAGTCGTTGATGAAGCTTATCAGCGTAGCAATATTTTCCTTACCGATCTCTATATCTTTCACAACCCCAGGAGATAAGTTTTCCTCCCCGGCACCGATAATTTCGTAGGTGATTCCCATTGAAGTGAGAGGGCTGCGTAAATCGTGGCTGATCATATCAACGAAGTCCTGCTTCATTCGTGCCAGCTCTTCCTCTTCAGTAATATCGCGCACTACGCAAAATAGCTTTCCTTCCGCCGGTGTCATGTAGCAAGACCAATTGGAGTAAATTACGCCATCTTCGCCACGTTTCAATTTAAGCTTAAATGAATAAACATCCGTCGAAAGAATGGCGTTGCGAATTTGCTCATCGGCAAGCAAAGACTCTTCGGCAATAACCAATTCGTTGAGATTTATACCGACAAGCTCATTTTGTCTCAATCCAAGAATGCGCTCAGCTGAGGAATTGATTTCCAAAATAGTACCGTCGACATCCAGCAAACAAACAATATCGGAAGCATTTTCGATGAGGGCTTGCTCTTCTTCCTTTGCACCTTTGACGGCCACAGATATTTCATGCAGTAATAAGTCGATTGAGTCAAATTCAGCACCACCCTTCAAAATGGGCAACAAGGGCTCTCCACTGGACAATCGTCTGCTATTTTCTGCGATATGCATTACCGGCTTCTTGATTCTGATAATGAAGAAATATCCAAGGCCGCCACCTACTGCTATCGAAATCAAAATTGACAGCACGACGGTACTGAAGACTTGATCTGTAATGGAGTGCGCCTTACTAATACTGCGATTTACCGCTGCATCATTTGCGTCAATCAGCTTGTTGACTTCAAAAAGAAATGGTGGCAACACTTTGAATATGCGCCGAAAAACCTCATCTCTGTTTTGCTCCACGACGGACATTGGAATGTTTGTCACAGAAAGTTTTTCTGCGGTCCAATTAAACGTGTTCATTAAATCATCGCTTCGAGCACGCACAGCTGCAATCTGCTCGGGAGCGATGTAATCTTTGCTGACACCGATGATTTTGTCGTCGAAAAATCTCGTCAGACGCTGACGCTGAGTAACAGCCTGCATTTTTTGCTCGGCAACAGTTCTCGATCCGCCAGGGCCAAAAATAAATAGGTCTCCCATCGCTTGCCACTGAAATTGATTCATATCCAGATGCAACTGGCGAATCTTTTCACTTCCTTCCAGCTCGAGCTGCACATCAAAGAGTTGCTTGCCTACCAAAAGAACAAACACAACCTGAAATATAATCGGAATTGTCACCAGTAGGACACCTCGATTTTTAAGGCTGTTACTCGTCATGAGTCAACCTCCTTAATTCGAGCCGCTGGTATCCGAATCCAGAAGCGACTTCCTTCTCCCACTGCGCTTTCGACACCGACGGTTCCGCCGTGATCGGCAACCATAGACTGCACAATCGCCAGTCCCAGACCGGACCCTTTGATTCCTTTTGATGAGCCGCCCTTGATCTGGTGAAATCGGCTGAAAATCAAACCTTGTTGTTCTATGGGAATGCCCGGACCACTGTCTTTGACGCCGACTTCTGCGAAATCTCCGACCATTTTCAGGTCGAATTCGATGCGCGAATAGGCTGGAGAAAACTTGATTGCATTGGAAAGCAGGTTGACAATCACTTGCGTAATGCGTCCGGCATCTACGCTTACTTCAGAGTCGG
>CAZHEZ010000316.1:0-4484 GCA_964531315.1 uncultured Candidatus Obscuribacterales bacterium | reverse complement strand
TTTGATTGAGATTGGTGCCATTTGATGTCGTCCTGTTTTCATTGCTCAAATGCCGAAGAGATAGTTTCAATCAGGGTTCCGCTGTGACCCTTACCCCATAAATGCCTTCATTTTTGTTGCCCATTGGAATGTAAGATATCGTAAAAAATGTCAAGCCCCTGACAGAACCTAATTGTGTAGCAAACAACGTCAAGCTACAATCGCTCTATGCGCCGCTATTTCATTGCTGCTTTCATCGGTCTGTCAACAGGCTTAGTCCTGGCTGCCATATACAGTTACCTAGTTGCAGAAACTTGGGCTGAACCTTGGGAAGAAAAGCTAGGCACAGTTGGGGACTGGGGACATGCTCCTGATGCAGAGTGGATGCGGAGTGCAGAATGGAACAAAGCAGCAAATCGCGCTCTAAATGAGGGAAGAAACTTGATCATGTTCCAGAATCTGTTTCTGGAGGACGGTCCCAATATTGTCATCCCAAGCTGCTTGATTGCAGTTTTTATCGTTTATCTCAGAGACCGCAGGAGAGGAAATTCTCTTTGCGAACCAGTCAAGCCAACAGAAACAGTGTCAGCTCAACGCTGACACTGTTTCTGTTGGTTGTTCGATCTAAGCTATGCCTCCAGTAGATGAAGTCGTTTGTTGAAAGCTTTACCTGATTTCAAAACGCCAAAAACGATATGAAGGAGTTTCCGCATGGAAGCTCCAATTGCCACCATTTTTGATTTTCCTGAACCTTCTATTCTTGAACAGAGTGCGATGATGACTGGATTGTATCGTTTCGCTGAGACGACAGGCATGTAGAGCAATTTGCGCAGTCTAGAGTTTCCAACTTTGGACAGTCGAGTCTTTGCGTGAAGAGTGCCTGAGCTGCTTTCTTTTGGCGCGAGGCCGGCAAACGCAACAACTTGCTTGGCTGACTTGAATCGAGAAATATCGGGAAGCTCGCCAAGAAGACCATGGGCAGTTGTTTCACCAATTCCAGGAATTGTGAGCAGCAAGGCTTTCTGTTTTTTTAGTCGCTTGTTGGAATCGATAATCTGTTTGATTTGCTGCTCCAGGACGACGATTTGTCCCTCAAGAAAGTTCATGAGAGAAGCAATGGCATCTCTAACCGCACCAAGGTGGCAGCCAGCTTTTGACCGACTTTTCTCGTCTGCCAGAAGGCGTTTGACGTGCTCCACTTCGCGCGTCAATTGCTGCAGGTCGCGCAAATCCTTCGCAAGCGGTTGCCACATTGCGGGATTTTCCTTCTGACAGAACTCAGCAATCAAGGCAGAATCGATTTTGTCTGTTTTGGTCCTGCGCAGTTTCGAGCGCCCGTAGTTCTTGATGCAGCTGGGGTTTACTACGCTCACCGACTGGAATTGATCGTAGAGAAAGTGGGCAAGACCTTCTCCGTATCTACCAGTTGCTTCCATGCAGAAATGTGGCTTGAAGACGAAAAGGTCCAGAGCAAGCCAGTTAGTGAAGGCTGTGAAGCCCTCCAAATCATTCGTGAATGTTCTGTGTTGTGGACTGTTGCTTATGTCTAGCACGGTGACATCGAATTTAGCCTTAGCAATATCAATGCCAACAAACGCATCGAACGCATCAAACATCAAAGCTCCTTTCTTCTGTAGAGGGGATTGCTGAGCCATGGCTAACCTTACTTAAACGCAAGCTCTGTGGCCTTAGATATCGTCCAGCCTTAGCAAACAGCGACAACGATGGGAGACCGAATCTTACATGGGGAGTCTCTATGGACTAAGGCAAGATGCAAGTTCTTCCCACCGTCGCTAGCATATCGAGCCCTGAATCCGACCGCCGAATTGGCCATGAGGCGGAATCGAATACCGAAGGCCGACACACAAAGTGTGTAAGGCAGGATAACCGCGCAGAATTGGATTGGCGGAAAGTCATGTGCTGCATGGCTTTCGTGCAATTCGTTTCAAGAAGATGAGCAATTTACTTCGCCCAGAGCGATGCGCAGTTGGCAAAATTCGCAATTCGTTTGCGAAATCAATATCAAAAAGCAATCCGCCAGCGGCTCCGCAAAATTCTGCGCTCATTTTGAGCGAATTACTTTGCGCTTTTTTCGGCACCTGATTATCTTTTGATATGGCGCTTTGAAGAGGTTTGACTTGCACAGATACTTACTAATGAATGCTGGTTTCAGTGCTGATTTTCAAAGCTGCTGAAATCACTCTGATTCCATTCCAGAATCTGGATGGAAATTTGCAGCGGACATGATTCACTTTTATCGATCAATGTTTACCAATCTGCGAAATTTGTCCTCGCGCGAAAACGCGCATTCATTTGTAGAAATCAAAAAAAGTCAACGAATGCAAAAGGCGCCCGTTGAAACTGTCGTCGAAGCGCGAAAAACGGCTCGTGAATACCTCTGAAAAACTGTTCTTTTAAATCGATGATTGACAAAGGAAGCTGGTTCTCATTGTGATTTCAATCGGGACCATCGTAAAACCCTCACCAGTATATCGATTCAGACAACGAGCACCCTCGTCCTAAAAAATGGGCACACTGCAAAAGCCGCAAGCACATAGCGTCTTGGCTATCGGGCGCCTGCGGACTTATCCTGCCCCCGGACCAATGGGCAATGACAAACAAACCGATTTTTTGAAATTACTTTTTCGGTGTGGATTGCGTAGGCATAAAAAAATTCCCCCGTTCATCTGACGTTCTGCCCGAATACCATCGAACTGGGGTCCTGGAGTGAAGGCTGCCGAAGGCATCCGAAGGACTTGGGCTTCGCTCCGGGAGTTCGATGGTAGGCTCTAAGCCGGGCAGATTGAAGGGGGCTACCTTTTTCCTAGTATTTGTTGGCTATAGATCTTCTTCAAAAATAACGCTGGCAACCAGCTCATTCTGTAAAAGCATCTCGATTAGTTCTTGAAGGCGCTTTTCTTCAGCCATGCTAAATTTGCCACAACGGTCCTCGCCATGCCAATTTATATTCCATTTGTAATACCAATAAAGGTATGACGACTGTTCAATGTCTTTTGAGGCTTCTTGATGAAGATCAGACCAAATCATGGCAAGAACCGATGCAGCCCCACGCTGAGTTAGGGCAAGGATTCGAGTCAAAGAGGGATTATTACTGACAAATCCAGGTCTGCTCAGTTCGATGTAGTAGTTGTGCATCAAATAGAACAAAAGGAAATAATCTTCTTCTGTCAAATGTTTTGACGAAAACGTACTTCTGTAAATGTTTTCGTAGACTTCCTCAAGCGGAACACTGGTATTCATAATGCCCTGGAGTACCTGTCAATTTGTCTTCATCTAATTGATAGATGCCTTTTGAGTCCCCAGTTTAACGGGATACAAAGTATATTCAGTTCTTAAGGCTTGCAGATTTCTCTTCGAAGCGACAGTATCTGGATTGTTGATTCCTAAACTTCTAGTCCGAATCTCAAGTGCCCGCTTGTAAAGGCGCTCAGCATTCGAATAATCACCAGTCGTCTGGTACAAAAATGCGAGAGAAGTCATTGATATTGCCGTATGTGGGTGTCCTGGACCCAACACATTGATACAAATAGAAAGCGCCTCTTTGTATAATTTTTCTGAATCACTTATGCGCCCCTGCACCTGATACAAACTAGCCAAACTTATCAGCGGAAGGGAATAAGCTGGATCACAAGAACCAGCAGCTTCTTTCACTAGGTGAAGTTGCTCCAAATAACACCGCTCTGCTTTTCCAAATTTCTTCTGCTTTTCGTACAAATCTCCCAGTGCGTTAAGGGAGTAAGCTAAATCCATCTCAGAACGCTGCTCGACTTGGTCGGCCTTCAGCAGCCGTATGGCATCGAAATACATTTTTTCTGCTTCAGCCAAATTTCCTCTATCTACGAGCAGACCTCCAATTCCATTCAATGCTGTGACAGTGTTTTTCTTGTTATCCGACTTCTCAAGGCACGTCCGAAATAATTGCTCAGCTTTATCGAACTCATTTATCTCACTGTAAAAATGTGCCAATTCATTTGAAGCATAAAGCGTTTTTGGGTGATACCTACCAAGGCACGCAGTGCGAATCGACAGCACATCGGTGTATTTCAACGCAGCCTCTTTGTAGCGACCTAGGTTGTTGTACAAGCTGGCAAGACTACTCATGGGTAGTGTCATTTGGTAATTGCGTTTTCCATCCGAAACCTCGAACATCCGCATTGCCTGCAAGAACATCTGCTCAGCAGGTGCATACTTTCCTTCTTCGTAGAACAGTAAGCCAAGCCATTGTGATGTGACAGCGGATCTATCACTTTTGTCCGCGCAAAACTTCAAACAGCCTTGAAGTGTCTGTTCTGCTTCAGAATAGGAACGTTTTTTGAATAGTCGAATTCCCTCATTCAGACGACCTCGGAAACTTTGCTCCTTATGTTCGCTTTCGACAGTGAGAAAATAAACACAAAACCCCACCAGCAAAAGCGTTAATCCAGCTACAGCAGCAAGTGTATACTTCCCAGCACAACTGTTGACACAACTTACTTTAGCGACAT
>CAZHEZ010000315.1:0-4571 GCA_964531315.1 uncultured Candidatus Obscuribacterales bacterium | reverse complement strand
TGGGACGGTCCTGACTCTCCTGCCTCGCCAGCTCGGCGGTTCTTTTTTTTTCCGTATCGCTCTTGCCCGTCTTCTCATCGGCAACCGGAAGACGGACAGTGAATGTAGAACCCTTGTTCAACTCACTTTCAAGATCGATGCTGCCGCCGTGCGCTTTGATGATGGTGAGCGCAATCGCCAACCCGAGACCGGTGCCGCCGCCGTAGATGCGGCTTTTCACGCGGGAGCGCTCCACTCTATAGAAGCGATCGAAAATTCTCTGCTGGTCGGCAGGCGCGATACCAATTCCGGTATCAATCACACGAACAATGGCCTGGTTGTTGCTCATTCTCAATGTGACGGTGACTTTGCCGCCGGCTTGAGTGGCTTTGATGGCATTATTGGTCAAGTTGAGAAAGACTTGCTTGAGCCTGTCGCTGTCTGCAAAAAGAAAGATCGGCTGGCTGGGCATGATGAACTGAATTTCGATCTGCTCGGGCGCGATCACCGTAACTGTGTCTTCGACTGAAGCCAGCACATCGCGTGCATCGATCACGTCTTGCTGGTTGATGATCGCCTGTCCGGCATCGGCGCGAGCCAATTGCAGCAAGTCAGAGACAAGACGAATCAGACGACCGGATTCATCGGAAATTGTTTGCAATGCTTCTGCCAGTAGATGCCCATCAATACTTTGCCCGCGCCTGAGCAATAGTTTTGTATAACCCTGAATGGAAGTGAGTGGTGTTCTCAATTCATGGCTGGCATCAGCGACGAATTGGCATTGAATGTTGAGCGATTCTTCTAAACGGTTGAGCAATTTGTTGAAGGACTTCCGCAACTCAGCGGTCTCGAACAGCTCATTGGGCTCCACCTCCAGACGCTGCCTGATGTCCATATTGGCGAGCTTGGTGGTTGCTTGCAGCAATTGTCTGAGCGGAATAAGAATAATGCCGGAGAGAAACCAATTGATCACGATGATGATCGGAATCAGGGGAAGGTACCAGAGAATATCGCCGAATCTGGCTCCGTTGGTTCCTACGACGATGAGATGACAGATAACGACAGGCACCACGCTAGACAAAGACATAACGAGCGTCATTCGCGCCCGCATTGATTTTGTCCATTCGGCCTTGAGCATCAAAGAATTCCCTCGGAGGGCAATTTTACCGTGACCGTTGTCAAAAATGGCTAGATTAGCCAGTTAGAAGAAATAGAGCAGAGAGAGTCCGGCAATTTCCAGCCTCCGGGTGAACCACAGACCGCTCACAGAGACGGGCGGCACGTGCTCTTCTGTCCCGTCAGGTCTGAGGAAACAACTCAAGGCACGGCTGCCTATCAACGTTTTAATATGCCCAAAAATTGGGAGTGCACAAGCCCATTGCTGATCAAACAACTGCCAGTGTAAACAGACCTTCCGCCTTCGAGATCGGTGAACTCGCCACCGGCTTCTTCGACGATGATCTTCATTGGCGCCAGATCCCAGACTTTCACGCCAACCTCCAGGTGCGCCTCCGCCTTGCCTTCAAAGACATGGGCGAAGCCGAGATAATCACCAAAACCCCTCTGGCGGATGGTCTTTCCCACCAGTTCGGTGAATCCGTTCCACAGGCCCAGCGTCTGGATACGGCTCAAGGCTCCAAAATTGAATTGCGAGTTCTTTATGTCTGAAATCGTTGAGACATTGATTCTTTTGCCATTTCGAAATGCCCCGCAGCCCTTTTCGGCCCAGAAGATCTCATCCATGGCCGGATTGTAAACAACTCCCAGGACAATCTCGCCATCCTTTTCAAGAGCAAGCAGGGTTGAAAAGATTGGCACGGCACGGGCAAAATTGTAGGTTCCATCAATAGGGTCGATGATCCAGCGGCGTCCCGAAGCGAGAGGGGCGTCATCGCCCCCTTCCTCTTCACCGAGAATGGCGTCGTCAGGAAATCTTGCTTCTATCGACTCGCGAATCAGCCTTTCACACTTCTTGTCAGCCACAGTTACCGGGCTGCCGTCGGATTTCTCTTCGACTGCAATATTGCGGTCGAAGAACCCCAAGGAAAGGACCCCGGCCCTGTGACAAACGTCAAGAGCAAAGACAAGGTCCTTCGAAACCTTCACCTTCGGCAAGGAAAAATTGAAACCATCAATACTGGCATCCTGTTCATCACCAGGCTGGCGCCGATCCTTACCTATTTGGCCCATTAGCACCCCTTGTCGCTTGACAAATTCGTATAGCTAAGCTGAAACTCCCGTCAGCATAACTGCCGGGAGTTCCTGTAGATCAGATCTAAGCGAGTAGAGAGAATCCGTTCTTAGAACAAATATTGGTAGATGCCACGTGCACCGCGGTACACGCCAACACCAATATCACGTACGTCGATCGCTGTTCCCTTTACCACGCGCTCCCAGAGGAAGCCCTTTTGTCGCTCAGCATAAGCAAGTCTCATGTCTTGCTCGATATTCTTTTCTTCAACAGCGCGCATTCTAGCTTCTAAGCTATCAACGCGAGCCTTGAGGTGGTTGAGTTCACCGCGGAACTCTTCCAACAAGGCAGCAAATTTTTCCAAATCCGCTTTGTCAGCTTTGAGTGCAAGCCTTTCGGTAATGCACTGTTCGTATTTATATAGCGCCGCAGCCAATTCAAAACGTGTGGTGGACTTTTGTCCACGATAAGTTCTGTCGGGGTAACCAACGAGGATGTGGCAAGGGCTGTTTACGAGCTCCTTGAGGGCGTTATATGCCCATTCATTTCCCACAACGTCTGTCAGTTCGCTGACATTACTAGCACCCTGCGCATAAGCAGCAGACGTATTGACTAAGGTGCTCGCACTTACGGCAACTAATGCGGTAAGTAAGGTTGCAAACCCCTTCTTCATAGTAGTAATCACTCCTTCGCAATGACCTGAATCTAACGAAACCCATCATAGCCCAGATATTCCAGTCAGTTGTAGTAGTAAAACGTGTAATTTGAAACACGTGATCAAAGTATCGTTGAAAAACCAGGGCTGGCGCTGAAAATCAGCAGCTTAAAAAACGCTAATATTTTAAGTGAAGGGCACCAAAAATATATTGGTTAGAAATCCCAAGAAGCAGGGCACGCCTTAATTCCTGGCAACCGATTATCAAGAACTCGCGGTCTCCCGCGGTACTGTTTTTTTATCGGACTGTAAGATCTGCAGTCGCGCTACTATATATGGTGCGCCCCGCCGGTGGTATCAAATACGGGGACACCCGCAAACCGCGATGACAGGCTCCTGTCACTCAACTAAGACTGAGCTCAGGACGGTAAACCAAGGTCGGCAAAAAATTTTGCGTCGTTATAATGAATTGTTGGTAGCCCCTTCTGAATCCGCTCAAATAGCAAACTAGTCTTAAATTGGACGCACATATGGAACTACGAATAGCCCATCTCTACGCTCGCTTCCTCAACATATATGGGGACAGGGGAAACATTATCGCCCTCACGCAAAGGGCTAAATGGCGCAATATTGACGTCACAGTCAGCGCAATAGGACTGGACCAACCAGCCGATCCGGAATACTTCGATCTCTATTTCATCGGCGGCGGTCAGGACAAACAACAGCAAATCATCGCCCAGGATCTAGTCAAGCGCGCCAAAGATTTGAAAACAGCCGCCGGCAACGGCGCGGCTTTTCTGACCATCTGTGGTGGATACCAGCTTCTCGGGCATTATTACAAGCCTCATGAGGGAGAAGAACTGAAAGGCATTTCCTTGATAGATGCCTATACGGTGGCCGGCAACAGACGCATGATCGGCAATGTACTAATCAAGCGCGCGGATGATGCAACCCTGGTTGGTTTTGAAAACCACAGCGGCAAAACATACCTTGGCAAAGATGTAGAACCCCTCGGGAAAGTCGTGGTCGGCAATGGAAACAACGGAGAAGACGGCGGAGAGGGTGCCCAATCGGGCAAAATTTACGGGACTTACTTGCACGGATCGCTGTTGCCCAAGAATCCTCAGTTTTGCGACCTGCTGATTGCCCAGGCATTGAACCGCCGCTACGGTGACGTTCAACTCTCTGAGCTCAACGATGCTCTCGAAAATCAGGCCCACAAACGAGCCCTGACTCTGCCAGCCTGAGCAGTGCCAATATCTGTAAAACCAACAGGAGCCAAGGACTACGGCTCTTAGGAACAATTCGGACTGAAAACTGAACCGTTAACGGTTCGGTTTTGAAAATGATTTTCCGAAAAACGTCCGATAACGTTCGCTTCCTAGCTCCGCTTAACATCGACTAAATGCCCGCTGATTCAGCCCCGGCCCTTGCCAAAGCCACATTAAATTTGTTACATTAAATTGTAAAGTAGCAACTTTTATTAGCTCTACTACTGATCTATAGTGCAATTACAACACTTACTAGGCGGACTTTTTATGAATAGGCACCACAGGCAGCCAAACGGCGCCGGCAAAGACGCTCAGGTCCAAGTTAAGGTCGCGACCATTTCCAGGTCGACAGCCCGCTTGACCGGCATTTACATCCTCCTCAGCGCCTTAGCGTTGAGCCTTCTGACCGCTCTCAGCCAACTCTCCCACCTCTAGAGTCAGGCTATATCTGCGCTCAGTTTTACCTAGAAGCCTA
>CAZHEZ010000314.1:0-4753 GCA_964531315.1 uncultured Candidatus Obscuribacterales bacterium | reverse complement strand
ATCTATCACTTAGAGAACGCATCTTCGAACCATTTGAGCAGGCGCCCACAGCCAGGCAGCAAGGTACCGGTCTCGGACTGGCAATTTGCAAGATGATCGTTGAAGCCCATGGCGGAAGAATCGCAGTGACAGCAAACGAGACAGCAGCTCTGGATCCCACCAACAAAACGACCAGCAGCTCGGGCAGCACATTTTGGCTTACCTTACCGGTAACTGAAAGCGATATTGCGCCGCCACCTGCCACTGCTCACAGCCAGAATTTGTTTGAAGATGAAGAGCAATAGCATTCACGACTGGATTAACGATTCAGCAAGTTTGCATCTCGATATCGCGCAACTCATTTACATATTCGACCAATGACGCCTGCCCCGGCGTAGTCGCAGTATCGATACCTTCTTTTATTGATACCAAGACCTTCTTGCCATGAAAGAAGTTTTCATGCATCAGCGGTGCCAAATCGCGCAGAGGATCGTCATGATGCTCTACAAGACGAGAAAGATCTGAAACAATCAATCCTGCGGAGTGCTCGAGAGCCGATATTGCATCACGAAGCGCGACGGCAGCCTGACCGCTTCTGCAATCATAGTGACTGGCCACTGAATAACCATGCCTGGCGCAGTATTCATTTATTTTTTCCATCTGCATTTCGGCAGTATTGGTAGTGCCACCATCCCTGGTATAGGCCACAAATTTCAAATCGGTTCCGGGATGATGAGGCAGCGAAAACCGATCTGATCCAATTGCCGGCTTGGCAGGAATTCTTGCAAAGTGTTCGTTTATGTGCTTGAGTCGCTGACATTCAGACGCCGACTCTCCACAGTCACGATGAAAGATTTTGTCGACCAGCTGCCTGAAAGAATCAAGAAAGGAAGAATGTTCCGGCATAGATACCTTCATTTGAGGTTGTTACTCAAACATCCTCCTCCAATTTTCTTCAGCTTACATCGTTCTTCCGACCGAGTGATCGTTGGAAACCATGCCCACAGGAGCGCCTTCACAGCATTGTGTTCAATTTGATCTAATCCGCAAGGACTATACTCAGCAAACCGAAGACAGTCACTCTCCTGGCTGTTTGAAATCACTGGCCTTGCTGACCAGAAATGAAAAGAATGACAGAGCCAGCATCACCATAGCCCAGCTTAATGAATACCAATCGCAGTCGAACTTCAAAATAGACCGGGAAGGTTTTTTCGGATCATAGTGAACAATAACGTCATCACCAACACGATACCGTATAAAACTTTCCCGACTGAACATACTGATGCGGTCTGAATCATACTGCTTACCGGCGACAGTATAAGAGTAACGGCACGAGACTGCGCGGCGTACTGGCTGCGTTTGCGTTATCTTGCCATCAGTTATCGGCCAAACCTTTGCCTTATCTGCCCTGGCATTATTCTGAGTAAAAACTATGAACAACATGATAGCTGCGGCAATAAAGTACACTATTGCGGTCTGCGGCACCCACCAAAAGTCCTTCTGCTTCCCCGCTCCCAAAAGCGGTTTTGCCTGACACCATAAACGCCAACCTGTGTCTATGTCTGAGTTAAGCTCCACTACAACGACTTTCTCGGAAGAAGGATCCCTATATATGCGAGCATTTGCAGTATCCGGCAATAGCTCAATAGCCTGCGAACTCTTTACGACAATCAGCACTTCAGGCAATTCGCCGTCATCAATCGCCGGCACTGTCACCTCATAAATGGTCCGATGGGAGCGCAGACGCCTGAAGATTGTCACTGGCTGAACAACCGGTTTTACTGTCGAGAACACCCAGGAAGATCGTCTGCGCCAATACTTATCATCGAAATAACCTGCCATTCCCATCATCAGAATTGGAAATCCAAACACTGCAGAGACATAACCTGAGGAAGCCGCTTCAGGAGAGAACATCGCTTGGCCAATCAAAAGTATGATCGCCCCGACGGCAACGAGAATAGAGGCTCCCTGTGCAAAGAATATGTCCGTAGTCTCTGCCAGATCGTTATGGATTTTTATGGCGCGACCGCTCGACCATGACGAAGTCTGCTTGAAAGTTGTGTTAAGTCCGCCGGTACCTTCCCGCGGCGCATCTTGAGGTATGAGCGCAGTCTGTTCTCCCTCTGGCGCATCTGCCGTCTTAAACTCAAGCCCCAGATTAGCAGGAGGATCGGCCAGCTCAGCCGCATGCTGCACAAGAGCGGCGGCAGGCTCGCCAAAACTGTAGTCAGTCAGCCCCAATTCATATCCAGCAATAGCCTGATGTTGCTGCTCCGGCTTTGGTTCCGCTTGCCCATTCTCAGGTTCAAGCGGCTTCTGCTCTGCTTTTGCGTCCTCGGCACTCATTGATAATGCTCACTTTATTTACTGCTCCCTTTCTAAGGTAGCATCAAGTTCTTTCCTTGAAGCAAATTGGACTTAAAGCCTTCCTCGTTTTTTCACATCGTCGAGCAGCGCTACGAAAGTGCGTTTACCGAAGGCATCGCGGACCTGACGGAAGCCGCCACCATATATGGGATCATTGTTGCTCTCAATGCCTTGGGAATAAAACTGACTTTCAGGCGTATCTATCTGCGACAAATATCGAAAGGCGAACAGCTCGCAGATGCCCTCCTGCACGGGAAGAGGCAATTGCGGCATATGGTTGAGAAAACACCACACATGCCCGAATTCATGCGCCATTATCGCTGCCGCATGCGTGCTCGGCAATCCATAGAGGATTACCACTTCCTTTACTTTGCGTTCGGCTTCCTGCCCGTTAACAGAAAGGGTTTCCAATATCGAGATTCCGGCTTCAGTCTGCGGCGTACCGCCCGCCAGTCTGTCTATTTCATCGAGATCGGCCAGGCGCAGTGGTACCTCAACCTTTGCATCGATGCGCAGGCCGAGACCCTCTAAGACTTTCAGCACCTGCGCAAAAACAGGTCTGGCGGCGTCGATATGATCAACAGCTGTCTTTCGACACAGATTGCAGATCTTACGCCCGTCCTCATACTCAACACCACCGCCGGTCAGATTCTCACAAATCAGCCTGCGGCAGCTGAAACACTCTTTCAGCTCGGTTTCATGACGAGCGCAAAAGGGGTTATCCCAGCGATCAATGATGTATTCACCCCTCAAGGGTTCACGACAAATACTGCATCGTTTGCCGAACAGCTCATAGTAATCTCGATCGCAGTATGGCTTTCCATCGTGCTCCAAAAATCTACCGTCTGTAAAGGCCTTGCCGCAAACTGTACAGGCGAAGTGGTCTTTATGCCACTTATGATCAAGTGCCTCAATGTACTCGCCTTTGATTGGCTGTCCACAGCCAAAACAGCGCTCGCCAAATTTTTCATAATAGTCATGCTCACAGTACGGTTTACCATCGCGCTCCATGAACTTCTGACCGGCAAACTCCTTATGACAAACCGCGCAAACAAAATGCTCCTGGTGCCATTGATGCCCGAGCGCTTCAATGTACTGTCCAACTATTTCTTTATTGCATCCGTGACAGACAAGCATTGGTATTCGGTCTTTCTTCCTGACATGCGCGATATGTACAGTCGTCTCTACTCACTTTACCCCACCAGGGGTTGAGTGAGATAATCATGCAATTCTAATTCTAACCATGCGCTTTTGGAGACCGAGATGAAAGTATTTATCGTGCACGCCCATCCAGAACCAAATAGTTTCAGCGGCGCAATGACAAAAGCGGCAACGGATTCGCTTACCAGGGCGGGGCACGAATTCAAAGTATCAGATCTTTATGCAATGAAATTCAACCCGGTCTCCGACAGGCGCAACTTTAAGTCTGTCAAAGATGCAGACTATTACAAGCAGCAGGTTGAGGAAACATTTGCTTCTGAAAACAATTCATTTGCCGATGATATTCAAAACGAGATGGACAAATTAGAGTGGTGCGATGCGCTGATCTTTCAGTTTCCCCTCTGGTGGTTCGGACTGCCGGCAATCATGAAGGGCTGGGTCGATAAGGTATTTGCAATGGGAAGAATCTACGGCTACGGAGCCAAATACGAAACCGGCCATTTCCGCGCAAAAAGAGCCCTTTGCGCTCTCACTACAGGTGGTGGCGCTGAAGCGTACTTACCGGATGGGCATACTGGCGACATCAATGCTGTGCTTGTTCCTGTGAATGTGGGAATGTTTCAATTCACCGGCTTTGATCCTTTGCCTCCATTTGTGGTCTATACGCCCGTGCGTCTCAGTGAAGAAGAGCGCCAGCAGCATTTGGTTCGCTATGCCGAATACGTATTGCAAATACAAACGATGAAGCCACTTTTGCAATTTGAAGTTCCGGCCAATTCGGCTTGAAAGCATAGCCGCCCAAGCACTTTCCTTAGAATTCTTCAATGTTGTCAAGAGAAGCCAGGTTTTCCCGCAACTTGCATAGTCGAAACGCGCTTGCTCTGTGGATGCAGCTCAGGCTTGCCGCCTGATAGTCAGGCCATCGCGCAAATCGGCACTGGCTGATAGGATGGAAATACGTTTGGGGGTCACTCTAATTTAGCGTTTTCATGTGGGTGTGGCATTGTGCTGCCACAACTCTGGCACGGCGTTTGGCGTAATTATCAATCTAATCATCGTGAGTGCGCATCAGCGGCTCACGAAGGAGGGCTTATGGGTTTATTCTCTTGGCTCAAGGTAAAAGCACGGGCAAAAACTGAAGATTCGTTCGAGCACAACGAAGATGCAGCGATTGAAGACTTTGCTTTTACTGAGGCGGTCATGTCGGGACCATTCGTAAGTGGAAATCTGGCTATGTATCTGATTC
>CAZHEZ010000313.1:0-4765 GCA_964531315.1 uncultured Candidatus Obscuribacterales bacterium | reverse complement strand
GCCGAAGATCCTATGATAGTCCAACAGGCGCTCAGGCTCTTGAACTCGCAGTCTGCCGACTTGAAAGGGCGGGTGCGCGCTGAGGCAAACCGGCTTGCCAACGAGCGCATGCGGCTGGCAGCCGAAAGACTGAATTTGAGGGTGGAAACCGACCCCAACCGATACAGGCGCTGGTATTACCGGCGTGATGACGAAATCAGCAATCGGGCTGCCATTCAGCAGAGCTGGAATCGCAATGATGCGATGCGAGAAGCTGCCCTGGCGCGCTATGAGGCGGCCAGGCGCTCAGTGGAGATACAAAAGTCGGCCAATAACTTAAAACTGCTTCTTGCCGATCCCACCAATAAGCCCGGCAATGCGAAATTGCGGGCACTGGGCACCAATCTTTATGTCCGATTTTATGGGTCACCGGAAATGGACGACGTGCCCGGCGAAGACAAGCCACTGGAGCTGAAGGCGAAGGCTGGATTGCTTTCCGACCTCAATCTTTCCACCTCGAATCCAATCAGAGATGCCCTCCGACACATTGGGGTTTCATCCCCGCCTAAAGGCAGTTTCAGGCAATCTGCGCCCTCCAGACCTGCCGTCCGCTCCAATCCAAATGCATATCATCATTTTGGCGATTGGTAACCTTGCCCTCTAAACAGGTGCAAAAACGCCCACTAACATGGTTCAATTCACTCAATACAGTTGCGCTTATGGAGTACGTGACGATGAAAAGAACGCCGGCTGTCGCTTTGTCTCTATTTCTGGCACCCTTCTTGAGCCTGATGACGGCAGCTGCATACAGCGCCTCGTCCGAGCGCTGTGAAGGATGTATTGCACAGCCCGGGCGTCTTGAAACGGCGCGAGAAATTAAGACTGAGGCGGATGTCTTTGTCATTCAAGGACGTATTCTCAGTCATAAATTGAACGACCAAATTCTTGAAGCCGCCAGACTGAAAAGCGAGGCGGTCAGATTGCAAGCCGAAGCCAATCGACTTTCGCAAAGTGGAGTATTAATTGCTCAGCAATCGACTCCTTCTGCACCTGCAGAAAGCAAATCCACAGAAGCAAAGACGACCTCGGGCGATGAAAAAACTCAAACCAGTGAAAATAAACCTGCGGCAGAGGTCAAACCGGAGGGCGCCTCTGGTGGCGAAGGTGGTGGCAATCCAAAACCTGCCGAGGCCGGTAAAAAAGAAGAGAAATTGACCGGTCGTGCTTCTCAATTGCAGACAGTGGCGCCGCCCAATATACCTTTGATCAAACTAAAGGGACCGCAGCTTCAGCAAGCGCTCAGCCAGTTCAATACGGATGTCGACCAGTTTAAAATTCATGCGGCAGATTACAACAAACATTTGAATATGTTCCGCTCTCAAATTGGTGAGTGCCAGGCCGCCAAGCATGCATTTGATGATTTGCATAAAAAATATGAGATGCATTGCGATGCTTATCACTTAAACAATATTCCGCCGCCGCATCTGTGCTTGGAAATGAATGTCAGTGCTTCGGAAGCCAGCAGTATTGCCAATCAGTTGATGAACGATCAGATGCGTGCCTTGCGTGCTGAAGCGCAGCTCAACGCTGAGGAAGGGAAGCTGCGGCAACTCGAGGGAATGCAAGGCAAGGCCGACACCCTGGTCGTGAAAGCGTCGGATCGAGCCAGGCGCGAGAAAGAAATCGCCGGTATGTTCGGACGCCTCAGACAAGAATACGAGCTTTTGGAAATCGAAAGAAAAACCATCGAGGCCAGCAAGGGTGGAGGCGGCAAACCGACAGCACCAGTGGTAAGACCATATGTCAGCGGCAAAATCAAAAAGAAATAGAGCTGCTGATAAAAAATATGAGGTAGATTTTGTGAGCAGCTCAAGCAGAGTCGAAACGAAGCTGATTCATGCAGGCGAAATCCGCCCGCGTGTCTGTGGTGCCGTCAACCTTCCGATCTTTCAATCAGCGACTTATGAATATGGTGGCGAAGATGATTACCACGATATTCGCTATATTCGGCTCAACAATACTCCTAATCATAATGTTTTGGCCGCTAAGTTAGCTGCAATTGAGAGCGCGGAATCAGCAGTAGTAGCGGCTAGCGGAATGGCCGTCATTTCAACAACTCTTCTCAGTCTTCTCAGCCAGGGCGATCATCTTTTAATTCAGGATTGCTTGTATGGTGGCACACATGATTTTGTCACTAAAGATTTACCGAGTCTTGGTATCGAATTCGATTTCATCGATGCCAGCGATCCATCTTCGTGGGAAAGCAAGATTCGCAAAAGTACAAAACTGATCTATGTCGAAACCATTGCCAATCCGCTCCTGCATGTACCGGAATTGGCTGCTGTAGTCGAGTTTGCCCAGAGCCACGGCATTGTTTCTTTGATTGATAATACTTTTGCCAGTCCGATCAATTTTCGTCCTGCTGAGATTGGTTTTGATCTTTCACTTCACAGCTGCACTAAATACCTAAACGGCCATTCTGATATTGTCGGCGGTGCCTGTATCGGCAAAGTACCGCTGGTAAAAAACGTGACCAGAAAACTCAATCATCTCGGTGGCACGATGGATCCGCATGCCGCATTTCTTCTTCATAGAGGTATGAAGACACTGGCATTGAGAGTCAGACATCAAAATGAAAGCGCAATGAAAATAGCTGCATTCCTCGAGAAACATCCGGCCGTCACCGGCGTAAATTATCCTGGTTTGAAGAGCCATCCAGCCCATGCAAGAGCAGCGAAATGGTTTGATGGTTTTGGCGGCATGCTCAGTTTTGAATTGAAAGAAAAGGATGCTGAGCTTACAGATCATTTTCTCAAGGCTCTCAATCTTCCGATTTGTGCGCCCAGTTTGGGCGGTGTGGAGAGTTTGATTACCCGCCCGGCTACAACCTCACACCTGGGCTTGTCGAAAGAAGACAGATTGAAGATTGGCATCAGTGATTCTCTCGTGCGATTTTCTACCGGCATCGAAGCGACCGAGGACCTGATTGAAGATTTCGACCAGGCGCTCAGAAAAGTTTCTGCAAAAGTCGCGCATTAGGGAACATTTCATAACGAGAAGATTCAATTATCTTGTAGGCCTGAATATGTATTTGATGCTCTACTGCTAATGGAGTCATAAAGGCCAGATATAAAGTCGGTTGGCTGGTTTGCGGCTAGTAAAATTGCCGTTGACAAAACCGAACGGCGGTGTATAGACTGGAAAGACCGGCAGCAATGGCTGCCTAATTCGCTGGTAGAGATCAGTATTAGATTCAGTATTAGATTCAGTATTAGATTCAGTATTAACTCGAGTAATAGATCTCTGCACAGAAAACCAAACCAAAAGGTGATCATCGTGTTCCGCTCGCTCCCACAGTATCAAGATAGACAGCAGCCGAAAGAGCTGCATCTTGGGCTGTGTGGAAATTCAGGAGTGGTATACGATCATGTTCATCTCAATCTTCAACGACTTTTCAACTAATTTTTCAAAAGCAAATATTCGTGCAATTGCTGCCAATATTGCAGGTTGCGCAGCGTTCGTTTCATTTGCAGCGTGTCTGTTTGCATTTGATGCGGTGTGCTGCACGGCAGCCGCAGCTTTTGTTGCAGCCTCAGTCGCTGCAATTGTGTGGGAATTTGTTTTTACATGTGTAGAAACAAACCCGTGGTGCTGTAACTCAGAGGCAAGAGTGCTGCGTTGTCAGCGCAGAAGTCGGGGGTTCGAGTCCCCTCAGCGCCGCCATGGGATAGGTCGTCCAGTAGCCAGGACATTGGCGTGTGAAGCCAAAGACGCGGGTGCGATTCCCGTCCCATCCCCCATATCTGGGCGTAGCTCAGCAGAAGAGCGCCCGCCTTGGAAGCGGGAGGCCGGACGGGCAGCACGTCCCGCCCAGACCAAATTTGGGAGTGTGGGTGAGAAGCAAAGCCACCTGCCTGTAAAGCAGTCGCCGCAAGGCTTCGTTGGTGCAAGTCCAGCCGCTCCCACCAAAATGCCCGAGTAGTCCAATTGGCAGAGACGCCTGCCTTAGAAGCAGGAGGTTAGTGGTTCGAGTCCACTGTCGGGCACATATTCCGAGATCGTCTAAAGGCAGGACACGACGCTTTGAACGTTGGGATGGGGGTTCGAATCCTTCTCTCGGAGAATTTCAAAAACTTCGCTATGCTTCAAAAACTTCATTTGTAAGCATAAATTCAGGCCTTTTCAGCTGTTCGCTTGTTTCTTTCTTTGGCGGCGCTGGTTATTTTGGCGATAATCACCAGGTGAGCCTCATGAGCACTTTCACCGATTACGGAAAGCTTGACGATTTCATAGCCGTCTTTTGTCACTTCGTTCAGTTTTTCCTCTGCTTCAGATGGTTTGCCGTGCAGCGAACATACAAAGGTTTCGATTTCATACACAATTGTGATTCTCCACGAGTAAGGCGCAATTCTAAAGCAGAAGGTGCTTCAACAGGCATTATTTCTATTTGGCGTAAGATTCCAGAAAACCACAGGCTTTGCAGCGCATGGTAACAACAGGTGAGCCTGGCTCGGTGTTAACCCCGTTGAGATCCGCTTTCGGCGTCCCTTGCACCCAGGTGCTGATCGTGCTGTAAGTGTGCCCGTGGTCGACAATGAAACCATTTTCCATTTGGCCATTGCATTTTGGGCAATGGTTCTCATCGATGCGTCGTTGCACGATCGAGTATCGTTCAACTTCTGAATTTCTGTCAGTCATGTTTGACTGAAGCGCAAAGTAAAGTGCGAACCCGACTGAAGCAATTAATGCTGTGCTCACGCCAACTTTTATCAGTGTTGAATTTGCG
>CAZHEZ010000312.1:0-4783 GCA_964531315.1 uncultured Candidatus Obscuribacterales bacterium | reverse complement strand
TGCTGTTTTTACGGCCCAGGCAGGGGCCGGCCCAAGAATGAGAATGGGTGCTTTAATGTCGGCTGCTCTCAGTTGGCAAGCCTCGTCAACAGAGGCCACCCCCAGCCAATCAGCGCCTATGGCAACCAGCATCTCGGCTACTGCCACGCTGCCATGGCCGTAGGCGTCTCCCTTAACAACTGCCATCAGCTTGGTTTTTCGGGTTTTGGGCGATTTGCCGCCGGGCAGAAAACCGCAAACGGTAGCCAGATTCTTCTCTATGGCCGAGAGATCAATCTCGACCCAGGCATCGCGTCTGACTGATGACAGGGTTTGTTGTCTCTGCTGAACCATTAGTAATATCTCTAAACACGATAATTGTAGGACCCTTGTAGGGTTGGAACTTTATGCTAGCATTGCTCTCAGCCGTATTCACGAGTAGGCTCAGGCCAATGCTTGGCTATGTTTGGTTTTTACTAAACTTGCGTAAAGCATCCAGATCATCTTGTTTCGTAACTCGCGGCTTGAGGAAATTCTTGGAGTCTTTTGGAGTCCCTTTGGTAGAAGCGTCACCACTAGAAATCGGGAGTTGGGCCTTGAATAAAGCGGAATTAGTGGACATCGTGGCCAAAGAAGCAGCAACCACGAAGAAGGATGCCGAACAAGTTATCAACAAGATGATGGAAACCATCATCAAACATGTTGCAACCGGCGAAAAGGTTACATTGGTTGGATTCGGAACGTTCGAAGCGCGTCAGCGCAAAGCACGCACCGGCCGCAACCCTAAGACCAATGAGCCGCTGCATATTCCAGCCAAGCGCGTTCCTGGATTCCGAGTCGGCAAGGAATTCAGTGAAGCCGTAAACAAACGGAAGTAGGCGATTCGCCTGCGAGGAGCCCTTTTGGAGTTACCGAAGGTAGCATTGATAGGATGCGGCAACTGGGGCAAAAACCTGGTCCGCAACTTTGCCAACCTGGGTGCTCTGGCAGTCGTGTGTGACTCTGACCCGCTCAAGCTCGAGCATGTTAAGCGAGAGCACCGTGGGGTCAGAGTCACGTCCAGTTTTCAGGAACTGCTCGATGCGCCGGATATCAAGGCGATTGTCGTTGCCACGCCCTCGGATACGCATTTTGATCTGGCTAAGCGGGCCCTGCTGGCCGGCAAGCACGTCTACGTCGAAAAGCCTCTGGCAAGAGATGTCCGGCATGCCGAAGAGCTTGACGAGCTGGCTACGAAGAATAATCTTGTCCTTATGGTCGGGCACTTGCTGCTCTACCATCCTGCTGTAAACCATCTCAAAGACTTGATTGCATCAGGCGAATTGGGCGAAGTTTTGTTCGTTCGCTCCGACCGCATGAACTTGAATATGGCGCGCAGAGACTGGAATGTATTGTGGGACCTGGCTCCGCACGATATCTCCATGATGAGTTATCTGCTCGACTGCGAAGATACGCAGGTGAGCCGTGTGGGCGGCTGGGATACTCACGGCGACGGGCTTGTCGATGTGGCTTATCTCGATTTGGCCTTTCCTGTCAACGGTAAAGATATCCCCGGTCAGGTTCGCAACAGCTGGGTAGATCCGCAAAAACAAGTGCGCCTGACCGTCAATGGCACGCTCAAAACAGCAGTTTTGAATGATGCTCAAACCGAAAACAAACTGGCACTGCACAGCCTCACGCGCGATGGACGTTCGGTTGTTGAGTATCCAAGCTATGCGGATACCGAGCCTTTGAATGTCGAATGCGAACATTTTCTCGATTGCATCGCCACAGGCGAAAGACCGCGCACAGATGCCAACAACGCCTATCAAGTAGTGCGTATTTTGTCGGATGTTGAAAAACGTCTCTCAGGAAGACCGAGTGCCAAAGCGGCTCTTGGTGTTAAGTAGAGCATTTCGTAAACAGTTTCGGCAAAATCTGTTTACCTGCCTTTTGAATTCTTGAGGGCAGGCGCTATATAATGAGGAACGCGCTGAAATTGCGGGAGTAATTCAGTGGTAGAATGCCTCCTTGCCAAGGAGGATGTCGCGAGTTCGAGCCTCGTCTCCCGCTCCATTTTGTCTTAGCAAATGTTCGCCCGGTTCTTGAATAGAACTGGCAGATTTGCCTGTGCGCTGCAAAGAATGTGGTCTGGTCCTTGCAAAGGAAAACCTGCCACAACCGTACCTACAGCCTGATGCGGTCTTCCTGCTATATTAGGTCAAGACAGTGGCTGCGCCACGCGTATTGTCTAAGTCCGTCAAGATAAGAAGATAAGGCACAGATGGCAGACGACCCCAAGCCAGATCAGTCCGATTCGATGCAAGGCAAAAAAATGCCTAAGGACAAAGAATCCGATAAAAAGCCGGATCTGGTTGTCAAAGACGAAAAGAGTGCTGCCAACCCACCTTTGCATTTGAAAAACCTGCCCTTGCCAGACAGCGCACAAGAGGCACCGAAATCGGGCGGCATCGCCATGCGCCGCTCGCGCTGGGAAAGCAGCTTTGCTGCGGTCAGATATATCAATAGTCTCGGACGAGATGAAGAGGTCAAGGTCAGAGACAGCGATCGGGCCACGACCATTTTTCTTTTGCTCGCCTCGATACTGACTGTTCTTTCTCTTGTCATCAAGCCTTTTGCCGAAATGCGTTTGCAATTCGTCCTGGTTTGCGACGCTCTGGTCGGCGTGATGTTGATTTTTTATCTGGCCAACCGTTTCGGTATCGTCAATACGCTGACGCCTCGGCAGGCGCTTTTGACCTGGCAGTTGATGATGGGCTCGGCGTTTTTAGGGATCTTCATGACAATCAACCTGGCTGTCGTCATTGGCATGGTGATCGCCAACACATCTATTGAGATTCCTCACTAGACATAAGGTAAAGAGAGCCTGTAGATAAAGTTAAATACCGGCTTCCACATGATAAAATCAGCGCCTGCACGCGGTTCCAAGGTTCTGATCTGATTGCATTTGGAGCTATGAAATCGATGCGGTTCGGTTTTGAAAGACCGGCTGGCCGTGCCTCGTCACCCAACATATACAACCACTATATACAAACGGAACAGGTAATTAGCAATGAAAGTCACCCTAGACAGGGAAGGCAAAAACATAGTTCGTATGGGTTTGGAACTCGAATCCGAGAAGGCATTGAAAGCCTATGAGCTGGCCTGCAGGCAACTCTCTGGCAAAATCAATATTCCTGGATTCAGACGCGGTAAGGCGCCACGCAATATCATTGAAAAGACGCTCGGTGTCGATTACATCAAGCGCGAAGCCTTGGAGCGTCTGGTTCCTGAATTGCTGACCAGAGCAATTTTGGATGAGAATCTGGACGTAATCACAGAGCCTGAAATCGACAATTGCGATTTTGAACTGGGCGCGCCGCTCAAGCTCAACGCAAAGTTTGAAGTGCGCCCGGAAGTGACCTTGGGTCAGTATCTTGGCGTTTCTGTCGAGGTTCCTGAAGCAGTGATGCCGGACGATGCTCTGGACAAAGCGCTGCAATCGGTTGCCGAATCGAAGTCTTCAATGGCTCCGGTGGCGGCGCGCGAAGTCAAAATGGGCGATACAGTGCTCATGGATTTCGAATGCAAGGTCGATGGTGAAGTTGTCGAAGGCGGAAAGGCTCAGGGACTTCTGCTGGAGCTGCGTGAAGGCGCATTCTTGGAAGGTTTTTGCGAACAAGTGGCCGGCAAAATGCCGAATACCGATTTCGAAGTTGAAGCAAAATTCCCGCCCGCGTACAGAAACAAAGAATTAGCTGGCAAAGACGCTAAATTCAGCGTGTCGCTCAAAGAAATCAGAGAGCGCACCATTCCTGATGTGAATGAAGAACTGGCCAAGGAAGTAGGCTACGAAAACCTCGATCAGCTCAAGGATTTCCTTAAAGAGCGCATCCAGGAAGAAGTCAAACAAGAAAACGACATGCGCGCTCAGCGCTCAGTTGTCGATGCAGTAGTGGCGCAGGCTAAAGTCGATATTCCGGAAACCATGATTGAACGCGAACAGTCGCTGCTCATGCATCAGCTCAAGCGCTATTTCGAGCAAACCGGTCAGCCCTTTGATGAATTCGAGCGTTCGGACGAATTTCAGCAAGTGAAAGACTCCAAGTTCGAGGAAGCAAAACAGCGTGTGCTCACCAGTTTGGTACTGGGAGCCGTGGTCAGGCAAGAAAAAATGAGCGTGCAAGACGAAGAAATGACACCTTATATTGCCGAGCTGGTACAGCGCTATCAAGTGCCGGTCGAGCAGGTGGCACGCAACGAAGAAGTGCGCCGTCAGATTATGGAAGAAGTCTTGACCAACAAAGTAGTTGAATACCTGGTTAGCAAGGCCAGCATCAAGCACGTGCCGGAACCTGCACATGAGCATGGTCCAGAATGCGACCATGGTCACGAACACGGTGAAGCCAAGCCCAAAGCCAAGAAGGCTGACGCGGACAAGCAATCGGAAAGCAAGCCTGAAGCGGAAAAGAAGCCTGCTAAGAAGGCTGAAGCAGCAGCCGAGCAAAAGACAGAAGAGAAGCCGAAAGAGAAAGCCGGCAAAAAGGGCAAATCCTGATAGATTCCCGGTTTGCACCGGGATCTAGTAAGATTGCGATTTAATGCTGCTTTTTTGGCCGGCGTTAGATAATAGCGTTGTACTTATCAAAATGACGCGCGAGCAGTAATTTCCCAGACGGTAAGCTATATCACGATTCTATTTTGGCCTGGCATGACTATATGGTTGACAAGTTCATAAACTCCCCTAAACAATATGCGTTACGGTAAATAATATGGCACTAAATCCTGATTTACATAGTAGGCTAACACGAGCTTGTGCTCTTGG
>CAZHEZ010000311.1:0-4791 GCA_964531315.1 uncultured Candidatus Obscuribacterales bacterium | reverse complement strand
TAATCAAATCACTGCCAATCCGCGGGAACCAGCCAGCAGTGCGGCTATGCGACACATGCAATATCTATACGCGGAGCATAACCACGCTCATGTTGATCCTTCGTGCCAGCTAGGAGTCCTTCTCTAACACAGCCAAACCAAAACCGGTTCTTCCGTATTCCGCCCCGCAATAAAGAATATAGCGCTGCTCCTTATGCTCGAAGACGCAGGGATACTCGATCATGTCGCTATCCCAACCAGACTCGGAAACGTCGATGCCCGGGTCTTTTCCCAATCGAGTCCAATTGATACCGTCCGGGGATCTGGCCAACTCAATTCTGTATCGCTGCCCGCGACTGCAAAACCACATCCAATAGTCGCCATTTTCATTTAGAACAGTAGGTCTGCACATGGCATATTCAGCTGGATAATCCGCATCAATTGTGATTTTGTCAGTGCGTTCCCAATTGATGCCGTCATTCGATTCTGCATATTTGAGAATATGCAGCATATCTTCTTTGACCGGACCCCACTTGAGGTTGGAGCCGTACCACATGCGATAGCGCCCGGATTCTTGAATTACCCATGGATAAGAGATCGTGAAAGGATCCACTTCGCTCAAAGGAACAACAGGAAATCTGGAATAACGTTGAAACGGTTTGTCTGGTCCCTCACTAATGGCCAGACCGATGGCGTTTTTCCAGGGAACCGTAACAGCAAGATTCCAACCCATGTAATAGAGAAAGCGCTTTTCTCCAACGCGCACAATACATCCAACTGATGCACCACAGTCGTCGAACATGCCCAATTCGCCAGGTCCCAGAACCGGTTGCGCAGATTCGTCGAGTATCTGCTGAGGCTTGTTTAAATCAATGACTACCGAGCCAATGCTGGATCGATTTCCTCCGTCTCGAGCGCTGAAGTAAATGCGGAAAATGTCGTCTTTTATGTGTTCGGCGGTTGGATTAGCAGCATGGCTGACTGCCCAAGCCAACTTTCCGCTGGGCTTATAGACGTGTCCAAGTTTCAACCAGCGATATTTCTTCTGATCGTTGCTTTCGAACGCCTTGCTGAAAGTCAGCATCTCTCGCCTCCAGGATTGTTCATCTTGTCACTGCAAGTCCTTTTGCGACGCGCTGCGCACCAATTGATCCAGCCATTCATGCAAACTCACGCCTTTCTTTTCGGCGGCTTTCTGCGCCATTTCCTTCGCTTCCATCGACACTCCTTCCAATTGCCCGTAATATCGTGTGCGCATAGTGCCGCCGCGCCTGCCTTTGTGAGGCAGATCCAAATTGATGGGTGGGGGGCCATTTCCGACCCGAAATTCAATCAAGTAGAAACAACTGCCCAGCAGCCAACGGACATTCACATCTCGTGCACCTTCCGGAAGATGTTCCAGTGGGGCTTTGTATTTAAACAATGGATTATTAGTGCAGACAATCTCACCAAATGTGGTGCCTGCCAACCAGGGTGGGACAGACTCGTCACCAACAACAATCTTGCCTCCTTCCTTCACAACTCTGGAGAATTCGGCCAGCGTGCCTTTAGGATCTTCAAAATTGTTGAAGCCCCCGAAATGAAAGAGCGCATCAAAAGACTGATCAGGAAAAGGCAATTTGCGCGCCGATGAAACAAAGTAATTGAGCTTGCATGAAAGGCCCAGCTTCTCGTAATCTCTCTCCAGTCTCTTTTTGGTTATGTCGACCATGGCAGCCGACAGATCCTGCAGGAAAAGCTCACCTTCAGAATCAAGGCGGCGGGCAATCCGATAGGAGTCGCAGCCTGTGCCACAACCAATTTCGAGCACTCTCGCTTGAGGCTTCAGAGCCAGCGCGTTCACCATTGTCTCGCGCACTGCCTCCTCATCTTCGTAGAAGCTCTGAAAGAGCCATTCCATAATGTTGTCGTAGAACTCCTCAGTGTAGTACTCCTCGTACTGCTGCTTCGTCTCTTGTTCTATCTTCGACAACTGATCGGGATAGATGAAGTGAGGAATCCCATTTTTGAGGCTGTAGGAAACGTTTCCTGCGGAAATTAAGCATCCCTCGGTCACTTCATCAGCCCGCGCTTCGGACTGCTCAAGGGCCAGAGGCGACTTGCTCAACGGACATACATACTCTTTCAGAAGTGCTTTATTCATGGACAATCTCTACAGTTCCTATTGCGTGCAAAAGCAGTATGGCAAGTCGGCAGGCTTAATCCCTGTAATCCTTATAATTCAATGATTCAGAACCGCGGCGCCTTCTGCTGGACTGGCGCACACATAGGGAGATTGGCTGCTTTAGAAGGACTTGCTCAACATTGAGTAAAATTTATCACTGGCGAATGCGGCCCTGGGGGTCTGTCCGGTGATATAAACCTCCTTGGGCAGGGTGTTTTTAGTGATCAAAGCATTGGCACCAATGAAATTCTCTTCGCCTATTTTGACTCCATTTGAAATGGAAGCGTTGATTCCAACAAAGGACAAAGCGCCGATGGTTACTTCACCGGCCATACAAACATGCGATGTAATCCAGCAGTGATCGCCAATTACAGAATTGTCTCCAATTTGATTGGCACTCCAGATAGTGACGTTGTTTCCAATTTTTACGTCGAAATTGATGGAATTGTTTTCTAAAATAAAGCAGTTTTCGCCGACGGCCAGCTCGTCTCCAAACTGAATCGTTGAACTTACGTAGCTGGCGAGCATATAGCCTTTTGCTTTGCACTCTTGATACTTTCTCTGTCTGAGCTTATTCAATTCCTGGCTTCCCAACGGCACAAACAGTTGGAATTCCTGTGGGGGATACTTGGATTGCACTTCCGCGAAATTAATCACCGGCAGCCCCTTAAACTCAGACGAATTCAAATATTCCGTTTCGACGGTAAAAGCACATACCTCATGGCGACTGTCCTTCGACATATATCGATGAGCTACGTCGGCACCACGACCGGTGCCAAAAATAACAACCTTAGCCATTCACCAATTGCCCCGTATATTCAGCCTTCAATTGTTTGCGATCTAGCTTACCGTTTGCGTTTCGCGCCAGCTGCCCGCGAAATTCAAACCTGGTCGGAATCATATATTGTGGAATCAGCGCGCTCAATTTGCTGCGAATTTCATTCTCATCCGGACGAGTTTCTCCGCCTTTGATAAACGCGACAATCTGGCTCAAACCTCTGATTTCGCAGTGAATAACAGCGCTTTGCTCAATTCCAGGGATGCAGCTGAGCGCGTTTTCCACTTCCTCAAGCTCAATTCGATAACCCATGTGCTTAATCTGATTGTCGGCCCGGCCGACGATCCACATCTTTTTGTCCTTAGCATCCAGGTAAACGAGATCGCCGGTCCGATAGACAATCTCTCTAAAGGACTTGTTGATCGGATTTTGAATGAAACTTGCTTCCGTTCGCTCGAGATCACGATAGTATCCCAACCCAACATTTGCGCCGCCTAAAACCAGTTCGCCAACCTCGCCATCGTTGACCGGTTTTAACTCATCATCAAGAATCAGTCCAGAAAAGTTTGCTGCCAGCGAACCAAGAGGAAGAAACCCTTTGAGATCGGCAAAATCATCTTTGCCCACTTTGTACGATGAGCATATGCAAGTGCACTCCGTCGGCCCGTAGACATTGTGAAAATCAATGCGCTCAGAATAAAGGTCAAACAGCTCTTTCAATTTGGCCTTCGGGTATCCTTCACCACCAAAGATGATTCGCTTCAAATGCTGAAAACTTTGCGCCCGCAGCGCCCGTACCGTCTGCAAATAAATGAGCATAGAGGGAACGGAAAACCAGGAAGTGCAATGGAACTTATCGATAAGGGCCAGAAGTTTGGCCGGATCTCGAACTGTTTGACTGTCGAACAATGCCAGCGTCGCGCCTGTAAATAAACTGGAATACAAGTCAAAGACAGAATTGTCGAAGAAAAGCGGATTGATGGACGTGAGAACGTCATGGTCCTCAAAAGAGTAAGTCTCCAGACTCCAATTGATCAAATTCAGCACGTTCTGATGCGTCATCACGGCGCCCTTAGGAAAGCCCGTTGAACCGGAGGTGAACATGATGTACGCAGGCGCTGCGGCAGAAATCGAGGGCAAATGCTCGCTCACCAATTTGCCATTTTCAAGGCGATTTGAGTCGAGGTCTATGGTTCGGCAGTCAACCGCACTAAAACCAAGGGTGGTGACTTCGGTAAAAAGATTTCCGCTGCAAAAAATGCGGGCTGGGCTGCAGCGGTCGAAGACTTTTTTCAGCCGAGCCAACGGGCTATCAGGATCGAAAACGCTATATGTAACTCCGGCCTTCAGGGCTCCAATTATGCAGACGATTGACCGCACGTGTTTTTCGCCTGAGATACAGATGACATCTCCTGGCGTCAGACCTGACGCTATGAGAAAAGCGGCCAGGGCATCACTCTCAGCGTCCAGCTCTGCATAGGTAATTGTTTGCGACTCAGACAAAAGCGCATTGGAGTCGGCAAAAGACGAGGCAATTTCTTTGAACCTTTGTCCGAGGTTGTATGTGTACACGCCTGCTTGCCTCAAATGACCAATCCGCCATCTATTTCCAAAATCTTGCCATTTAGAAATTCATTCTTGATTCCGGCCATCACAAAAGCTGCGATCTCCTCAGCTCGTCCCAGTCTTCTTAGAGGAACTCTGCCGACCGTTTCCTTGAGAATTTGCTCGTTCATGACTGCATGCGTCGAGTCAGTATCGCAAAAGCCGGGAGCCACCGCAAAAACCCGAATTCCCATGGGCGGCAGTTCTTTGGCCCATACTTTCGTCATCGCCTCCAGACCGGCTTTGGCTGCGGCATAAGCAGACT
>CAZHEZ010000310.1:0-4873 GCA_964531315.1 uncultured Candidatus Obscuribacterales bacterium | reverse complement strand
ACCTGCGGTCATTGCAAAGATAGAGGCTTCTATGAGCACAAAAACACCCAGCGAGTTCAAGAAACTGCTCGCCACTCTGTTCAAATCGCACCCCTGGCACGGCGTTTCACCTGGTGAAAACGCGCCTGCCGTGGTCTCTTCCTACATCGAAATCGTACCCACCGGCGCGGTCAAACTGGAACTGGACAAGAAAACCGGACACTTGCATGTGGACAGGCCGCAGCGCTTCTCCTCGATGTGCCCGACTCTCTACGGCTTCATCCCGCAGACCTATTGCGGCGACCGCATCGGCGATTTCGCCGCCAAGAAAACCAAGCGCAGCAAGATCAAGGGCGACGGCGACCCCCTGGACATCTGTGTTCTCACCGAGAAAGACTTTGCCCACGGCGATCTCTTCGTGACGGTGCGTCCGATCGGCGGGCTGCGCATGATCGACAAAGGCGAAGCCGACGACAAGATCATCGCCGTCCTGGAAAACGACATCGCCTTCGGTGGCATCAAGGACATAAGCGAAGTGCCTGCCGGCGTCATTGAACGGCTCGAGCACTACTTCCTCAGCTACAAGCGCCCGCCCATGAGCGATGGTGAGAAGCCTGTTGTAGACATCGCCGCCGTCTATGGACACAAGGAAGCCCACGAAGTGATTCGCCTTTCCATGGCCGATTACGAGGACAACTACGGCACCGAAGAAGCTCGCCTGGAACAGCTCCGGCAGCTCCTTTCCGTGGCTCTTCCCGGCAACGGCAATGGCAAAGCGGCAAACGGCAAAGCTAAAGGCAAAGGCAAAGCCAAAGCCAAGAAAGGCGCGTCCGATCGCCGCGGCGACAAGAAGTAAGCCAGTTTCGAACTCTCCTAATCACTGCCAAGGAGGCGCTTTGACTAAAATCAAAGCGCCTCTTTGCTTTTTGCATGGCTCTTACGACTTGCTATAGTTGCAAGCCGAGCGACATTCAATTTGGCATGACCGCAATGTTTGCGCTTCAGCAGTGAGAATATCTTGGTCTCAATTTGCGGCGCATCAGCTCACCCGTCAATGTCGCGTGCATCCTTGCGGCCAGGCGGTTCCAGTAATTACAGAGAACCTGCAATGAACAAAAGATCTGATCGGCTTGACACGATTTGTCGAAGTGGCGGCGGCCAATCTTTTCGGATTGAGCACGTTCCATATCCACTGAAAGAAACTTCTTGCAGAGATCGGATTGCTTGGGCAAAGTTTCCGGCTCAATGGCCAGCAAATCGTAGTTTGTCGAACGCATCAGCTTTTCAAATGTGGACACATGCATGGAGTCCATCACGTCCACGTCGCATGAGCCGGCCAGCACATCTTTGAGAGTCTTGCAGCTAATGGGCGGCGGCGAAAATTCCAGATCATTGACAGGAAGCGGGCTAGATTGTTTGGACTCGGAACTGATAGGCGGAGGAGCAATTGGCAGTCTTTTTGGTTTGGGTCGCATGGTTTTGGAACCGTCAAAGACTGGCGGATACTGGCTTTGGTTTATAAGGTGGCTGTTAGTAACGATTGGCACGATGCAGTTTCTCCAGAGGAGGGAAAAACGGAAAGATGATTCGCGGAAGGTTGGGTTGAGACGCAGAACTTGGTCAGAGAATTTATAGCTTTAAGAGCGTGAACTCTTTGTGATGATTGCCTCCAAAGCTGGCTTGGTTCGACAAAAAACACTTCCCCCGTACAAGTCAAAAACGTCTGCCGGTAAGACTTCTCAGAGAAAGCGAAAATTGTGAATGGTTGCGCTAACTTCACGCTAGGTTTTTTATTTCCACAACCAGTGAGCAAGCCGTTCTTTTTAGACTGTTAAGGGAGACTACAGAGAGGATGTGTGAAGGCGAAACACAAATTCACTGAGATATTCAATCGACTTTCAGTACTTTTATGGTTCTCCGATTCCTTCCAGTAAAAAACAGACAAAACCAGACCTCGCCTCAAAGCGACTCAACCTTAATGCGGCAAAAAAGAGCAGCCGATGCTGCCTGACCTTTGCCGTCCTTACCCTGTTGCCAGCTCTCGCCAGTTTTGGCAAGTTTTGGCCAGTTTTATAGATCCAGGTTTTTCTCTGTCTGGACAAGGAATTTCCTGCTATTGAGCATCCGCTGAACATTCGGTGAAACGAGTGAGCAGATGAGATCTCCCACTGTCGGCCTGAGGGCACCGCCAGCGTGTATGGCCAGCAGCCTGGAAAGCTGCGGCACTGCGCCCACCCGCAACCCAAACTCCCGTGAAAAGGAGAAGAGCAATGACTCCCACCAACGATTATCAGGGCTCTCTGCAAGCCCTGTCGCAAGCCGTCAGCCAATCGGTCGTTACCTTGCAGCTGGCCTGCACGCCTCAGACCGAAAAATCCGACCAATCCGGAACCACGCTGCTCGACACCATGCGTGGCTTCTACACCCATCACGTCAAGCCGTATTTCGAAAATAAGAAAGCAGACGAAGCTCTCGAGCGCGAAATCGGCACTGCCTTCGGTGCTTTGATCACTCACCTGCAGGCCATCCATGCCAGCTGGTTGGTGTTCAGCGCCAGCAACAACAAGCACATCTCGCATGCCACTCTCTCGGAAGCCTTTGTTCTGCAAGCGGTGCAAGCCGGACAGAATTGCTACAACGTCGCGGTCGAGGCCGTTTCTCGCCTGCTCAAGGAAGAAGCACAAGTGCGCGGCAAAGCGGAGACCTTCATCGAAATGGTTCGCCAGGAGGTGAAGAAGACCGATCGCCTTTACTGCACGAATCCTTACTCGTCATACCGGTCCGGATATGCGCCGCTGTGTCTCTACATCGCCGAACAAACCAGAAAGCGCGTGCTTTTCCAGTTCGACTACTGGGATGGCGTGGACGCCTGCTACGTTCCCCTGGGCGAACTGTTCCCAGAGGAGAAGGATAAGAAGATCCTGGAGGCGATCGCCTTGAAGGCTTTCGGTCCCGGCGTGCGCTTCAAAGAGAAGCATTCGGTCATCGAAGTCGACGAGACGGCCTGAGCCTAAATCCCAGGCAGTAACAGACTGACGGCCGGCCCTGGTGAAGCTTGATTCTTTTTCTCTGACCGGAAAATGATTCAACGAAAAGCCCTTGAGACATGGCGGAAGCTTTGTCTCAAGGGTCTTCACCAGGGCTTCTCGGCCCGGTCGAACAGCGTTTTGGCAATCTGTAGATTGGCCTGGCCGGCAGTTGATCTGTTTGTCGTTCTTCTTTTGATTTCAATTTTTCGAGCGTTTTACTACTTTATTTAGTATTCACAGCGCCAAAACAATGAAAAGCAGGAGCAAGCAGGGAAGCCGGTTTTGACACCGACCTCCCTGTTGCTGGCTGCTAATCATTGCCTGTTTCCACTATCTGCTCTTGACCGCTGCGGTCAAATGCACATATTCAGAAACAGGATGCCAACTCAGCCGCGCCAGCCCTTGGGGGGCTTGCAGCCTTGACCTTCGTCAGCCGGGAAGGGGTTGACGTCGCCCAGGGGCGCTTTGCCGATGATGCCCGCCTTGACGAGGTTTTCGCGCGAAGCGTACTCGATGACGAAGCGCGCCACTTCCCGACCACGGTCGAACTGCGTCGTATTGACGCGGTGTTCGGTGCGCTGGCCGAATTCGGTGCCCATGTCGTGACCGACACCGCCCTTGGTGGCAGGACCAAAGGTGCCGCCGCCTCGAGTGCCTTCCAGACCACCACCCAGACAGCCGCCGCGCGGGCTCATCGAGAGGGTATGGCGGAAGCGCGGGCGCTCTTCGTAGAAGATCACGGCGATGACGCCGACATTGGCCGGCTTGTCGAGCTGGGCAGCGTAGCTGTCGCGCCGGTCACCGAAGTGAAAGGCGGCCACTTCGCTGTTGTTGAGCCGGAAGCCGGGGATGTCGTTGTCGGTGGGGCTGAGCGCCGGGGTGAGCACATAACCGCCGCCCTCCTTGGAAGCCGTCTTGCCGGTCATGATGTCCAGCCCGTCCACAGAGGTCACCGCCAGGTAGCGGCCCGAGCCGAACGGAACGTTGAAACGCAGCTGGAAGTCCTTGTCCCAGGGCGCCGCGATGTAGGTCTTGCCACCGTGTTCGATGACGGGCAGGGGGCGGCCGTTGACGATCACTTCCAGTCCGAATGCGTTTGTGCGTTGCATTGAATTCTCCTTGTGCCTCAAAAGAGGCTGGTGTTGAGTCGCGTTCCTCTCTAGAGGTGCGACAGGGTCTGTTTATCGCTATCCAGCGATGGAGACTCACAGACAGCAGATAGGCTCAGGCGACAAGCTTTAGCCCTCTGCCCGGCGGGAGCAAAACTAGTCGAACGTGCTTTTGCCTAGCGGCGCGGGCGATAACGTTCGGCCAATTTGGCCAGTTCGCTGAAGCGGTTTGGAAAACCGATCAAAACCAGGACCCCGCTCATGAAGGCAGCCGAAAATCCCAGGCGAAAAGCTTCTCCAACAACCATCGGATGGCTATTGAAGGCTTGAGGAGCGAGCGATGCCCAGCCCCAGATCGCACCACCGGTGATGCTGCCGACGACGGCGAACATGAAGATGACCATGAGCAGCGCACCCAGTTCGCGCGCTCGCAAAAGCGCGCTGAAGATGCGATGCAGTGGACCTCGAACCAGATGCAGGCTGAGATCCGCAGAGGCCAGCGCAGCGGTCGTCACGATAAACATGGCGATCACACCGGCTGGCGTATCGTATGCCGTTCCCACCACCACAGACATGAAAAGCATGTCCAGGCAGTAGAAAAGACAAAACATGAAAGCACCCATACACTTACTCCTTGTGTTTCTCGTTAGAGAGTCAGGTACGAGAAGTACGAGAGGTCGAGAATGGAGCCTTAAGAAGGCTCCCGAAAGGGAACGGGCAGCGTGGTGAAGACACCGGCTGCACGATTCCCACGAA
>CAZHEZ010000309.1:0-4875 GCA_964531315.1 uncultured Candidatus Obscuribacterales bacterium | reverse complement strand
GAGCCGAAAACTATACCTTGTCCTTCGCCTGGTACTTGCTCTAAATGAAGGTTTTATCCCCTTAAACAAAACAAACCTGCCGACACGCGCTCAAGGCATTGAACTTCTCAATATCAGCGCCTGCCAAAAAGGCGGACTGACACGCATCGACACACCACTCGAGCTGCTGAACGAAGACGCAAATCAGTTACTGTTATATTGCAACCATCGGGCCCTACCTCAGGCTTATCTTTCCAATAGCATTTATTACGCAGACTCATATTCGGCTGCCTGCAAAAGACTTGAAGAATCCGATTTCGATCCCCACACTCAAACAATAGTCGAGACAAATGACAAGGTGGCGCCGCCCTCATCGGCAGCGCCTCTTACTTCTGCAAGATTGGAAAGACCGAATCCCAATCAAGTGATCGTCAATGTTGAGGCCCCAGTTGAGAGCTATCTAATCCTCACCGACACCTTCTACAATGGTTGGCAAGCCTTTCTTGATGATGCACCGGTGTCAATTAAACGAGCGAATGTGAGATTCCGCGCTGTAAAGGTGCCACCGGGCAAACACGTGATTAGATTTTGCTTCTTCCCTTTGTCGTTTTTTGGCGGTCTCATTGTTTCGCTTGTTTGTGCGGCCACGTTACTTATTTGCACCTGTTATAATCGCAAACTTAGAGCACCGCCATCATGATTATGCAAACGAGAGCGCTTCAAGAAAAGTGGCTGGATGATTTGCTGATTTTCTCGCCACCAAGGCGAAGTCAGCCAATCTCTCAATTCCTGGAAGACAATCTGCTCGTTTCAGCCCCCTCTATTCAAGGCCGGCCGGGCGGTTTGTATCACCTGAAGAAAACGACCTGGTTTGCCTCTGCGGAACTGCAGATTATCGATCTGCTTGATACAAGCGGATTGTATTTGCAGTCCAATTTGTTTTTGCGGTCACTGCAGAATAAATCCACTCTTTTCCTGGTTGCCTACAGCCAAACGGGACAAACCTGGACAATTGCCAATTCTGAGCTGAAGAATATTCACGACATGGTAATTTTCGAACACTCACTATATGTGGTGTCATGCTTTACCAATGAGATCGCCAAAATCAGCATGACCGGTGAAATCGAAGAGCGCTGGAAATTCGGCAATGGCGCACATACTTGGCACATCAACTGCCTGTCAGTCTGGGACAATCGGCTGGTGGCGACTTGCTCCGGGCGCTTCGATGTAGAGCCGGATTGGGCATCGGATCTGGGCAGGCCGGGACAGGTATTTGACGTGAAGACCGGTGACATCCTCTGGTCGGATCTGGCTCATCCGCATGCACCAGGGGTCGACCGCCAGAACAGAAAGTATGTCTGCGATTCAAAAGGTCAGAAGGTGCTTATTAAGGAATCGAGCGGCAACATAATAGAATTGAAATTCCCAGGCAGTTTTCCAAAGGCACTGGCCTGGGGAAAGAACATGCTTTACGTGGGTCTGGCCAAATACAGATTTCCCCTGGCTGGGCAGAAAGGAATCGATTCGGCGCGCATTGCCATCGTCAACCTGAAGGATTTTTCCATCGTTGACTACATTGATCTTCCTATCGATGAGATGTACAACATAGTTGTAGTGCCTGACGACCTATCGGCGTTGCTACCGCGATAGACTGCTCTTCTCTTTGATCGGCAAAGACTCGGCGGTATTCTTGGTCGAGCCTAAAATAAGAGTGGAGCGCTCTTTCATGTCGATGTGGCTTTTCAAACGTTGGACCGAAACATTTTCGCCCAGGCCGATTAATCTCAAAAGACCATGAAGAAAGACCGCCAGGGAGAGACGAGGTCTTTTGAACAAAAGCCCGACGTTTTCCTTTAGAAAAACTCTCAGTGAGCTTTCCATCAAAAAATTACCGATCATGCGGTCGAATAAATACAGGGTTTCATCTGCGTCGCCAATGATGTTTTCCGGTCCGCCGTTGTATATCGCTCTTTGCGGTTGCGATTTGAAATTGTCAATGGCCTTTTCGTACAAGCTGGCGGTTTTCCGGGCGATTTCTGTGCGGTCGAAAATCTCGAGCACCCGATTTCTGGCGTTGGCAGCCAGCCGGTTGCGCTCATTTGCATCTTGAAGGAGCATGCTTATGCTCGTGGCCATGGCCAAAGCGTTTTTAACCGGAACGATCAAACCGGACTGACCATGCTCTATGTATTCCTTGGTGCCGCCCCCGTCCGTGCCCACCACGGCGCGCCCGCACGACATCGCTTCCAGGCAGGTATAAGGAGAATTGTCGTACAAAGACGGCACCACGCAAACATCGGCAGCCCGGTAGTATTTAGGCAAATCGGCCAGTGGCACGCGATTGATGAAAGTAACCGAGCCTGCACAGCCGGTCTTAGCCAGCTGCTCTTTGATTTCGGTGAGGACGGATTTCTGCCCGGCCGCATTTTTAGTGTCGTCGCCGATGATGACAATGTGCACGTCCGGGACCTGAGCAACAATTTGCGGTACAGCGTCAATTAGATAATGAATTCCTTTGCGCGCTTCCAGGCGACCGACAAACAACACGGTCGGACCGGACCTGCCGAAATCGGCTCTGGGCCCATCAGGGCTGAATTCTGTGGCATCAATCGGATTGTAGACAATGTCGATTTGCTCGACCGCAATACCGAGGTCGGCCGCGACAAATTCAGCAAGATCCAGACTGGGAGACGTGATCACATCGGCCGAAAGCATCGCTATTCTCTCAACCATGGCCACAAATTGATGATCGAAGGTATCTGTAACATTGTGCAGACGCTCGGCGATGAATTTCGAATGCGGCGTGTAGAGACGGATAGTCAGCGCAGTGCATTTGGTGATGGCCGGATAAAACCCTTCCGCCAGAAGCTCGGGCGTATCGACAACATCGAAAGGTTGGCAGCGGTTTAAACTCTCAAATTTGGCGTACAGTGCGGCACTGGTTCTCATCACATAGCGACTGTACGGCATGCACCAGGAAGACCAGCCCAGATTCGAACCGATTGCCAGTGGCACTACTCTGTGCACGGCAATCCCTGCATCATCCTGCAGCGCTTCCGGATTGCCTTCTTTGGCCAGGGCGACGACGACAACCTCGTGGCCGATTGCTTTGAGACCATGGGCCAGATGGCGCGTGAATGTGGCGATTCCACCGAAACCCGTGTCCGGAGGATATTCGCGAGAGATGAGGCAGACGCGCACTTGAGATTACCTGCTAAGGCAAATAAAGATACCAAAAGATTCCACCCCTTTAGCTTAAGAAAGGACCTGATAACATCAAGCTTTGTGCAAGAATCTTGTACACATAATGAAAAAGGTCTTACTTACAGTCCATAAATTCTTCCCTGCACACCGCGCCGGCACAGAGGTGCTCACCCTCAATATTGCCAAAGAATTGCAGGTGCGGGGCTATGAAGTGCTGGTGGTGACGGCCAATCCGCCCGACCGCGATGCCCGGCGCAAAGCGGACCAGGTCGATGAAACGTCTTCATACGAATATGAAGGCGTCAGCGTTCATGTTATTGAAGAGCCGCTCAGGCTCAAAGATTATCGTTTTTCATATGAGCACGACCACCCTCATATTGCTGAACATTTTAAAAAGCTTTTGTCCGAATTCAAACCAGATCTCGTGCAAATCGTCCACGCCCAAAACCACTCGGGAGCAATTGTTGAAGTGGCCCGGAAAATGGATATTCCGGTCGTGTTCTATTCCACAGACTTCTGGTTTGTCTGCCCGATCGTGCAATTAAAACGCCCGGATGGAGCGGTTTGTCGAGGACCAGGACCGGGTGCAATCAAATGCCTTGATTGCTACACGCCCAAATTGTTTCCGCCCCTTGCCGAGTTCAAAGAGGCGCTGGGCAACAAATACTCAATGGCAAAGAAAGGCGATTCGCCCCTCTCGGCGGCGGCCATGAAGGCTGCTTATACAGCCTATGTAGCCAGCAAATTGCCTGCTGCCACCAACGCCACTCTCAGCCGCCCCGGCTATCTGCGCGCTATGGCCAATAAAATGCAGGCGATCCTGGTTCCTACTCTTTTGATGCGTGACGTTTTTGTAGAAAACGGCATTAATCCAAAACTGATTCATCACGTGCCTTTCGGTATTCACCTGGAGGCTCTGGCCAACCATGTGACGAAGGTTCCCTCTAATCAAGTACGCATCGGTTATGTCGGCACTTTATTCGAACACAAAGGCGTAGACCTGCTTATTAAGGCTTTTCTGGCATTGCCGGGAGAGGCCAATTGCCACCTTTCGATTTATGGCTCAACCGAACAATTTCCCGAATATGCAAAGAAACTATTGGATATGGCGGCCGACGGCTCCGCCAATGCAGAAAAAATTGTTTTTAAGGGCACCTTTGCCCAGGCTGAATTCGGCAATGTCCTCTCCAACCTCGATGTTCTGGTTATCCCCTCACGCTGGTACGAAAACACGCCTCTGGTCATGCAGTCGGCGCTGGCAACAAAAACACCGCTGATTGCCACCAATCTGGGCGGCATGGCTGAGATCATCGAACATGACAAAACCGGATTGCTTTTTACACTCAACTCGGCAGAATCGCTCAGAGAGCAGCTTTTACGTGTTGTAAACGAGCCGGGCTTATTGGAAAGATTTCGCGCCAATATAAAGGACGAACGCAGCGTTGAAGTCATGGTTGATGACATCGAAAAGATATACGCGCCATTTCTGAAAGTTCCGACATCACTTTGATACTGAGCTGAAACGCACTTAGGGGCACGCTTTGAGGCGGCATGCTAACATAAGCCGCATGAAAGCTCTCGTAATCGGCGGCAACGGCTTTATCGGCTGCCATCTAGTTGATCAATTGCTTCTGTCGGGCCATTCGGTGCGTGTCATCGATCGCTATCCCAGCCGTTTCAGAGATCAGCTGC
>CAZHEZ010000308.1:0-4919 GCA_964531315.1 uncultured Candidatus Obscuribacterales bacterium | reverse complement strand
GTCGGTGGCGTTGGTGATGAACTGTTTGGTACCGTTCAATACCCAGTGGTCGCCTTCCAGTTTGGCTGTGGTTTTTTGCATGGCGGCATCGGAGCCTGTGCCTGGTTCGGTCAAGGCCCAGCATCCGATCCACTCACCGGTAGCCAGCTTTGGCAGGTATTTTTTCTTTTGTTCTTCAGTTCCGAACAGCTTGATCGGGTTTGTGCCGAGCGAACAGTGAGCGGCATAGCTTAGTCCGGTCGAACCGCAGGCGCGGCCGATTTCTTCACAGCAAATTGCGTAGCTGCGGTAGTCCATACCAGCGCCACCGTATTCGGTTGGCACAAGCACTCCGAGCAAATCGAGTTTGCCCAGTTCTGCAAAAGTTTCAGCAGGAAAACGTGCGTTCTTATCGACTTCTTGTGATTTGGGTGCAATCTTTTCGGTGGCAAAAGTGCGCACCATCTCACGAATGTCGTGATGTTCTTGGTCTAGAAACTCTCCGTAGGGCAGAACATCGGAAGAGTTGAGGGTAGTTGCCACAGCAGTTCTCCTTGAATTAGAGCAAATGTCGCTCGTCAACAGCTACAAGCGATTTTGCTGCCTTCTACGCAGTAGTTAGTTTGACGGCAGCGTAAAAGGGATGCACTGATCCTAGCGTGTAATCAGGCGAAACCGCCCGAATTTACTAATTTTTCACACCGAGGCTTTGGCGGCAAAGAATTCTTCAATTGCCTCAACGATGCGGTTGGAAGCCTGTCCGTCGCCAAACGGATTGACCGCTGTAGACATGCGCTTATAGCTGTCAGGAGTTGTTAGAAGCTCACGGGCGGCTCTGACGATACCGTCTTGCTCCACGCCTACCAGCTTTGCAGCTCCGGCTGTGACCGCTTCCGGACGTTCGGTGTTCGTGCGCATGACCAGAACTGGTTTTCCAAGTGAAGGCGCTTCTTCCTGAACACCGCCCGAGTCGGTAAGGACGAAATTGCAATGGCGCATGGCATAGACGAAAGGCACGTAATCGAGTGGTTCTACACATATCAGCCGATCGTGTCCGGCAAAAACAGGCTCAATCGACTCGCGAACAATCCGATTTTTGTGAATTGGATAAAAGATTTGCACATCGGCAAACTCTTCGGCAATTTCTCTCAGTGCGCGTGCAATCTCGGTCATGCCGCTTCCCCAATTCTCGCGCCGGTGCGCTGTTACAAGCAAAACTCGATAGCGATCGAAATCCACCTTGGCAAAGAGCTTGCGATCCACTTTTGACTCATCCAACCGGGCCGATGTGTCGAGCAGCGCATCGATGACTGTATTACCTGTTAGATATACGTTTTCAACAATATTCTCGCGCTTGAGATTCTCCACAGCCAGAGGCGTGGGCGCAAAGTGCAGCGTGGCCAGTTTGCCGGTCAGACGGCGCGACATCTCTTCGGGAAAGGGGTTGTAGCGATCTTCAGTGCGCAAGCCCGCCTCGACGTGACCAACCGGGATTTTCTTGTAGAACGCTGCCAGAGACGCAGCCATCACTGTGACTGTGTCGCCCTGGACCAGGATCATCTCAGGCTCGACCTTGTCGAGAATCTCATCCATCGACTTGATAACTCTGGCGGTCAGTTCTGCCAGAGTCTGTCCGTGTTTCATCAAATCGAGATCGTGATCGGCCTGAATGTCGAACCATTTCAACATCTGGTCGAGCATCTCGCGATGTTGCGCTGTTAAAGTGACAATCGGTTGCAGATGTTTCGAACGGCGCAAAGCATGGACGACCGGAGCAAGCTTGACAGCCTCCGGACGCGTTCCAAACACACACATCACGCGCCTTTTCATGCCCAGGATTCTAACCCATTTACAAATACAACTGGTGCTTTGCCAATGCCGGCAAATCGTAATCGAAACAGAGATGTTGTAAGGAGCCGAAAGTTGGGCAGATCCACCATGGCGCCTTGAATCTGATAGACTCGTGGCAACTGCTTATGGTGCTTTCAAAAGCCTGCAAGCAAGTCTAGTGTGATCGCAAGAATGGGAATCCCGTTGGCGGTCTGGAAATATTGAAAATCCTGGACCAAAGAAAGATTTAGACCAATTCGCATATCGCCAGAGGTTGATGTGGACGTAATCGTAGAAGGAAAAATTACGCCGGAAGAAGGCATTGATGAAGTCATCCAGACTGTCATCGATCTGAAAGCCGTGCAACATGCAATTTTGCGAGTAACCTGTGCGGACTCCGACTTGCAGGGGCGCGTCGCCTTTTCGCAAGGCGGATATATACTCGGTGGACAGGTCGCCGAATCGGGCGAAACCGGATATGCCGCTGTGAAAAAACTTTTGGAAGTGCGCAAAGGCAACTATGCCATTTTGGACCCGGGCAGGACATATGTGCCTGAGGTCAATCAAAGCTTGTGGATTAAGGGCGAGAAAGTAATCGACCGCTTGCCTCATTTGCCTGAAACAGTTGATGACTTGCTCGACCACAATCCGGAATCGCTCGCGCAAAAAGTGGAGAACAGTCCGATTGGACGCATCGACATCAAAACTGATCGCTCAGAAGACGCAATGTCTGCGCCAGCTACGACAGTCGAAGATGTGAAGAGTAAAGCACGTCAGTTGGACCTTTCCGGCGCTAAAACAGTGCAACAGTTAGGCATTTACGCAGTTGCCGCAGTTGTTGGTACTTACATCGCCATCAACTATGGCAGCGACCTCTATTTCTACATAATCAAGTTCCTCACCGACATGGGCGTCAGCCTCTAGTTGGCTTGGCAATTCAAGAATTGATGTCCGCCAGAGAAATTGCCTGGACCAATATTGAATTGGAGTGTTCTTCGCGCCAGCGGCGTGCATTGTTATTCGCTCCCAATTTAGGCTTCGATCAGCATTCACTGAAAACATTAGAGAGTGAGAAACCTCTGCTAATTGCTTTCCATGGGGGTTCCGGACAAGCGGAACAAATGGAAAGACTAACCGGTTTTATGAAATTGGCCGAGCAGGAAAATTTTTTCGTTGTCTATCCGCAGGGAGTAAATCGGCATTGGAACGATGGAAGAAATCTGCCCAAGCGAAAAGAAATTGACGATGTTCAATTCGTAGTGGAACTGATCGATCACCTGCGCCAATCGTATCCCATAGACAGGCAGCGCGTTTATGCCTGCGGTATCTCCAATGGTGGCTTCTTTGCGCAATACTTGGCCGCGCGTGCACCAGGACTAATAGCTGCTGTTGCCTCAGTTGCAGCAACGGTTCACGAACCGATGTATAAGACAATCGCCCCTCTCGAGCCTGTGCCAATCATGTTCGTCGTCGGCAAGGATGATCCCGTGATTCCTTTTGCTGGAGGGGAGATCGAACTGGCAAGTCGAAAAGCCGGTCTTGTTGTTTCTGCTGAAGACTCTTTCAATTATTGGGCTGCCGCCAATCATGCCGGGTCTGAGTTTGAGGAACAAATCCTGCCTGCATTACCTGCCGACGGTCTCACCGAACTCACCGGTTTCGCTGATTGCACAGATGAAACGCGCGTTTTGAAGCGTACCTATTCTGCGGCAAACGGAAAGCCGGTCGTTGTCTATATCATTGAGGGCGGCGGTCACGCCTGGCCGGGCGGGTGGCAGTACTATCGCGAGAAATATATCGGCAAAACCAGTCAGCAACTGGATGCCAGCAGTGAGATCCTAAGTTTTCTTTGGCAATTCAAACGCGACTGAGAGGCTTTGTAAGCGCCGTAAGCGCTGGTTAAACAATTGCGCACTAAAGTGTGCGCATCCGGCAATTGGCGAGGCATTCCCCGTTCGGCCCTAAAGATTGCCCAGTTTCTATAGGAGGTTCCTATGTCTGTATTTGTTCGTTCTGCTCAAGGGCATCCCAGTGACAGTGCCGAAAAACCTGTTAATCCGACACCTGATAGCGCTCCTTTTTACACGGCACCGGACTATCAAGTCGGCGCGGAGATTCACCATTTGCGAGGAGGCAGCCCCGAGGCACAGGCAAATGTACAAACGCTCTTGCCTGCCATCACACTGGCGGGCAGCTCTTAGCCAGGCGACACAAGCGCAGACGGTGATTGGTTAAGGGTGGTTGGCAATATGGCCTCTGGCATAGTCGACGAACTGGTCAATCATCCCGGCGGCGTTCTGGCTGATGCGGCAATTGGAGTTGGTTTGGGTGTTGCCACTGCAGTGGCGGCGCCGGAAGTTGCTGTTGCAGCAGCGGCAGTTGGAGCCGGATATGGAGCCTACCAGCTGTATGAAAACGTAGGTGGCTGGATCAATTCAGCAGACACAGTAGCAAACCCCTCTCAACACAGCCCCGAACAGATCCGCCAGGCTGAAATCGCTTTGCAAGGGTTTGGAAAGGGGACGACTGAGTTTCTTGCCGGCAGCGCCGGTGCAACTTCCTCGGCCATGGCTGTGGTCGGTGTCAAGAATTTTCTGCTCGGAACTGCCAACTCGTTCATTAATGCCATGACCAGACCCCATTGGGATCTCAGTCATCTGCCACCCGACATTTTAGCGAAGGTAACTCGGCCGCTGTTTCAGCTCGATCTGGAGTCCAACGTCTTGCCTATTGCAACTGGACTTTCCGCTACGCAAGCTATTACTACTCCTGAATGAGAGTGAATTTCGACCGCTTGCTCAGGTCGTTTCAGCTAAATGCACAAATATTGCGGAGCGTGCCGAGCTTTGTGAGGTGGCGCTAATCATGCCTGCGCCGTCTGAGGCGGCGGAAAGCAATTTTTGCGCTGCGATAACTGGCTGATCTGCTTATCCAATCCGTAACATTGAATCTGCGCAAACCGCGCGATAATCGAAGGGCTGCTTCAATGTGAAGCCATGAGGCCTGGAGCTGAGCGGATGCCGAGAAGAATACATCTGGAGACACACAAAATTGACAGCATCGGCTGGCTGCGAGCGGCAGTATTGGGTGCCAATGACGGGATTGTATCG
>CAZHEZ010000307.1:0-4924 GCA_964531315.1 uncultured Candidatus Obscuribacterales bacterium | reverse complement strand
CGCCAGCGTTCGTCCTGAGCCAGGATCAAACTCTCCATTGTCAAAGTCCGTCAGGAGTACTGACGAACAGGAGATATTTCCTGAATTCCTGCTCAAAATTTCTTGACAGGCGCCTTTCATGGCTATTCAGTTGTCAGGGTTCGATTTGAATTGGTAGCGAAAAAAATTCGCAGCCCCTTTCGGGAACCAACCAAATGAATCATATCAATTCCTCCAGACAGTGTCAAATCGCGCAAAGCGCCATGTACGCTAGTTTTGGAGATCTTTTAGCAATTTGAAATATATACACTCCCTTAAGAATTGGCTCTATATCGCATTTCCATCAGTATTTCTCAAAACTGAAAGCTGACAGCTAGTGCGCTTCTCCAGTCAAAATCTGGTGTTTCCACCGGACTTCGCAAAGACTGCGTAAGAAACCATATTTGCCGCAAAAACATTTTTCTCAGACATATCTAATGCATGTCCTCTCGAAAATTCGGTCGTCATGCGCTCTCAGACTGATATGGAAAGCGCCGGCATCAAATACGCTTCCTTATATGTATGTCCGAATTCTTTGCTCCTTAGCGCGAGCTTATTTGCAAGACCGGCAGCCTGACTCATTTTTCGAGACTATGCTTCAAACGACTAAATCCATCGGAGGCTCGACTGTACTGATCAAGGAGTCCTTCCATCTCACCTTGCGCCCTGGCGCGCGCCTTTGCAGCCAGGTCTTTGCGCCCTAATCCTTCATATGCAATCGACAATCCTCTTTGAGCCATCTTGGTGCCAGGATCGATTTTCAAGGCGGCATTGAAATCTGCTACTGCTTTGTCGTATGCCTTCAATTCATTGTAGAAGCCACCGCGTTTTTCAAATGTGACCTCAGAAGGCTTGATTTGCACGGCTCTGGTGAAGTCTCGCTCTGCTTCGGCAATACGATTTAAGTGCTTGAAGACAATGGCACGACGGATGTAATGATTGGCTTCCTTTGGTTGTGAATTGATGACGATGTTGAGGTCTCTCAAACTTTCCTCGTAATTATCCAGACCTTCATATGCTTCAGCCCTTATGACCAGCGGATATGTATCACCATTGCCAAGCTCGTAAGCGCGCGTCAGATCGCGAATACTGGCGTGATAATCGCGCCTTTCCAAATACGCCATCGCTCGTCCTACATAGAAGTGCATTATGTTCGGCTGTTTGCCAATCGCTCTGGTGTATTCCTTGATTGACTGATCGTCATCCAGCATGGCTGCATAAATGTCGCCCTTCAGGTAAAGCGGCCAACCCGACCAGGGAATTGCCGCCTCCGCTTTGTCCGCTTCTTGAAGAGCGGCACGCTGATCCTTTCTGGCCAGCCACAATCTGGCTCTGATCATCAAAGCAAAACCGTCTTCTGGATCGATTTGAAGAGCTTGCTTGCAAGCGGGAAGCGCCTTATCGTACTTGCCTCTATCAAGATAAAACTGAGCCAAATCGTCATAATTTCTAGTGTCGTCCGGCGCCAGTGAGATCGCTTTGCTGAATGCTTCTACAGTGCGCGCACCGATTCTGTCATGTTTGCAAATCACAGCGTTCTTACGCCAGGCATCGCTGTTTTCAGGTTCAAGCTTGACCGCTTTCTCGACATCCAAGGCCGCATCTCGAAAGCGAAAAGCATATTGATATAGATCTGCCCGAGCCATATAAGAAGCGGCTGCACGCGGATTTATTTTGACCGCTTGATTGGCATCTGCTTTTGCCTGAACAGGCAAACCGTTCCAAAAATTGACGCGGCTGCGCAATGCAAGCGCATCAATGTTTTTAGGTTCCTGCTTCAAAATGGAATTCAAAAGAGAAAGCGCCTCGTCACGTTTTTCCAACATAGACAGAGCTCCCGCTTTGGCAAGAAGCGCGGCAATGTCATTGGGCCGCTTCGACAAAACGGCATTCAAAAGTGTCAAAGCTCGATCAGGGTGACGGCGCCACAATTGCTTTTGTCCAGCCTTCAAATCACGGGCGTATTTGGCACCATCGTCAGTTGCCCAATCTGGCGGCACGGAAGAAAACAAGACCACAAGGGAAATTGCACTTTGCGCCAGTCTTTTTTTCGAGGCAGAAATTTTTTGCAATTTGATTATCCGAACACCAGAAATTCTTTTGATTTAGTTCCTCTTACTAATATCCCCCGAATGAGTCATCCCGCGGTGTATCCATCCTAAAACCGGCACCTGTTTGATTTTTGGCACATTAACAGCAGCTAATGTAAGTTCTTGACCATTGCGGAATCAATTCGTGCAATGCTGTCGTCCGAATTCTTATGGATTGGTTTGCCTTCTGGAGAAATTTATATGAAGCGTATAGCACTTTCATTGCTCGCATTTGCGACTGTGGCAGGAATGGCCAGCCCCGCGCTAGCCTTCGATTGGAAAACCTTGCCGGTTTTCTCTCACTGGAATATTGATTCACTGGCATCAAATGAGCAGGCCCGCATCAACGCCGGTCGTGCAAACGGCTCCCTTACTCCTGACGAATACAACCGTCTGCAATCCAGATTGAATGACATCAATCTGCTCAAAGCACGCCTTTCAAGAGGCGGACTTAACCCTGGCGAAGCAAGCACTATCGATGCACAACTCGATCAACTTTCGCAAGACATCTATAGAGAAAGCAATGACAGACAAATGCTTGGTTCAAAGCCATACAGCTGGTCGAACAAATACAATCCCAACAATGGCAATTGGCGCTATGGACATTGGGACAATGGCAAATGGGTTTCCAAAAACAATTGGGATCACTACAGCAACTGGAAACAGCAAAATTGGCAGTCACACTGGGACAACAAAGATGGTGTGCCCGGTGCTCAAATGACTAGCCAGGAACAATGGCAAATTGACAAAGATAAAGCACACTTGCAGGAAAAGGCAGCGCGAATGAGCGCTGACGGCCATCTCAGCCCGAAAGACCGCGAAAATCTCAATAGACAACAACAACGCATCAACGAGAAAGAAAGAATAGACCGCAACAACTAGTCTCTAAATCAAAAAACGAAAACATAAAAAACGCTCTTGTTTCGGCAAGGGCGTTTTTCTTTGTGGCAAAACTACGGGATCTGGCGGGCCAGCTCCAGGGGAGACATTTTCTTGCGCGCGCCAGTAATGACGAAAATGCGCGTACCTCTTAATTGAACAAGCATATAACCGTTGTCCAATTTCACGATGCCGGTCGGTGTATTGACAGTAGTGACGTCTTTTGTGTCGTGCTCAGCATCAATGGTGCTGCGATAGTTCTCGTAGACTTCGCCGGCCAATGAAACATTGCCATAGTCAATAACCAGCAGTTTCATCCTTTCCGGCGGCAATTGAAATCGATAGTCGGCAGTGACGGCGGCGCGCGCTCGTTCCAGAGAGAGCTGCCCGACACTGGGGGCAGGAAAAAACTTCCTTCCTGAATTGGGACCCATCACAAGTTTCTCTGTGCCACGGACCCGATCGATTACAGGCAACTGATTGAGAACCAGAGGAGGAAGCGATGTTGGAGCAATGTCTGCCTCAATTTCTTTTGCAATCGAACGCAATGCGTCCTTACTCTCTTCATCTTGCTCAGAGGTCTGGGTCAGACGGACGAAACTGTTTCCTTTCCAAAACGAAATGCTCAGATCGTCTTCGCTGGAACCTGCACCTCTAACGACAGTAGTTGCCGCTCCCTGACGCATGAAGTTGTACGCGCCATAAGCACCTTCCGGAGAGGCAAAGAAATAAACGGCGCAAGAAATGAAACGTTGCCCTCTTTGATATGTGCGTTTGTAGCATTTACGCATACCGAATTCGGCAAGGATGTCGTATATACGAGGCTCCAGTCCATAGAGTTGAAATGCTGGTGCCTGACCGGCGACATTCAACTGTGCCGCTTGCCGCGGATAAATTTCCAGAGGTCGCCCGCTCCATCCTTCCGGATAAAAGGTTCGCAAGGTCTGAGCAACATTTGATTCGGATTCACTCAGTTTGAAACTTAAAGAGTTTGTTTGTTTGGAAACAGCCGGACTGGGCTCTTTGGCAACAAATCCTTTGGCTTCTTTAGGAGATTGGGCAGCAGTTTCACTGGCGCCCACGCCAGGCTCCTGATTTGGCGCGGCCAATACAGAATTTGCTGCCATTGAAGCAGACAATATCGTCATTGCCAAGAAGAAGAAGGCTCGGGCGCCTCGCACAACTGGTATTTCCATTTCCTCGAAACGTCAATACCTTAGCATCAAAAACCTTTCAAACCAGTGACTAACCGAGATCTTTGATGGTTGTTTCCAATTTGCCGCGCCTGAAGATCAGATAGTCGGCTGCGTCGTGGATAAAACCTCCGGCCAGCGCAATACCGCCGACGATCAAACCAACTCGGGCCGAACCGCCGCCGCCCTTTAAGAAGGCGTGTCCGATCCCAGCCGCGCCGCCGGCTGCACCAGCGTGCCAGGTCGTCTCCCAGGTGTTGCTAAAGGCATTGCCCAATGCTGCACCAAATCCGGTACCACTTTCATTGGCCTTCGCCAGCGCATTGATGTCGCCATGCGAGATTCCGTGGTTCTCTGAAAACCATTCATCGTTGCTCAGCTTTTGCAGGTCATCATATTTATCGCCCAGATACTTGAGAGAAAAAGCATATTGAGCCCAAAAGACTTTATCCTTCCTGGCTGCTGCGATTTCGTCCCTGTCCATGAATCCGTCGTGGTTCGTGTCAACGGTTTTGAACATCTCATTGAGGTTTTTGACAAAGCCGGCCGTATCTACGCGCGTTGCTTCCTCAACTTTCTTCTCTAAGAAATTGCCGACTTTGCCGCCGATTCCAAATCGCTTCGCCACCTCTCCGGCGACGCCGCCACCTATTCCGAAAGTCCCATATTTGACTCCGGCATCGATGCCTCGATTGATCAAAGGATTGGGATTGCCATTTCTGGCCTGGTCCACATCGTTGCGCA
>CAZHEZ010000306.1:0-4949 GCA_964531315.1 uncultured Candidatus Obscuribacterales bacterium | reverse complement strand
GCTTCCACCTTCGACGAGAGCGGTATGACGACGGTCTTAATCATCGATGACGATGCGAAACTCACCAGCGTTGTTGTAGATTGGCTACAAAATGAAGGCTACGAAGTCGATTCTTGCAATTCAGGAACGGCAGGCTTCGAAAAGTTGCAGAAGCAAAGCTACGATCTGATCGTACTTGATCGATCTATGCCGGGCATGGACGGCTTTGAACTGTGCAAGCGCTATCGAGCCCAAGGTGGCAGAGCACGGATTCTCATGCTCACTGGCAGCGACTCGATCGCGGCAAAGGAACAAGGTCTCGATGCCGGTGCCGACGATTATCTGACCAAACCATTCCACCCAAAAGAACTCTCTGCGCGCCTGCGTGCGCTCTTGCGACGCTCTCTCGAGGTAAGTGCTACTGTTTTTCGAATTGGCACTATTACACTTGATTCGGGCGCTCGAAAAGTTCTGCGCAACGAACGGGAAATTTCTCTCTTGCCCAGGGAATTCGATTTGCTCGAATTCTTGATGAAGCACCCAAATCAGGTGTTTAGTCACGAGACTCTACTGGATAAAGTCTGGTCGAAGCATTCCGAAGTCGCAGCCGACACCGTTAAGGTACATATCAATAAATTGAGAAACAAGCTCGATTTGGCGGATCAAACATCAATCATACGGACGGTTCATCGGCGCGGTTACATGTTGCAGGACCCTGAGCAGTAATAGGAATTTCAAACCAGAAGGTACTGCCCTGCCCTATTTCGCTGAGCACGCCGATCTTGCCTTTATGAGCCGCGACCAGCGCCTTGCATATAGCCAACCCAAGGCCAGAACTTTTTTCCTGAGTTTCAGGTGCGTGATCAACATCAAGAACTTGCTGATAATGATCAAAAATGCGCGCTTGGTCCTCAGACGCAATTCCCGGACCTTCATCTTTCACTGAGATCTTGATTGAATCGCCAGACTCGCTGGCAGTAATGCCAATTGCTCTTTCCTTTGGAGAAAACTTAATTGCGTTGGAGAGCAGGTTGACGATTATCTGTACCACCCGGTTTTTATCTGCTTCCATCCAGTAGTCAGATTGACATTCAACTTCAATCTTCAGATTCTTCTCCTCGGCAAGTGGTTTCACAACTCCTATTGAGTTGTCGATTGCCGACTTTACCGATACCTCCTGCAAATCAAGCTCGAAAGAGCCGGACTCCAGTCGTTCTACATCAAGCAGATCATTGATCAAAGACAATAAACGCTCCGAACTAAGTTCCGCAGCACTGACGCGGCTGGCTCCAGTTTCCGAAAGACTGCCATAAACTCCTTCCGTCAGTAAAGCAAGGGTTACCTTTATAGAACTCAAAGGGCTTCGCAGGTCATGCCCCACCATTTCGATAACTTCTCTGCGCCTGCGCTCAGAAAGTGCCAGCGCCTGCGCCATCTGGTGAAATACTGAATCCAATTCTGTGACTTCATCATTGCCGCCTACGGCACTGAGCAGCGGTTGCTTGTTGGCTAATCGCCTTGAATTGTCTATTACTGTGCCAATTCTCCTGGTTATCTCTTTGCTGAAAAACATGGCCAGAGCGAGCGTCAAAATCACATTAACAAGAACACCCACGATCAAGAACCGATCAAGTGCTTGTTGAGACTGTTGCGCAGACAATGGAGACCCTTCAATGATTTTCGATTCCTCTTTGTCGATCAACTGCACTTCGGCAAGAAAAGGATTCAATCCTTCTTGAATAAATCGCAAGCGCTGCATCGGCTCAAGAGTTGGATAGGTATTTTTTTCGGCGATGTGCTGATACTCTTCAAAATGTTTAATGATTTTATGTCCCAAAACATCGAGCGACATAACATGCTGCTTTTGTCTTTCATCGTCGACGGTCAGCTCTTTTAGTCTAGCCAAGCCGCGTTCGAATAGATTGAAATTCTGCTTCTCTCGATTGAGAAACAAATCGGTACGAAAATATTTCCACCCAATCAGGGATGTTCCTGCATCAAATAAGCAGCGAGAGAGTTGATTTGCTTCTGCCACAACCGCGCGCGAACGCGTCTCGCGTCTGACGACTTCTTGTGTTTGCTTGAGCAGAAAGGAAAGCGATACAACAAATATCAATTCAAAAATGAGTGGTATCGAAACCAGCAAAAGCCCTTTGTGAGAAATACTGGCTTTGAATCGCATGTGCCTCTTAATTGAACGGTCCCCATAGATTTACCACAGATTTGACGCCTGGGGATGCCTATATCTTAGCCGCACGGCAGGTATGCGCCCTGGGCACGGGATGCAAATAAGACATTTTTGAGCCAACACTCTGCTAAGTGTCCGTTTGCCGGGCCGGACAACGGTATGTATGGCTAACATTGTTGTAGCAGCTCTCAGAGTTCGATTCTCAGGGATTTGAGGTGGTTATGCATAGCGTTTTGAAGAAATTGGTTCTTGCTCTGTCGATTATTCTCCTCGCTCCCGCCAGTGCTTATTGTGAGCAACTAAACCCGGAGCAGATTTTGGGGACCAGAGCGATACAGAACAAAATAGCTGTGGTCCAAGACCTTCTCGATCACAATTTGATTACCAGGCAAGAAGCCGAAAAGGCCAGCAATTTCTATTGTGAGCAAGTAACACAAATTGTCGGACACACTGTCAAAGCGGAACAGATCAGCGCTCTGACAGCAGAAGCTAAGAATAATGCAGGCTTCGGAGTCTTCCTCAATAGCGTCATCATACTGGCCGGCTTTATCTTGCTGCTTTCAGGAATCGGTCTGATTACATATTACCTGCGCGATATTCTTAAATCCCTGCCGTCCTCGTTTTACGAATGCGCTTCCTATATCGCTACTGGTTTTCTCCTCAGTGCCGGCATGCTTGGGAAGTCTTTCAGTATTTTGTTTTTGACAATTGATCCATTATGGTTCGTCGTGCCGGGCGCTTTTGCTTTTGCAGGGTGTGTCAATCTCAGTTACTACCTGCATTGGCGTCATCCACACAAGGCAAAGACGACAAATAGCGTAGAGAAGCAACCCGTCCAAGAGGTCTTTTTCGGCCCTGGATTTTTCACTTTTCCCACCGTCCTCTTTGCACTGTGCACGCTTGTCTGGGGTGGAATGGCAATCTGCTATCACCAGGCTTTCCCACAGGCCGGCATACCACACTTCATAGCCTTCATCGCTGTAATGGCATTACAGTCCTTCCTGGGATTTTCGGTGATAACAGCACCAGGTTGTATCGCACTGGGGTGGGGACAAAAGGATAAAGTACCCAAGTCAACCTTGGCGTCATTTATTCTACTAGTTGCCTATCTCGGCACCATATTGAGTGGCACAGCATTGCCGGAGGCAACCAAACTATTTCAGACCGGATGCCTTTTCATGGGCGCCTTTGTCTACTACCTGGGCTTGCTGGTAATGAGTAATAAGTGGTATTGCTGGCCCAATAGTTATAAATTCCAACAAAAACTCGAATCACAACAAAAGAATGACTCGCAGGAAGAGCGAGAATCTCAAGAAAAACGCCTCTTAGAAATGAAACTAATTGCCGGACAACAGCGGACTCGATATCTAATTATGCAAGCGATCACCATAATTTCTGGTGTCGCGGCCTTTTACATCGGCAACAGCTTCCATATCGGTTCGCTTTTGGGCATTGGCGGCACCTTTTTCGTCATTTACCTGCTCGAAAAATATTATGAGATTCCATGGAAGGGTGTGGGATGGGCCTGGTCACTTCTTGGTGTAGCGATTGCGCTCTATTTCTTTGTCGGTTTTGCAGGGCAACATCCCCAGTATTTTATTTGGGGAATACATTGAAGAGTTCGGCCATTACTTGATTCCAAATACCTGGCATATTACCGAGCCAAGCATGCCGGCCAACATCGCGCCGAAGAACATGGTGCACCACACGGACAAGAAAGCACTGACGTAAAAGACTTGACCTATCCCGTATTTGACTTCAGTATCAGGAAATTTCTTGCCCGCAAAAAGTATTATTCTCGCCATGATTGCCAGTAAAATGGCCACGCCGATGAAGTCAAAGCCGACGCCCATGCTGAGGCTGCTTTCTAGCGGCGCACCTTCATTGACAATTACCGACGTTGACGGGTCAGACGGCTTGTAAAAAACTGGAACCGCATCGCCAACCTTGTGTGTTCTGGCAAATGCCAGCAATGGATCGCTGGCCCAATCGTGAGACACATTGAAATTGTACTTCTCGCACTGATACGCTTTGCCGTTCACTTTAAACTCAATGGCAAACTTGCTCAGATAATCGCCACCAGCTTTGTGTGGACGAATCTCAAGTTCCGAAATTTTGCCCGGCACGGACGGCCACGCTTTCGATGCCTGAGAGTCTAGGCGCGCTGTGGAATACGAATAAATCGCAGAGCTGCCCATAGTCAAAGCAGCCATACTTCCTATCGCCAAACCGCAGGTGCGGGCAATATAGATATTCGCATGAGCTTTTCTCAGACGGTCTTTTTCATGTTCCTCAATTTGTTCTAAATCCACTTCGTATTTGCGCAGTGCTTCCTTTGCGTTTTCTCCATGCGCTTCAATACTTGCGACATTGCGAGGATCACGTGGATTTATGTTGGCGAGATTGGCAACAGCATCAGTGATGATTTTCACCACTTCTTGAGGGTCTTTCAAATCGAAAAACAAAGCAGCTCTGGCAGCGGGAAATGAAGGCGCCCACTCGGCAAAGCGTTGCTGAGCCTTGGCTTTTGCATCGCTGAGGGCAAAGTCAACATTCAATCTGTCAAAACGATCTGAGCTTTGAAAAAGAATTGAATTGTTGGCGATTTCCGGATTTCGCGCTTCTTCCAACAACATTGATTGCGTGCTGCTGGGAAACAGCGTTGAGATGACGATGACTCTTCTTGACGTGACAACGAAGTACCGGCACCTACGGCGCAGTGCCTCGTGGACAAACCGTCCCACCAGCATGTACAAGCCAATTAAAGCAAAAAGCGTCATAA
>CAZHEZ010000305.1:0-5047 GCA_964531315.1 uncultured Candidatus Obscuribacterales bacterium | reverse complement strand
CGCTTGCTCTCTTCGCCCTCCAATTCTGTATGCTGCAATATCCTAAGACGCAGGCCTTTTAATCAAATACTAGATAAGGTAGTATAATGTCGTTTGTCGGGTCGCAGAAGCTGTCTTACGCATCAAAGCGTTCTTCGTACCGACATCGTTTGCTATAGATTTAGTGGGTGGATTTTCCTTTTTGCGTGGACCAGAGAGCGAAAGCAAATCAACATACGAAGGGACCTCTGCCTGTATAGGCAGAGGTCCCTTGAGAGTCAGATCAAAGCCTAGTTGGGCATTGTCATGGCTAGCATGCCGAAAATAACGGTGAGTGCGATGAAAAGGAATTTGAGGCAATCAGAGTCTATGGAAAAAAGAAAGCGTGCAAAGTAGTTTGGATTGAATGCCTGTTTATGCAGCGTTGCTTCTCTGCATGTGTCGGCAGGGAATTTTGTCCTTCCAAACCGCCGTTTGCAGAAGCTTTCGCTGCGCACATGTCTCAGCGGAGAGTCGCTGCCGTTAATTGCATTAGTGATTATAGATTTGTTCGAGAGGACGCATTGATATGTTTTACGGTGGGTCGGCAATTCGATTTTCGCCATTCAAATTCACTCCTTATTAGATCGAGTCTACGGGAGCCTGCACTTGATGTTCTGGGCCCGGTGCAGGCGAGGAGCGAGAAGCAGAGCGTCGGCGCTCAACTTTCTGATCGTTGACTATTAGATGAACATTGTGATCGTCAAATCGCAATAAAACTCTGAGGTTTCTTGTCTTTTGGCTGCTACTAAAGAGGCTGACGAAATGACATACCGAAAATTGGTTTGAGTCGCTTTTGTTTGATGAGAATTTGACGCACAAACAGCCATTATCAAATGGCGACTGGACGGATCCGTCAGCGAGGTTTCTAAATGAGTAAAGGTTCTGAATTTCATGAAAATACTGTGCTGGGCAGCGGTTCTGCACAAATTGCCGCCGCTGCCAGTGAGCGCTTTTTCCTGGAATTCAGTTCACCATTTGCGGCTGCCTCAGCCAAAGAGCCAGCCGGCATGAAAGTGGCCAGCAATGATGGTCCAGTTATTCTGCTGCCGGCGCCTGCACCTGAGCCTGTTGTCCATACCGGCATGAAAGACGGTAGTCAATTTATTGTCATCGAGACTCCTCACGAGTTTAAATAGGGAAATTTTTTGCAGAGAGCTGGAGAAGCGCTTGTCACCTGTGCCGCAGGTAGTGAGCGCTTTTTCATTGGTGCCTGTTTTCAGCAGTTTTCAATTAGCGAAATTTATGCGAGCATCGTGCGACTTGATAAGCGCTTGTTCTTGAGGAGAATATACCTGACTGCATAAGCAGACTGCCGTCAGCCACGGACATCTTTGCAGTCTCTTGATTTGCTCTGCATTGAGACGGAAGAAGGCGGCGGATTTTAGATTTTTCAACTGCAAGATGGCGTCAAAGATTGGCTCGTCAGTGCGTCGCCTTTTCGAATCAATTAGAGCCAGGTATTCAAGCCGGGGGCAGTGACGCAATTCCATAAGCACATCTGCAGAAACAGCAGTGTTAGTGAGAAATAGATATTGCAGATTGTCGGAACCGGCCAGCTTCGGCAAAATGCTATCGACGCTTGTCTGGTTGACATACAAGCCTGTCAAACGACCAAGGAATGGCTGACGCGCCAGAACGGTTGGATTCATATCTTTAGCGACCCTGATATCGAGATAGCGTAAGTCTTTTAGATTGTTGAGCGCCTCCAGTACTTCATCGTCGGCAACCTGTCCGTTGAACATGATGGATTGCAAACCCCTCCACCCGGCAGCCAGTTTCAGGATTTTTTTCATTCCATCTTCTGCAGTTCGATCAGATGTCGCTTTGCTGCAATCTCTAAAAGCCAGTCCGAAAAAGGCGTCGGGAGCGATATTTTCTAAAAGCGCCGGATTTTTTATTACCTGGTCATTCACTTCCAGGGTTAGTGGAATATCGCTGGGAATTGATATGGTTCCCTTTGCTTGTCCCACCGGCAAGGATGAGAGGATTCCTTTTTCGGAAGTCCACAAGCTGCCGATTCCACAAGCTGGAAAGACAAGTGTTCTTGTATGGCCGGCATCGGCTTCTATTACTCTTCTAATCGAACTCGCCGACGAAAATCGTTCCATTTTCAAGTCGGCGAAATTGTCCAGAAAGCCATTGTCAGCATCAGCAATATCTTTGTTGGCGATCCGTGTTTTCCTGGCGCTGTCGCTGGCGGGCGCGTCAGACTGAGGCTTTGTTTGACTCTTCGTCAAATACATTACAGCCTCAGCCGAAATGACGGCTGAAGTCAGTGACGTAGCCAGCAACAATAAACTTAGATGCTGCACCGTCAAGGAAATCGTTCTGGGAAGCTTCTCCTTGACCGGGCGAGGTGCGCGAATTTCAACCGGTGCACTATCGCTGCATATACTGGCTAATTGATGAGCGACTATGCCCAGATTTTGGTATCTTTCAGCCGGTGGTTTTTGCAGCATCCTGGCCACTATTAATTCAAGACGCTCAGGGAAAATCCTGCCTAATGATGCTTCCTTTAGCGGTAACGCTTTCTCGGACTGGTGCAACATCATTGTCGCCAGAGCGTTATTGCCCAGATGCGGCGGTGCTCCCGTAAGGGCCTCGAAAAGAACGCAACCCAGCGAATAGATATCGCTGCGCAGATCGATCTTGCCGCCTGAGCATTGCTCGGGGCTCATATAGAGTGGGCTGCCAAATATTTCACCGGTACGTGTAAGTGCCTGAATTTCACCATCCTCTGTGTTGGTTATTTTGGCGATTCCGAAATCAACCACTTTCACACTACCTTCCGTGCCGGCAGCGGCATCCTTGGTCAGCATGAGGTTGCTTGGTTTGATGTCGCGGTGAATGACGCCTTGCTCGTGTGCATATAGCAATCCAAAGCAAGCCTGTGTGAAGAGCCGAGCGGCCTGCTCGACAGTCAAGGGTCCATTCTCTCGGAGATGTTCGGCCAGACTGATGCCTTCTACCAGGTCCATCACTAGAAAGGGCTGTCCGTTTTCCAGCAATCCGAAATCATGCACTTGGACTAGATTGGGATGATCCAGTAAAGAGGCGGCTTTGGCTTCCAGTTGAAAGCGCCGCACAGAGATGTCTGAAACCTGGCGTTTGTCGACCGTCTTGAGAGCGAAGTCTTTGTTGAGGAAAACCTGCTCGACACGATAGACGGTTCCCATTCCGCCTCTGCCCAGAATTGAAACGATCCTGTATTTGCCGCCGACAATCTGCCCGGGTTCAAAGACCGAGTCGCCGTGCATAGATACCGAGAGGGCATCATAGTTGAAAGCGTGCGTGGGCTCATCCATTTTTAGGTTCAATTTTTTAAAATCGAAAGGGCTGGTAAGACAACACCTTTTGCTGTTCTTCTGAAACCTGCAGTATCGGGGCGGTGGTTTCGAATTTGAAGACAATTTGATGTAATCATCATCTCCGTCAAATTTTAATAAAACGGTTGTGACTGAGTTAGTTCCGCCGCCTGATTCAGGAACAGCCAGCTGCCGGTTTGACTCAAATTTGATGCTCTTTAAGCGATTGTAGTTTGAAGTTTCCGGTGTTTTTCTGATGGAAAATCATCTCGTTTTTCAAACATTGCAATATGCTGCCGATAATGGCAGCAACGCAACCGATTTCGTCAGCCGCAATGAGGGTCTGTCGGAATTTAGATTGAGAAAGCCTGAGCATTCCGCTTTGACCGCCGGCGGACAAACCGAGCCAAAGCCCGGACTCTTGCCGCGTTGGGGCTCAGATGTGCTGGATGGGATCGGCGGTTCCATCAGAGAACATCTTCATGGCGTTCGGCAAATTGGCGGTGCGCCCGTTGATCTTTCTTACAGCAGCGATCAAAACGGTTCTCAAAAGCTCGGTCATTTTATAGGTGAGTCAGGAATTTTTCTCGCGGCCGGCTGGCTGGTCAGGAAAACGCCGTTTCTGGGAAGTCTAGCTGAAGGAAAGGCGACAGCGGTGGTGGCGGGCGCAGCAATTGGTCTTACTCTGCCACTTCACGAAGGTCAGAGTGCCTCGACCAGATTGGTAAACGGCGTGCTGGGCGGCGGCACGATGGGGATTCTGGAATATGGCGGGGGGCTGGCCGGAAAGTTGCCGGGAATTTCTCGGCTGGCTGAAAGCTCATATGCAGGCAGTTTGTCACGCGTCGCAGTGGCAAACGGAGTGGCGGGATTTGTCAATACGGAAGTTAATTCAATTAATACAACGGGAAAGTCTGCATCTGCCAGTGAATTGCTTCTTGGCACAGGCACCTGGATGCTGATGGGAAGTGCATTTCGCGCAGCTGGTTTAAAATTGGAAGACTACCGGCAGCAGAAGGCCTCCGTGCAGAACTGGGAAAATTCCCGCCCCTGGCAGTACAAGGAAGTGGTGCCCATCAGCGCCGCTGACCTTGAACCCGGGCAGAGTTTGTCTGCAGGCAATTACAGGGTTGCATACGAAAGCCAAGGATTGCCGAGATATTTTGACCTCTATATTTCCAGTCGTGCTGCCGAAGGAAAGCACGCGCCACTGGTTGCCTTCCTGCATGGATTGAGCAAGAAAGGTGAAACCGGCAGCGTTATTCGGGAGCTGGAGTTCAATCGAATGGCTGATCAAACCGGTGCCATTATTGCCTACCCACAAGCACGTGAGGTCCAAAAGGGATTTTTTGCCGGCATTGTCCAGAGCTGGAATGACAGGAATTTCGGCTATATGCAACACGATCCGACCTACAGTGATGTGGTCGCATTTAAAGACATGATGAAAATAATCGGCAACCATATTCCCTATGCGGATACCGAGAATATTGCCATTAGCGGTTTTTCGCTGGGCGGCAAAATGGCGCACAGATTGGCGGGCAACCTTGAGAATGTCTCCGCTCTTTCCACAATTCACAGCACCATTGATCCATTCGATAAGGAGGTGATAAAACTGGCTGAGCATCGGCATCCGATTGATGTTCAGATTATCCACGGCAGCAAAGACATCGTGCTTCCTTTTACAGGAGGAAAAGGTCTTTTCACCGCCTTTCTTGAAAATG
>CAZHEZ010000304.1:0-5161 GCA_964531315.1 uncultured Candidatus Obscuribacterales bacterium | reverse complement strand
GGCATAATTTTGGAAAAACAAAAGCATTTTTCTGATGCCCTGAAGGAGTATGGTAATGCTCTGTTGATCGCACCCAGCTACTCAAATGTGCATGAATACAGGGGCGACTGCTACTTGAGTTTGCGCAATTGGAAGCAAGCGATTCAAGAATATTCTCTGGCACCGAAAATCAAGGCAGCGAAAAATGAACCCACAAAGAAACCATCAAATCCGGTTCGTCTCAACCAAAGCCAAATCTCTCAAATTCAATTTCGATTTCATCACAGAACATCCAGCGCAGAATCAAGCAAATCACTGGTGCTAAGCGCACTGGCGTGGTTGCCAGACGAGATGATTCAAACATTCCTATCACGCGGCGTTTCCGTCGTTGTTTCGCCAAGCGTAAAGGATTACGAACTGACCGCAGGGGAAACCGTTGGCTCCGATAGGGGAGCACATCTTGAGAAAGTTGCAGGCGAGTATATAGCCAGAACAAAAACTGTAGTAATTGGAGAAGACTCAATAAACCCAAGCAATTCAATTTCAGAAAATCTCGGGCTCATACTTCATGAGTTCGGACATGCTTACGATGACTGCTGCGGTAACCTATCCAATCAAGTGCCATTCAAACTTAAATATGCTCGCGATTTCGATGTCCTCAAAGCAGATAGGCTTAAACGCTATGAGAAGTATCAGGAAAGCAATCAAAAGGGATGCAACCAGCTTTTAGCTGATCTATTCGCCTATCGTTATGCTGCTCCGCTCTCCCTGGGAGAAGATTCTCAAAAGCTGGATCAAGCATTCCCTCGCTGCTACGCATATATAAAGGAAAAGTGTCCTATTCGAGATACTCCAAAACGTTAAGCGGACAAATCGTGGCTTCAGTTGGGATGGCGCCGGACGATCTCAAGTACACAGACGGCACAAACATAGATGAAACATCAAAGCCAGTGGTAGGATATCCCGACCGCTTCCATGCCTTAGTTTCAAACTGTTTACATCTAGGAGATCCGATGCTGAAAACAGCTCAAATGGTGATGCTTTCCGCCATCGCGTATTTTTTCAGCACAACGGCTACAATGGCAAGCTCAGACAGCACTGCAGCTTCAGTGGCAAGTGCAGGCAGCACAAATACAATTGAGACTCTGAAGGAAGAAGCAAACCACGCCTTCTGGAATCACGACTATAAAACCGCAAAGGCTGATTTGCAGAAGCTGCTTCCTCAGCTCAAGTCTGAAGACTCATTGCACACGCGAGCTCTGGTCAATCTGGCAATTTGCGATGCTCAAGAAGAAAACATGTCTGACGCAATGAAGACAGCTGAGCAAGCGTTGAAGCATGCAGCTCCTGATAGTCTGAATTTTGCTGATGCCCAATTGGTGAAGGCACGCGCCTTATACCTTTTGGGAAAAATCGAGCCGGCCAAGGCCGCATATCTTAAGGCGACTGAACTTGCAGAACGCCACATAGGTCGATGGAATCCAGATCTCGCTTCCTTTTACGAAGGTCTGGCGGCGTGTGCCGTTAGCAAGGGAGACTGGATAGAAGCAGAGAAAGCATACAAAAAGGTTGCACAGTTTGATTTCCTGAAATACGGCTCGGACAGTACACAAATGGCTTGGGCACTTTTGAGTCTGCGAGTCGCAGAGTCCAAGCTTCATAAGGACGCTCTGGAAGAAGAGCTGTACAAAAAGGTCTTCTGGAACTTCCGACATCAGAACGAAATACGGATACTTCAAGAGAATAAAGACTACCCGGATCAAGAACACTTTCGCAAAGCACTTCGCCAACAAATGTATGGATATAAAAATGGCTACGCCAATGAAAACATGGCAATGCCTTTTGTCAAAGAAGGAATTCCACCTGAAGTGCTAGCCGGCTCAGCGAAATCCAGAGAACACACTTTTGATAATTGGTATCGACATCGCACTGGCAGAGATAGAGCACCAGGACTGGGATTTTTTGATCCGAACCAAAAGCTGAAGGGCATGATAGTTGCAGTGCACGGGCTGGGTCTTCACCATGGAGCATTCAAGCCGTTTGCAGAGAAGATTCAACATGAAGGTTACGCCGTGATTGCCTTCGACGTTAGGGGGTTCGGCTCTTACAGAAACGATGAAGTACTTCAACGTGTGGATTTATTGGGAGCCGTAGAAGATTTGACCAGAATTTTAAAGGAGCTGAAGTATGACTACCCAGACACTCCGATTATTCTGTTAGGTGAGTCGATGGGTGGCGCCATAGTTCTTAGACTTGCTGCCACTCATCCCCAGCTCGTTGATGCCGTCATCAGTTCCGTTCCTTCCGGCTCACGCTACAAAGGACGCTCTGCCGCAATTGGTGTTGGGCTCAAGTTGCTCACAGACAAGAATAAGCAATTCGACATGGGGACAAAAGTTGTCGAGCAAGCCACTCAAAAGGCAGATTTACGAGATATGTGGGAAGGCGATCCTAATGTACGGATGAATTTTTCCGCCGCAGAATTGGTGAACTTTCAACACTTTATGTCTAACAATCTTCAATTTGCACAAAAGATTGATAAAACACCCGTGATTATTTTTCAGGGTTATAGCGACAACTTAGTCAAACCCATGGGCACACTCGCTATTTATCACGCCATCAAAAACAAGGATAAGGACATGCTTTTCATTGGACGCGCCGAACATCTGATCTTCGAAGAAGGGCAGCTTGACCCAGACGTATACAATGGAGTGGTGGGTTGGATTAACAAGCACGTCAAGGCAGAGCATTGAGAGTAGGACGAAGTACAAGCAACTTCCTTCCGCTATGCAGCAGAGTTTGCTTCTCGCGTCCCTCTCATTCTATTGTGGACATCACCACTGGTCCCAATGTGCCGATCGCCAAAATCGCGCTAGTGCTCCAATGAAAAAAAAAATGTTTCATTGCAGTTGCCAGATCTTCTTGAGTCTCACCAATCAACAATCTGGGCATTGCTCGGTCCTCACCGCTCGCTTGAATTATGCTGCCAACTTAGTTCTGTGCTGCCTTCTTGTTCTGCTCCGATTGCACCATCAACCTGTGGCGAAGTCTCCTCGCCTTCACTTCTTCTTTCTTTGCGATTTCCTGTTCTCTCGCCAATTGTTGGCTTTCTTCCAGCATTATCTGTCTCTCTTCTCGCGCTGTAATGTTTTCATCCAATCTAACTTGATGCGAGACTCGATCTTCGAGATCCTTCGATTCGGCAAGTTTAGTTTGTTGTGAAACGCTATTGGATTGCGCTTGAGAAAGCTCCAGTAAAACATCCGACAATTTCTGCCTGAGATCAGCTACCTTGTCTTCCAGATCTATCGACCATTCTTCAGCATCCAAAGCCAATCTCAGCCGCAGCAATTCTTCGCGCTGTTTTTGAATATCGGCTCGTTTCTCTTTAGTCTTTTTGCGCTCGGTACTGACCAGGCAACGCTCAATAACTCGCCGCACTTCGGCATCCGGATTTCTTTTCACGTTGTAATCGTGCTGATCAAGATAAATCCAGGCGCCAAGCGCTTTGGTGGCTAAGTCGATGCTGTCGTGCATGGTGCGAGTCAATGGAGTATCCCGCGTGCAAAAACTGATAATAGGTTTGTTTGCGTTTTTCGTTATGGTTTTGCACTGAGACATGAGATCAAACATTCTTGAATCATCGAAGTGCACGCCAATCATAATCAGATCAACATCCTCCTTCTCCAGCTTGTCCACAGCCTCTGCCATTGTCGTGGCAATTAACAATTCATGCTCTTCTCCCAATAGGCGCTCCATAACAGCAATGCCATTAGTTATGGAAGCGACAAGTATGCGTGCCATTGATTGCTCCTTGGTGAGTAATGCCGATTTCTGCCTTTCAACTAATGTTTTCGAAGGCCGCGAACTCACCCACCGTGATAATATGCCGTGCCCGGGGTCACTCGTGTCGACCATAGGGATGATTACGTCTACTATGATCCTACCTACCATTATCCATATGAAGGGTGGGCCTGGAATTGCCCAGCCTGGTCCCCATCGCTACCCCGGTCCTCACGCGGGACCCCTGGCATCTCCAGTCCCTGACCCACTAAAGCCTGTTCAAGAGCTATAAGTGTATTGGCGCCCCGAAACCAATGCTCGGAGCGCCAAATGCGATTTAACTAGAGCTGAATCCTACGCATCCAGCCAGATGAAATAACCTTGTTGGTTTTCATATCCCCAGCGGCCGGATTCCGGATAATAGAACGCATTGTACAGATACGGTACGTTGATCAAAGAGCCACCAGGTCCACTGACTTGCTCTATCACTTCAACTGTTATAGGACCGGTGTAATCCGAGTTCGGTCCTTCACTCATGTACGTATACAGTCCGGGTTGTCTCCACTGGTTGGACATGGACTCGTACATCCAGGGAGTGGGCATATAGTCACGAGCGCAGATGAATCCAACCGGCGTTTCACCGTAATATGGCTGCCAACCGAAGCCTAACCATTCTAAACCAATGTTTATGACATTACCGAGCGTAAATCCATTCGAGAAGACCCAATTGTTGTTTGGCTGATACCAATTCGGATAATAGTTTTGAGCGACCGGATAATAGTGGGTGTTTTGCCTGTTGATGTAATACTGCTGATTGTTCGCGAAGAACGGATAATTGTTGTAATAACTGTTCAACTGCGAATTTCTGATGCGTGCATAGTTCCGCGGAGCGTGGCTCATCTGAACGGCGATCAAGTGTTCTCTCATATTTCGCTCAGTGTTTTGGGCGCGCTCTCTTTGCTCCGCATTTGCATTCCTCATAAAGTCAGGCATACGAAATGCTTTTTGCAGCGGTACATTGGACACGTTCAGTGGTGTCCGTGACGAAGGACGTCTGGTCGCTTTGTCGAAGGCTGGAGTTCTGATTGCACTGTTTAAACGCTCGATTCGTTGCTCTTGCTTGTCATTGCTGAGCAGCTCTTGTTGTTGATTGTGCTTAGCTTGATCTTGAGCCGCTTTCTGATCACGCTGATCTTGCTGATTGGCTCTTTGCCTTTCTTGCTGTTGGGCATTTTTTGATTGTTCCTGAGCCGCCTGGTGTTCTCGCTGATCTTGTTGATTGGCTCTTTGCCGTTCCTGCTGCTGAGCATTTTTTGCCTGTTGCTGAGCGGCTTGTTGATCTCTCTGATCTTGCTGATTGGCTCTTTGTCGCTTTTCCTGCTGGGCGCTCTTTGCCTTT
>CAZHEZ010000303.1:0-5245 GCA_964531315.1 uncultured Candidatus Obscuribacterales bacterium | reverse complement strand
TATATCGACTATATCGACCAGTTTGAGGAAGGTCAGTTGATCGAGGCATTTCAGTTTGGCGATCTCCTTTCCTGACAGATTGATTCTCGTTAGGAGCAGTTCGCTTAACCTGGGAAATTTATCCACTTGCAAAAGACCCTCAGTCGTAAGGATCGTGTCCCCAAGATCGATCAACTGAACTCTCTTTAGATGACTAATACCAAAGAGAGCTTGGTTGGAGGCGGAGAGGTCCTTTTCGCCTAAGTTTATGAAAGAGGCCTTGGTCGAAAAATCTAGTGAATGAATATCGTCAGGTCTAAACTTTTGAAAGAGTTTTGGCCGCTTTTGAAATTGTTCCGATGGTGAAAAACCGATGCCGTCGAAATTTCTGATTAGTTTGGTTCCCTGCGCTGGGATCCTGTATTTTATGGTGATTACGATATCGCCGACGGGAAAAGACGGAAAGTAAAAGTATCTATCCTTTGGATTTGATGCAGGCTTGGAAAAAAAACCTTTCTGCTTTTCCAGCTCTGTGAATTCTTCTATTTCACGGGTTTTACGCTCTGTAATCTGCCGCTCCAATGATTGATTTATATGTAATAGATTTGATTCGCCATCTTTAAAAATAAGAGTTACCTTCGGTGCAATTTCTGAGGCGGGCTCTTTCCTGGGCAAAATCTGTCCGGTAAAAAAGCCACTCGATAGAAGAAACAGACCGCCGACCAAAAGAAGTAGATTGCTATATCTTCTCTCCTGATGCGCGGCGGAAGGAGAAGGCGCCGGCAGCACGTCAAACATGCTCAATTGGCCTGAGTCGAGCCCGACAAGGTCGGCAGTCAGATGCTGCGCTGATTGATATCTTTGCTGTGGATCCTTTTCCAGCAATCTGGCAACGATTTCCTCCATTTTGCGCGGAAACTCAATGCCCATAGATGCTTCTTTAAGACTGACCGGTATTTCACCCTGATGCTTCATCATTGTGGCGAGCGCATTTTCTCCCACCAGAGGTGGTGCTCCTGTCAATGCTTCAAAGATGACGCAACCAAGTGAATAAAGGTCGCAGCGCTGGTCGATTGCCGCACCCATGCACTGCTCCGGGCTCATATACAACGGGCTGCCAAATATCTCACCCGTTTTTGTCAAAGTTTGCTGGTTGAATTCATCCTTGCCGGTAAGTTTTGCGATTCCGAAGTCCACCACTTTTACCAGAACGGCCTGGGCATCTTCGGATTCCACAGATGAAATCATGATGTTGCTTGGTTTGATGTCTCTATGAATGACACCATTTGAATGTGCATAGCTAAGGGCGAAGCCAACTTGTATGAATATCTTCAGTGCTCTGTCTAGAGGCAGCCGACCGCTCGTACTGAGAACGCCTGCCAGGCTTTCGCCTTCTATGAGGTCCATGATGAAGTAAGGCTGCCCATCGGGCAGAAGATCGGAATCATGAACTTTGACGAGATTTGGGTGATCGAGTTTGTTGGCGGCTCTTGCTTCCAATTCAAAACGGCGCCAAGCCGCCTCATTGGTCTGTTGTTTGTTCAAGACTTTGAGTGCAAATATTCGTTGCAGAAGCCGATGCTCGACGCTGTATACACTGCCCATGCCGCCTCGTCCCAGCAAGCCGAGCAATTTATAGCGGTCGTTAAGTATGGTGCCGGGGCTCAGATCGACGGCGTCTGTCTGCGCATCCTGAAATGTTTTCTCCAGGTCCGCCTGATTTGAATCACCACTGTCAATTTGCTCATAGGACATAGAGCGGCCCTCTCAACTTTCCTATTCCCTGCACCAACTCGTATTTTTCGCACTTACAAAAGCCAAAGGCAGTGTTACCGTCCCTATTGGGCCCTTTTTGAGAGAGCAACCAGACCATGTCCGAATCCTTGCATGATGACTTTTCCCGGAGTCCGGTCAGCAATTTTAATCTGCGCCCCTGGTGGTATCTGCTGATAATCGAAATGGGAGTCATGATCAGCATCCCGATTTTTGTCGTGGGCGGTCATCTCGGGCTTGGGCTTAGCTTGCAAGACCTTGTTGTCGCTACCTTCTTGGGTGCGGCGATTCTGGGCGTAATCGGCAGCTTGACCGCCAGACTGGGAGCGGTAACCCGATGCTCGACTGCGCTAATTGCCCGGATTACCTTTGGTCGCAAGGGTTCCGAATGCATTGCATTCTTACTGGCGCTGGGCATGACCGGCTGGTGGGGCGTTCAAACTGAAATGTTCGCTGACGCTGTTGTCCAATTGGCACAGCAAGTCTTCCATATTCAACTTTCCAGGCAGATCATGATTGCCGTCGGCGGCGCTGCCATGATCACGACCGCGGCCCTGGGCATTCGCGCTATCGGACGCCTCAGCTACCTGGCCGTGCCATTGCTTCTGGCTGGGCTGGCCTATGCTTTGTCTGTCGTATTCAGCACAAACGGCGCCGGCGCCCTTTTGACCTATCATCCCGTTGCTTCCAACAGTCTCACTCTGGGAGCTGCAGCAGCAACAGTAGCCGGTGGCTTTATTGTCGGCGCGTCTATGAATCCGGACTACAGCCGTTTTGCCAGGACGAAAATGCACGCAATAGGCTACGCTCTTACCGATTATGCCCTGGTTTATCCTCTACTCTTAGTGGCTTGCGGCATCATTGCCATAACCTATCAAAGCAACGACATCATGATTCATCTTGTGCCTTCCGGCTTCACCTGGATGATTTTCTTGATGATGATGTTCGCCACCTGGGCGGCAAACGATTGCAATCTCTATTCATCTTCGCTCAGTCTTGCCGCCGTCTTGCCGAAATGGCAGCGCTCGCATCTGGCTATCGCAGCCGGTTTGCTCGGCATCACACTGGCAGAACTTCATGTTGCCGGTCACATGGTTTCATTTTTGACCTTGCTCGGCATTTTGATAGCGCCCATCTCTGGAGTTTTTGTAATCAACGCGCTGGATAGAAAGACACCTGTGACCGAAGAAGAGCTGTCGCAAATCAAAGACTGGCATCGACCTCAGTTGCTGGCCTGGTTCGCCGGTGCCGCCATCGGCTTCATTGCCACACCTCCTGACGCTCTGGGTTTGGGGCTAATCAAACTAACAACCTTGCCGACATTGGACTCAGTCCTGGCAGCCGCAACCGTGATGTTATCCTTGAAAGGGCTCAATCTGTCCAGGCGCCGCGAAGAAAATGCGGCGGCCGTTCTTAACCAGAATATCTGAGCGTTTTTCAGCTTAGAAAAGTTAGGCTCGAACCTTGAAGAGTGCGTCGCAAGTGGCCTGCGGCGCTTTTTTACGCTGAAGTAACGCTGGCTCTCCTATTGTTTTGGGACCGGATACCCCATCGCCTAACTGTTGCCGGATTCTTCGCTCTGAGCGATATCAGGAGGATTTTACATGGCCAATTCCGCGCATCGAGAGACCTCCGCAGAAAAGATTACCGGATTAGTCGAGAAGGACAAAGGAGGAGACTTCACCGATGTGCGCAAAGCGCTTTTAGATGAATACAAGAGTCATCCGCAACTCTACAATGGCGATTTAGCGGCCGCGTCCAAAGCGATGCAGGACAAGAATATTCTGCCTCCAGGAACTTTCATCACAGGCGTTGACGGAGAGGATTTTGTTATCAAGTCAAAAGATGGAAAGGTTGGGCACCGCAGCGCGACCGACATGGGTCGTGAGAAGCAAGTTGGAGAGATGACGACGACCGTAATAGGCGGCAGAGATGCGAAGCTCGGACCGGACGGCTCGGGTACTGTGAAAGCAAAAGCCGGTGATGAGAAATGGCAGAGCTGGGGACTGGCGAAGGATGTTCTGCAGGCGCAAGGAATTACCAAACCGAGTGATACTGAGGTCGCCAATTTCGCTCTGCAATTGAAGAAATTGAACGGACACATCAAGCCGGGACAAGAAATAAAAGTACCAGGACGCACCAAGGACGGGGAGCAAACTGATTTCGCTCCGACGCCTGGCGCGCAAAAACTACAGCCTCAATTGGATGCTGTTCCCGATGTAGCTGCGAACCCAGACTTGAAACAGGGAGCACCAGCAGAAGCTGCACCGCCACTCATAGACGACGGCGCAAAGCTGGCATCGACAGGTGATGGCTTCATGCAGACGGAAGCAGGAATGTTAATGGTCAAGGATATGCTCAAAGCTCATGGTAACACCGATGACGACGCCGCTGGAAAGTCCATCAGCAAGGAAAAGGTTTACGAATTGCTGAACGATCCTAAGTTACCGGCAAGTGAACGCAAGGATCTGATGTTCATGGCAGCCAATTTTGATAAACTTTCGGACGATCACAATCCTGACCCTAGCGACCATAAGATCAGTGAAACCTCGCTTGCAAATTGGTTTGGAAAGGCGGTCAAGGAAGAAAGTGGCCGGATAATCAACTCGTTTGATGACGTATCAAACGCTGCAGCGAAAGCAGGAATCAAGATCCAAACTTTGGAGGAGGCAATTGCTTTTGCCAAGGGCGATCAAAGAGCAGACTTGAAGATCTTGAAGCAATCAGTCGGCATTGGCAATAACTATTCATACGATCAGTTGCGCGACGCGATCAGGTATGGATTTGCAGATTTAGAACTTCAAAAGCTTACGGACTGATTTCAATCAAAAGCTGTCTGGCCTTTAGAGGTTGAAAGTTTATTTGCGGAGAGAGACCGTGGAACAAGCCCACTTTTGGTGGGCTTGTATCCTCCCTCGGCATCGGAAACTTTTGTCAGTCGGATCAGTGACTGTTGCGCAGAGCAAACATCTCTTGTGTTCGTCTTGAAGAGTTGGCGCGGTTTTGTGAAGCGAGAACTTCGCGGACATAAACTTCAGTCAAAGAGGCGTGTGCGCTCTCGTCTTTGATTTTGAAATCGCTTTTCTTGAAGACGATTCCGTGATTGGAAAACGTATCGGAACCTAAAACTGATTGAGTTGTTCCGTGATCGAAATAGAGGTTTGCTTCAGACAGCTTGTGGCGGTGCAGCGATTGCCGTACGCGATTGGCGAAGCCGATACTTTCGTGTGAAAGGTGATCCGTATACACCACTTGCAGTTGCTTTCTTCCGTAAGCTAAATCAACAATGTTATCTTCCATCCAGCGATCAAAGGCAATTGGGTTGTAGAGCGAATCCAGCAAGGTCAGGCTGGTTACTTTGTTGTACAGTCCGTTTTTGTACATTTCCGACATCGCTGCCTGGTAACCTCCTGAGTGTGTGATGATGCCGATGTTGGAAATGTCGTCGATTTTCAAATTTCGAAGGGGCGGTGTCTTGCTCATTATCTCCGTC
>CAZHEZ010000302.1:0-5295 GCA_964531315.1 uncultured Candidatus Obscuribacterales bacterium | reverse complement strand
CATTCGTTTTTTGTGCAGTTTCTATTATCTTCTTTAGTATATCTTTGTTATACGGTAAAAATCCCTGTGTCCAGTTATTCTGCCCTCTTTGTGGCCGGCGCGAATCGCATGAAAATAAGCGCTTCACACATGATTCTTAACTCCCGATAGAGAGCTCTTTTGTGTTCTATTTCAGGTGAATAAATGCCTCTCTTCCATTGCTGAAAAACCAAAAACAAAAAACTGAAAACGCGCACTGCCAGCGTTGATTGAGCTTTTTGAGACAGGCAAGTCTGTCTGGGAAGATAAGGCATATCAAACAGCCCCAGGCATGGCAGGCTGAAAACAATTCCAATTGAGGAGAGGAAGCCTCAGAGGAAACGCACTGCGACTGCGAAAGTCGCTTGATTCAAGCAAAGGAGCTGCAGCCAGAAAAGCTAATTGCTTTTAGCTGCAGAATTATGAGTAAATCACTGAGAATTTGGTTGAGCATATTGAGCCTGGCTATTCTGATGGCAGCCTTTTTCTGGCTCTTTCGAAAACCGGCAGATCTAGCTGCAGCAGGCTTTCCTGAGCGCTCATGTTCAAGAATTTTTCTGCCGGCGGCCGGAAATGAAGTTTTGCATCGCCAGGAAAAATGCGGCAGGGACGGACTTCCAGCTCAGGTGGAAGTGGAATATGCCAATGGCAATTTCGAGCTTGGCAAATTGCGCCCGGACCACACTTACCAGCAAAGCGTCGAGTACTATCCGGGTCAAGGCCGGCTCGACACACGAAAGGTGCGCAGCAGAGCCACTTTCGACAAAGACGGCAGCACTTACCTAACTCATCAAGTCTATCGCCTGGACGGCACCCTGGAGAGAAGCGGGCGCGGTCAAAGGGATGGAGGCTATGAGTCTCGTTATTACTACGCCGATGGCAAGACTCCAAGCCGCATTCGACAGTTCTGGGATAAGCGATTCTCATCTGAAAAACGTTATCGTGAAGACGGAACCTTGTTTGCCAGCGTGCTTGTGCATGACAAGGAAGTTTCGATTGATCTCTATTCGCCAGGTGAAGTGCGAATCGCTGCTCTGGTTAGAGGACCCCTGGGCATGCTGGGTGGCGACGTCTTTTCTGAAGACGGAAACACCGTCCTGGCCAGCTTCATCAGGGACTATTGGAACTTCGAAGAGCACTATTTCGACGCGAAAGGCAAGCGCAGGCAAATTCGAACCGGTCAGCCCATGTTCGGAAACGTTGGAGCATTCGTCTTTGACAAGGACGACAAAGTAGTCTACACGCAGATGTTCAGAAAGCGTCCCAAGCACGGCGATGTGCCGGCCCAGACGATTCTCATTCGCGTCACTGAGTACGACCAGACAGAAAAAATAACCAGAATCATCGAAATGAACAACGACGGCACAGCCGCCAAGTCTCTTGTAGAGCCGGCTCAAGACGGACGCATCGTCAGCGAATTGAGCGACGATGGCGAGCGCATTCTCAAACGCACGCACTACGACAGAGCCAATCACGTCATCAAAACTGAGAGCGGTCGCCGTTTTAAACGACCAACCATCAAGAAGGAACGACTACAGGAATTGCCGCACATTGAGCTGCCGACCTATTCCGACAACGAAGCCCCTCGCTACGTCTACGACTACCGGTAGAAAAGACGGTCAGGTTGTCCGGAGCAAAGACCTGCCACGCATCTGTCTTTGCGCAGGATAACCTGACCGTCGCTCATTTGGAAAGCAGCCGCCAGGGATGGCGGCCTTTCCGCACCACAGGCGGTGCTGGCCTTTTTGCAGAACATACGACATACTATAGTGCAACAGCGCCCGAAAAGCAAATTCGAACAGCCGCTTCAGTCCGGGTAGAATATCAAAGTCCGTCTTTGAAAGACCCCGATGAGTCACAGCCCCTTGAGCAAAGATCCGCAAGATATTGCCGCCTACCTCAAGTGGTGGAAAGAGAGAAACTCACGTCCTGGCTTTTTCGGTGATGCAACTGTTGAAGGGCTGACGGTAACGGTTCGCAAGGGCGTTTTTTCCCCAGACCCTAAGGTCACTTATTCGTCAGCCGCCTTGATACATGCATTGCCTGAATTGCGCGGAAAAACGGTGCTGGATCTGGGCACCGGCTGTGGAGTCTTAGCAATTCATGCAGCCCGTAAGGGGGCGCGCAAAATCACGGCCGTCGATATTCAACCGGAAGCGGTTGCCAACGCCAAAGAGAATATCGAAAGTTATGACTGCAGCGACTGCGTGGAGATTTTCGAAAGTGATGTTTTCTCCAATGTGCACGGCAAATTCGACATTATCATTGCCAATCTGCCTTTCATGGTGACAGGCTATGTTTTGAACCATGTTGCCACCGAGACCTACAGGCGATTTTTCGAAGGAGTCAGGGCTCATCTGGAGGTTAGCGGCAAGGCTTATGTCACTTTTGCTTGCTGGGCAGACAAGACAACGCTGGAAGCCATGATCGCCTCCACTGAATTGAAATGGCACATGAACAGCGAAGATTACGATGGCAAAGAATGGTATGTCTATGAGCTTTGGCAGCAAGAACTGAACGCTTAAAGGACCAAAAAGGTCAAAAAGTGCTGAAAGCATCAAGGTTCAATTCTCTTCCTGGGCGAGAGAGACACGTGTAAACGTCTCTCTCGCCCCAGCCGGAAAACTCAGCCGTTTTCCATCAAGCGCAGGTGGACCCTGTCAGCTATTGGCATCGATCGGACCATGCGCAGCGGGCGGCAATCCAATTTAGCTTTTCAGCAATTGGACGGCGGCGCGTAACGCATCGGTGAGCACTTGCTCCGAGTATTCACCCTGGGTTTCGAACTGGTCGGCCATATTGGCCACACCGCGAAACGCCACGTATTGGGTGCCCTCCTGACCGTAACACTTGGCGAAGTGGTAAAACTGAGCCGATTCCATCGAAATCAGGCGTCCAGCTTTCCAGTGCTTCGCGAGGCCTTCCTGCATCGAAGGATTCAACGCTTTGGCCGCATTCTTGCGGGCGTCGTTCTCCTGCGGGGTGCAAGCATAGTAGTAATCGGTGGAGATCTCTTCTGCCCTGGGCAGATTGACCTTCTCCAGACCGGCGAAATTGGGTTTCACCGGCAGTTCGGATTCGGGCAGCGCCACAGCGCAACCGACCGGGTAGGCGCCTTCCACGACATAGACCTGGCCGAAGCCGGAGTCAGCCAGGTAGCCGGCGGTGCCGATCATGGCCAGGCGCTTGGGCGCTTTGCCCCCGAGTGTCTTGTGATCAAGAAGTTCGAACAAGAGCGGTTCGAGACAACCTGAGCCAATTCCCGAGATGACGATTGTGACGCCTGAGAACTTCCAGGCCTTGTAGCAGCGGTACTGGTGAAAGCGCGGACGCTCGCCGGGCAGCACAGCCTTGATAGCGCGTTTCAACTCGTCAGGATCTTCTCCGGTGCAAACAATCATGTTTTCCTGGAAGAAGTCTTCGGGAATACCGCAGTTCGGACGAACCTTTAGCCATTCCTTCAGCTGTGAGTGAGACATTGAATTGATCTTTCCTCGATGGTTGCTCGGGTTCGCTTTTGCGACCTGTATTGAGCAACGGGCGGCCTGAGCGCGCCCTTGGTTGCGTATGCTGCGCTCCTTAACGCAGCGTTGAAGTTAATAGAGAACCTTCTATCGTCACGACCATTTTTCGTGCGCTTCCAGAAAAGGCCACGCTCACTTCGCCTTTTTGGGGCGAAATAGCAATGATCAATTCTCTGGAATTGGCAGGTAGCGCTGTGAGCGGGAGATGGTGAAAAAAACAAAACGAATAGAGAGGTAATTCCATATGTAATGGAGCAAACAGCACACAAACAATGGCTTTTGCTCGATAAAGTCTGCCGTTGTGCAAATTTCCCTATCGAGGCCCAAAGTTGTATGCGCCGACTTTAATCAACCTGTACGTTTCACTTGGCAGCCGATCTGCAAGCCCAATGCAGAACCACCATGCACAAAGGGTTTTCAGGCGCGACGCACAGCCCTATATCTCAGAGTTAGCTTAAACCTGTATGCGCACACCGGCGAGCACCTGTATGCGCGCCAAATTTGCCGCAATCAGCCAAACCTGTGCCCACATTGAGATCCCAGAACTTATGCGCATTTCATGATGACGGCATGCTTGCGAGAGCTTGGAAATGGAACCTGTACTTGTCCACAACAGACAAGTTGTATGCACCAATATATACACTAGAGCAAAACGGGACCACCACGAACGCCATATCACCGAACTGACTAGCCTTTCAGAACTCAACCCCAATATCGGGGAACTGCTTTTTAAATTAAAAGCTGTACGCGTTGTCTTTGCCAAACCTGTATGCGCACGATAAGATTGTAGAGAGTTTCTGGCTCGTTTAAAGAGGCATGCAGCGGAGCAATGAAAATAGCGCTTTCCATCGACCCGAATCAGGAAATCCCGCTCTATTTGCGCCTGGTAGCGGCGATGCGCGAAGCGATCGTTTCCCAGTATTTGTCGCCCGGACAAAAGGTGCCCTCTGCGCAAGAATTGGCTGAATCCCAGTCCATGTCTCGTGCAACTGTGGTCAAAGCATACAACGCCCTGATCTCTCAGGGTTATCTGGAAGCCATTACAGGCAGTGGCACATTCGTAAGCAAAAGTCTCTCTCTGCAAGAGAATGTTGAAAAGCCTTTGATTAACATACCTAAGCAGAAAGAGCTGCCGGCTGGGCTTTCCGACTATGCCAGACGTATTCTCGACATCAAACTGGTCGAACCGACCATGGCCGGTCTGCCCGATTTAAACTTCGGAGCTCCGCCTGTAGACACGCTTCCGAGAGAAAAATGGAAAGACCTTTTGCTCAAATATTGCCGGGCTAAACCGACCAACGTATTCGACTGCTCCAACGAGATATTTGGCTATCGACCATTGAGGGCGGCAATTGCGTCCTTCTTGAATCGCACCAAGGGCGTCAAATGTTCGACTGATCAAGTGGCGATTTTCGAAGGCTCCCATGCCTTCAGCCATATAGTCAGGCTCTTAATTGAGCCCGGCGATCTGGCTGTCATGGAAAATCCCGGCTACATCTGCGGTCGCGATGTTCTGACAGCAGAAGGTGCCAGAATCATTCCCGGCGAAGTTGATAGTGATGGTCTGATGATTGAGCCACTCAGACGCGGCGGAGTGAAAGCGAAATTGTGCTATATCACCAGCCCCCATCACGATCCCTGCGGCTACATGATGCCTCTGGAGCGCCGTCTGGAATTACTGGAATGGGCCAATGCCAATGGCACATTTATTGTGGAGGACGGCTTTGACAGCGACTACAACTATGGGTTGCAA
>CAZHEZ010000301.1:0-5352 GCA_964531315.1 uncultured Candidatus Obscuribacterales bacterium | reverse complement strand
CCCCGATCGACCCAGTCGACCGTTTGGGAGACTCGTCACAAGAACGACCAGTTTCAAATCCATACTAAAAGCCTCCCCCAACCCCATAACCCTTCACGGGCAGGTCTCATCCTCATGCAAAACCTTTCTGCAACCAAGATTTTGGCATTTTGCCTCATATCCGCATTTGGCTTGATCTCAGACTTGCCCGCCCGGGGTGAATCAAGCGGCCATGCCAGCAAAAATGGCGACGAAAGCAGTGTGGTGGCGCTCTCACCAGCCGACGCCGGGAACAAACTTACTAACAACAAAGACTACAAGCTCACCGTTTCAGACATCCAAAAGCTGTACAAACAATCGACAGACGGTTTGTCTTCCAGCAAGCACATTACTCAAAATCCGGCCCACATCATGTATTCGCGCGGGCCAGTCATTCCACTGAGCGCGCTTCAGTTGCCGGCATCCACGCAAGACATGCTGAGCACCGGCGTTCCCACTCAAGGTCTTCCTCTGACAGACACTGCTTTCAAGGCACAACTTCTGCAGATTCAACAGCAGTTGCTGTCTCAGATCTCTGATCCCGTTCGCAACATCCCCAGAGAACTGGCGCAGCAACTTGCCACCCAAACGATGTTGGGCAATACGGCAGCGCAAGTGGCGACAACTCAGGCCAATTATGCGATTAATTACGCCGGAAAATACCTGATCAACTTCACCGCCAACGAAGGCAATGTTTGGAATCGGCTGCGCAACAATATCTTTGTTCCGATAGCGATTTTGCTTCTTTTGCCGGGAGCCATATTGACTCAAACAAAAGCAATGATGTCTCAAAGCAATCCGGTAATTGAAACCTCCAATCCTTTTGAAGGCATTCTGCGCGCCGTCATTGCCATGTGCTTTATTCCTGCTTCCTACCTGGTCGTCAACTACGGCATCGACTTTTCCAATTCAATCAGTCACACCATTCAAGAAGCATATAGAGGACTGTTCGGCAGCGACATGTATATTGACGCATTTTTAGCAGAACAACGTGCTTTTCCTTCCAGACAGGCCGCGGAAAATCAAAACGCGCTATCCGGATTGCCGCTAATCGCGCCGCCGGTTGTGGCTGATGGCAGCTATGTAAATGGTTTTGGACAGCTGGAAAATGACTTGATCAAAAACAAGAATTTTAGCTCAGATGGGACGCAAGAAGCCACAACAGGTCTCGTTGATGAAGTATTGCCGGCTAATTCCGTAGCAGCCCGCATGGCCATTTTCGGCACCAATGCATTGGTCACATCAGTATGGGATCTCCTGTGCGCTTTCCAACTCGTATACCTGCATTATCTTTTCCTGGTCGGACCGATTATGGCAGCGATCTGGGTTTATCCGATCAAACAATTGCGTGAAGCATGGCCCAATTGGATCGCAGGCACTGTCACTCTCTGCTTCTGGTCTCTTTTCTGGAACACCGCCATTCTCTTGATGGCACTCTTCAAAGATGTAGATTCAACCGGAACATTCATCATGACCGCTCTTAATTTGCTGGCCACCGGCAGCGTCAAGTATGCATTCGACTTCGTCGGTCTTGTCACCGAAGCCGGTCAGGAAGCAGCAAAAATCGCTCGCACCGGCAAAAACGAGCAAGGCGGCGATCTCTCGTCTCAACCCAGCCCCGCCACCAACAAGATTTTCAGCGAGAATACCAAGGAAACCGGCCACGGCAGTGGTGGCGGCTTACTCGGTGGTGTGCTGGGTGGTGGCGGTGGTGGTGGCTTGCTCGGTGGCATCACCAAATTTGCAGCCTCGGCAGCTCTTAATGCGGCTGCTCCCGGCGCCGGTCAAGCACTCTCGCTCGGCAGTCAATTGCTGGGCGGCTTGGGCGGATCGAAAGGCGGCAGTTCCTCCGGCATATTGGGTGATTTAACCAAAGGACTTTCATTACCCCCTCTGGTATCAACTGTGGCTCAAAGTGCATTTCCTGGCTCCGCTGCTGCTTTCGGAATCGTAGGCGCGACCGGTATGCTGGGCAAAGATGGAATTTCCTTGCCGCCGCTGTCCGGTGGTGACGAAAGCGGCGGCGGCTTGGGCGTGCTTGGCGCATTGACAGGATCCGGAGCATCAAACTTCGAAGCCGATGTCCTTTCGTTGGGAGAAAAGTCATCCGGCGGCTCAGGATTGGGAGCCTTGCTGGGTGGAATGGAAAAAACATTCGAAGAAGTTTCTGGCGGCGCTGGTGGCAGTGGTGGCACAAATGCAATCGGCGGACTTTTTGCAGCCGCAAGTATGGCAGGGCTGGCTGGCATGGCAATTTCTGCAGCCTCCAGCGGATCAGGCGCAGATCAAACGTCTTGCGGCCAAGGTGGTGGCAGCGCAGACCCTCTGGGCGCAATTGGTGCAACAGCTGCAGGTTCAATCTTTGCGGCTGCCACTCATGGCTCTTCCAGAGACGTCAGTAATTTCATGAACACTCTGGCGCTGGGAGCCAATGGAGCAGGTCATGGTTTAGGTATTCACTCAGCAGGATCGCATGTTCTCGATTTTGCAGGTCATGATGCTCCCTCGGCATTCATCGCCGCATCGATGCCGGGCATCAATTTGCCTCCGTCGGCTCGCGCCAGCGCTTCTGGCGGCGGGCTGTCAGACCACGGCAATAGAAGCGGAATGCACACCTCGTCCAACCATCTCGGCAATCATCTCTCTAATTCTCACAAGCATGAAACATCAGCTAACAAGGAATCCAACTACACTACAAATAGCGCCTCCAATTCCTATGACCTCTCTCGCGATATCTCTTGCAAAGACGCAGAAATGGGCGATCGCATCCAGCTAAACTTTGCAGCTGCACCGCCCCTGGCATTTGGCGCTGCTGCCTCATACTCGGGACCGCCTCCCCTATCGTCTGCGTTTGCAAAACTGGCTGGCGATCAAACGGAATTTGCAACTGGCGGCCTGGACGATTTCGACAAGGCCTCGACAGCAGAAATTGGTGGCTCAGTATTTAACTACTCGGAAATGAGTGCTTCCAACTTCTTCCGGGCATCCACTGAAAGCGCCACCACTTTCGATGCAATTGGCGATGAAAAAGGTGAATCTGGATCTTACGATGCAGAAAACGATCAATTTTTTGCTGCCGCAACCGCCTCTTGCCCCGAGCGTCTGTACAAAATGGCAGTTGAAGCCAAGGCAAATGCACATAATGCAACTGAAGCATGCGAATCTACAATTTCGCTCCCCTCGGTTGCTGCTGGCGAAACACAACTTCGCACTGAATTGACGGCGCTGGTGCGTCCGAATCAAAACCCTCAACTGCGCTCCACCGACAATGCGCTAATCAGCCCCAACTATGACGCTTACATGCGCCCGGCCACACCGGATCAAAACGAACGTCTCTCAGGCGATCCGGCATTGGCTGATCTTCAACCGATACAGCAAACTCGCCGGCCGAGAAGTCTGCAGGAATTGATGAAACAGACAGCTTTCGAGCGGCCCTGCGACACTTGCAAGAACACAAGCTGCCACTGCGTAATAACAACACCTCCTGTAGTCAGCGCCTGGTCATAATCTGGAGATAAACCCAAGAGCCTGGCCAATACGGTGCTGCCAGACAAGACTCTATCCTAACCTGGTGAAACGTTGTAATGTGGAAGTGTCGGCGTCTTGCGGGGCGTCACACTTACAAAACCTCAAAGGATTGCCTTATGGAGCAATTAGGAGTGGTCCTGGGCGTCATTTTGATGCTGGTCGGCGCCGGGTACCTGTTCAAAGCATATGTGGCTATCGTCCAGGGAAGACTCTGGTACTTTTCCGGCTTTCTGCCTCTCACTCTGATTTCGCCGTGGTTCGTTTTTGCGCCGCCGGATGAGCGCAAGGCTAAGTCGATGTCCAAGGTCATGGACGCAATCTGGGTGCCAATATTTTTTGGACCCATATTTGTCATTTGCAGTGTCCTATGTTTATCGGCTGGTGGCGATCTTGCCAATCTGCCCGGAACCGCAACTACCAATAAAGTTCTTACATCCTGGACGTCAGATAAAACTCCTGTGATTGTTTTCGATAAAAAACACTACAAGATGCAATTTCCAGCGGTTGTGAAAACTGCCAATAGGATCTTTGGCATGTTCTTCGGTGGCAAGGTCAACATCAATGAACAAGACAAGCTTCTGCCGCCCAATGGTGGCTAAAGAGCAGTTGTCTCTGCTCTTCTTGGTTTGTTTGGCGTACGGATTCGGCTGTCCTTCTCAATTTAGCCAGCCTGCTTTTGCTGGTAAAACAAAGCCGGTTATAGAACTGGTTGAAGATAGAAGACCGAGAGCCGATGTAACTCGTTTGTACAATGCCGGAAATAAAATCACAATTGCAATTGAACATGTTAGTGGAATAAGCAAGGCAGAATTGGTTTTGAAGGATGGCCAGTGGCCACGCAACGTTCAAATTCAATTCCGCCATTTCAAAGCTATTGAAGGTATCAAAATAATTACGGCGTCAAAAAGGTTCGAAGCGTCGGTCTCAACATTGCCCAAAGATCAAGTTATAGAATTGAAAGAAGACTTTACCGCAACAAGAAAAGAAGACTCAATTGTTATTGACGCACCACAAAACTTCCTCAAAGAGAAGGAAAAATCGATGCGCATCGAATGGATTGACTACTATCGTAACTGAAGCGATGCTGCCAATGCAGCGCGCAATTCGACAGCGCTCTGATAGCGATTGTCCGGCTCTTTATGCAAGAGCTTGAAAATAACTCCTTGCAACAACTCAGGCACATTGCTGTCATCGGCTAAAAACGGCAATCGGGATGGAGGCTCATTGACATGCTGCCACATTACGTTGTAGGTGCTATCGCCGGAAAAGGGCGGATTGCCTGCCAGTGCATCGTACATCAAACAACCAAAGGAATACAGATCGCTGCGATAATCCGTTTCGTGTCCGATACATTGCTCAGGGCTCATGTATGTAGGAGAACCGAACAGTTGCCCGGCCACGGTAAGACGCGCGGAAGATGTATCTTCGACAATAGATTTGGCAATTCCTAAATCGACGAGAGTGACTTGAACTCCAGCGCTACTCACTTTCACGATCACATTACTCGGCTTCAAATCTCGGTGCACAATGCCACGTTCGTGCATAGCGCTCAGCGCGTCACAAATCTGCAGGAAAACAGGCAGACAGAAGTTGGCATCAAGTCTATGCGCTTTTTCGATCAATTCATCAAGTGTGTCGCCATTTATATAATCCATAATCAGATATGGCTGCCCATTTTCATCTTCACCAAAATCATGCACTCCAACTATGCCTGGATGATGGAGCGAACTGGCAATTTGTGCTTCGCGTTCAAATCTCTGTAAGGCAGAACCGGTTGCCACCAGATTGTGGTGCATCATTTTGATC
>CAZHEZ010000300.1:0-5494 GCA_964531315.1 uncultured Candidatus Obscuribacterales bacterium | reverse complement strand
CTGGTTACGCAAAAGCAAGTCGACGATGCCTTTGCCGAGCAAAAGAACTTGAGCAAGCCGGGGCAGCCTGCTCCCCGCATTGGCGACCTTCTGGTTGCGCAACTGAAAGCCAACATAGAAGAGGCTATTCGCCAGCAAAACTGCAAAAAGTAAAATTCGAAATTTGCGCTTCGTAACCACTTGCTGCACTCAGTTGCGAATAAGCTACAATTCAACTTGGAAAGCATCGGCAGTGAGGCCTGGTGCTCGGTGAGGACTGTTTTGTTCAGGCAAATTATTTCGCTCTTTGTGTTTTGTGCTTGTCTTTGCGCTCCCGCGTGGGCGGCTACCGCTGACAACACCAGGGAAATCCTTTCTATTCCGATTCTCTTTGTGACCGACCGGGAAAAGGCATCTATCCACGGCGACCATCAGGATTTTGGCGTGCAGATGATTGACCCGGTTGATGCACTTTATTATGGTTGCCAGCAGGTAAAGCTCAAAACCGACGCCAAGGAAGCTGCGGACATGGTTCCCCTCCCCACCTGGGGATGGAGTCTGCACGACGAGAAGGAAGAAAAGTCGGCCGCTCCTTCGTCTGAAGCTGCAGCGGCAGGCGAGGACGCATTCAAGAGTCAGGTCTTCGACAAGCAAGACGATTATCAACACCTGGTTGCTTCCTTGCGCAAAGCAATGGAAATCAACAAACGGCGCGAGTTCATCATTTTTGTGCACGGATGTTGCATTGGTTTTGAAGGTTCCATGAATCAAGCAGCGGCGCTGGAAGAAGCAACCAGAGTGCCGGTTGTGGCCTATGCCTGGGGCTCCGTAAAAGGCAATTACGGCGGCTCGACTATGACATATCCGCGTTCGCAGGAGCGCTTCAATGGACTGGTCAGACGTTTGCTGACGGAGTTTCCCGAAGAGAAAATTACGCTGGTAGGCAATAGCGTCGGCAATATGATGATCGTCGAATATTGCCTGGAAACCTGTGAGCACAGTAAGTTGCGCAAATTCGACAACCTCATTTTGTCTCGTGCGGACATGGATGCCTTTGCCTTCAAAACACAAGTCGACCACGTCGTTAGAGTTGGAAAACATGTTTGCTTGTACGTGGCCAAAAACGATCCGCAGATCAACATCTCAGGCGTGCTGCGCTGGTTTTTCAATCCAAAAGACCAGAGCGAAAGAGTGGGCAATACTCGCTCTGCACCGATGTATTTAAGCGATCAGCCTGTGGTTGTTTTTGATGTTTCGGCGCTGAAATTAAAACATATAATGCCGCATCGGGCAGTTTCAGAGTTGCTCAACAATGACGGCAAGGCGCCTGCCGATTCTCCGGTATACATCTACAAAGCCGATAAAGACAATGTGGTGCACATCACCCAGCGCCCCGGAAAGACTGCCGAACGCCAGTTCGCCAACGCAACTTCCGAGTAAGCTTTGGTCTTGCCTATTTTCAATTTTCTGCACAGGCTTGTGAAAATCCCGTGCAAGAAGCAACACTTTTGCCGGTGCGGATTTTGCCCACCAGGCAGGGCATTGGGTGATAGTTTGGAATTGATCTCCTGCTGCCTTGAGGTATGCAATGAAAGGAAATGGCAAGCTGCAGAATATCCTGGTCTTTATTTGTCTGATCAGTGTTCCTACATTGCTTGGTGCTATGTGCGGCTATTGGCTGTGTTTGCTGCTTTTTGTAAGAGGGAAGTTTCTCATTCCCTTTGCTATACCGGAATGGCTCTTTTGGGCAATCGGCGGCATCATCCCGATTGCAGCTTTGCTGCAAAACCTTTTGATCTTCAGGTTTTATCTCTATCTCAAGGACGTGAAAAAGACAATGCTGGGAAGGACCATGCTCGATTTCCTCACTGGTTTTGTACCTTTTTGGATGGTTCTCTTTCCGTGGACTTTATTTTGGAGCACGACTTGCAAGACAAAGCATATTGCGCCGCATGATGCCGTGCAGCTGTTTCTCAGTGTTCTAAACGGCTACCTGTCTGGATTGCCATTACTAATAAATGCATTTATCGCAGCGGCGACCATCGCCATTTTCGTGGCATTTGTAATGCAGTCCTTTCGAAATTTGTTCGGCGAATATATTGCCGCTTTCAGACTATCGCGGCAGCGCATTCAATCCGGCGATGGCTGCGTTTCTGCCGGCAATTAAGGTATTGCCTGCTGTTTGATAGATAGTCCTTACGCTCAAACAAATAATCAAAACACCAACTGCCACCATCATCGGCTTCGGCTGGACGGACTTGCAGGCTTTGGCGGCGATCGGCGCGGCGAGCATACCGCCTATCACCAGCCCGACTACGGCGTTGACATAGATTGAGCCGAGAGTGACAAAGAAGACTGCCGAAGTGGCTGCGGCAACAAAAAATTCAGCGACGTTGACTGAGCCAATCACGAAGCGTGGGCTGTTGCCTTTAGCAACCAGGGTGGAAGTAACTACCGGACCCCAGCCGCCGCCGCCTACGGCGTCGACAAACCCGCCAATAAAACCAAGCCTGCCGATATGGGTTCTTTTCGGCTCAGGCTGCTTCTTTTGCGCTGCCTTGACGAGGATGAGAACACCCATGCCGAGCAGGTATATGGATATGAATGGTTTGATCGCTTCTCCATTCACGTTGGAAAGGAGATAGGCGCCGATGATACCGCCAATGACACCAGGAATAAGCAAGCGCTTGAGGAATTCCTTGTCGACATTGCCTGCCTTTATATGGCAGAAGGCTGAAACAGCCGTGGTGAAGAGCTCAGCTGTGTGTACGCTGGCGGACGCAACCGCAGGAGCTATGCCGATCGACAAAAGCAATGTTGAGCAGCTGACTCCGTAAGCCATGCCCAAGGTGCCGTCGATCATTTGAGCTATGAATCCGGCCAGAATGAAAAATGGTAGAGAAGAATCCATAAAAATCTGAGAGTGTTTCCTATTTGCAGTCGATTGTGGCAGTTGCCTGTGGTGTAGAAGAGGTGGCTGTTTTGCGAGTCTTGCGAATGAGATCGGCAAGTGAGGTATTGTCCAAAATGTCTGAGACAGCGTCTCTGACCTCTCGCATCAGCAGTCTCAAGCGGCAGGCATCAGGCTCAGGACAACTCGGACAGGGCTCGTAGGCAGTCACTGAAGCGCATGGTATCGGTGCCAGAGGACCATCCATCAAACGCGCCACTTCGCCTATTGAAATTTGCTCGGCCGGCCGGTTGAGAACATATCCGCCTTTTGAGCCTCTGCGACTGCGTAAAATGCCGCCATTCTTGAGCGTCAGCATGATCTGGTTGAGAAAAGGCTCGGGAATTTGAGCTCTTTTGGCAATTTCGGTGGCCGAAACACCATGCTCCTGATCGAAACCGCCCATATAGAGCAGCGCTTTGGTCGCGTATTCACCTCGGCGGGAAAGTTTCATATGGGCAAGGGGTTGGGCGAAAGGACCTTTCTAAAAGCTATAAAGGTGACCAAATTAGTCGTCTATTGGAAGTCTCAATGGTGTCATGCCGGATCTGATTCGGGCAAGTTCTTGACAGCCGGGCTGCAAAGATTCGGAAACGCAATTCTGGATTGGGTTTTGGATGATTTTTCTCACCCGGATTTTCTAAGAACGCTCTCATCTGCAGCCTTCCTCGTCAGGTCGTCAGAGCTGGAAGTTAAAGCGTTATCGCTTTAGCTTCTGAATTTGCCTTTGCCGATAAAAAGTTTGAAAACGCGCCGTCTGTCCAAAAAACTCAAAACCGGGCGAGATTGTGGTCGCGAAAAAGGCAATTACGTCGACCGATTGCCGCTTAATTCAAGGGTTAAAAGTCAACTTCAACTTTTTCTTTGGGCAGGCGGAACCAGAAGGCGCAGCCGCCGCTTTCTGCATCGACTACGCCCACTTGTCCACCGTGGGCTGTGATGATCATTTTGCAGATGGCCAGACCGAGTCCATAGCCTTTGCCTCGCGTCTTGGAGTCGGGTGCCTGGAAAAAGCGGTCGAAGACTTTCACCTTCAATTCATCTGTGAGACCGGGACCGCTGTCGTTGACATGAATTTCTGTTGCGTAGCTGGTGAAAACGGTTGTGATACTAACTGTGGTGTCAGGCGGAGAGTGGCTGATGGCATTGCTAAGATAGTTGACCAGTACCTGCACCAGTCTTTGCCGATCGGCGTGGACGACCACAGGCTTTGCCTCATTGCTTAGAGTCACTTTTCTTTGCAAGGCCAGCGATTGGACAGATACGATTGATAGTTCAATCGCTTCGGTGATATCGAAATCCGACAGTGACAGCTCGATGCGGCCGGATTCCAAATTCTCGATGGTGAGCAGGTCGTCGACCAGACCAAGCATGCGATCGACATTGGCGCGCGCTGAATTGAGCTGGCGAGTGCCCAGATCGGAGATCTCTTTGGACACCTGTGCGTGCAAGGCGCGCAGCGTCCCCTGCACTAGAATGAGCGGTTCTCTCAAGTCGCGCGCTACCATCTTCATAATGGTGGTGCGCTGCTTCCATACTTTGTCCAATTGCTCGGCCACATCGTGCAAAACAAAGTCCAGATAAGATATTTCATCGGTGCCGTCTACCTGCGGATTGAGTGGTTCGCGCTTGGGCAGTCTGGTTGAGTTGTAGGTGAGCTTCTGCATTCTTGAGGAAATGTCTCTGGCGAATAAAAACACCAATATCAATGAAAGGCAGAGGCTGCCTATTAATCCGCCTGATACGATGCTTTCCACCCTTTGATGCTGGACGGCTTGCGAACGGCGCGCAAATTTCAATCTGGCTTGTTCTGTTTCAGAGAGCTTCAAAAACGCTTCCTGTCTGAAAATTGCATATTTCCAGAAGGGCATGACACTGTTGTAGAGTTCCATCTCGTCTTGCATATTTTGTTTGGTCATATAAGGACGCATTTCGACAAAGCGCTGGAATTCGACTTCTCCGAGTTTTTTCAACTTGAGTAAGATATCGCACATTTCCTTGTCGTCTTTGACCATGCTGTAGAGATTCTCGAACTGCCCTTCAGCCATATTTCGATAAGAAAGCCCCAGCGCATGATCTTCGGCTTTGCCTGTGAGGAGGTAATTGCCCATGTAGCCGTAAGAAACGACTCCCATGCTCATCATTTTATTGATATAGGTGGCCACTTCGGTTTGTTTGTGCTCGTTCACAAGAGCGGTTTCTTGTTCGTTTATTACGCCATTGATCAAGCTCAAAAGCAGGGTGGCAAGAGTGAGCGGTACGATCACCAGGATCAGCGCTTTATTGAAGATGCCCGGGCGAAAGCGCTTTTCTTGTGCGACACGCTCGGCTGTTTGCCCGCTCAATTCCAGTTTCATCAATTGTGTCAATTCATGAATGCCGGCATGGCTGTCTTGATCGAATGACTCGACTGCTACTGCTGTAACCTCGGTGACATTGGCGGCCAGTTTTTCGATGGTCAAAAGGTCGTTGACCAGAGCAATCAGGCGTTCAACATTTTCAATGCCTTGATTAAGTAACGGTTTTGATTCCCTGGGCAACTTCTCGCCGTCTGCTTTTTCGAGA
>CAZHEZ010000299.1:0-5508 GCA_964531315.1 uncultured Candidatus Obscuribacterales bacterium | reverse complement strand
GCGAGAGACCCAGCCCTTTTCTCTCCAGCGCGCAGGACCGATCAACATCTGCCCGATCGTAACGACCAGCTATATTAAGTAAAACCGCTCTATGGAACAGGGCGTCACCGACCTCAGGCATAACCTTTATAGCCATCGTATATGCCCAAACGGCATTGCCCCAGCGCTCCGTATTGGCAAGCTTGGACTGGGGCACCCTGAGCAGCCTCTCGTCCTCAGCCAGACCAATGGCGATAAACGCCTTTCCCCTCAGCAGCGTTTCTGCGCCCAGGTCCTCAGCCAGTTTTTTGAAACTGGCGATGGCCATGTCCGTTTTGCCTTGAGCGTGGCGGACCCACCCTTCCAATAAATAAGTATCGGGCAAACGCGGGTCGGCCCGGCGGGCGCTCACAACGCAATTGAGAGCCTGCTGGTCGAGGCCGGCTGTATAGAAAGACCAACCAACTTCCAAAATATGTTCTGCTGTCGGCACGCGTTCTGCTTTAGCCTGGACAAAATGATGTTTGCGCGACCAGCCCGGATTGGTTTTTTCCGCAAACCAGAGCCGCAATCTTTGCGAATAGATGCAATAGATCATGGCCGCTACCGTAACAGCATGACTGATTGCCACGCCTATGACTGCGCCCTTCTCTGGGTTGCTGTAGATGACTTTCCAGTCTCCGTAAAATCCAAAGTAAGACATGATCGTGTAAAAGATCAGCGTTTCGCCAATCGACCAGAGCGCCGAATAAGTGCATATTGCCACTACCCACGGTGTGGTAGACATGACTGCAATCCAGAGGAAGATCAGCCCCGTCAAAACTTGCAGAGCGTTTCCGGAAAGATAAATGGTGAGAAACTGTGCGGAATTGAAGGAACCATCTGGGATTACGTATCCCCAGAGGATACCGTAATGGAATTCCTTCACGGTGCCGCCGACCAGATGAATGGCCACAACGTGACCCAGCTCGTGAATCATTACCACCAAAGGCAGTACCAGGAGCATGGCTGCTTGTTTGAGGACGTGGCGGTCGACGGCAGTCAGGTTTTCATCAATGATTGACGGCCAGCTTTTCTTCAAGAGAATTGCCGTGTAGATCATGATCGGTATCATGAGCCACATGGTTATGTCGTGGGCGTAAAGCCATTCCATATATATTTTCTTGTATTTTGAGACGAACTACTTGCCGAAGAATTTGACCAGGATAATCGAGAGTCCGTAAAGCGCTACCAGGGCTGCCATTGTCACCAGCATAGAGAAAACGGTGGGATCGGGGGTAACGACCGCCGCCACCACCCCGGCACCCATGATTGCATAGCGCCAAAATTTGATCAGATGTTTTGAGGTGATCAAGCCGGTAAATGAAAGCGCGCAGATGACCAGGGGCAGCTGAAAGCACAAGCCCATATAAAGGAGGGCCGAGCAGACCAGAGAGACATAAAAGTCCAGCCTCTGATTGACCTGGATCACTCCTTCTCCAAAACTGGCAAAAAAATGGAGCATGCCGGGCAGCACGCAAAAGTAGGCAAAAGCTGCACCGGTAAAGAAGAGTAAGGGGCTGAAAATGACAATCGGCAGGACGAACTTTCGCTCCTTCGACGTCAGACCGGGAGAGATAAAGCGGCATAGCTCATTGAGGATGAAGGGGGCCGCAATGACAAGACCGGCATAGAATGACACTTTCAGATAGACAAGAATAGGCTCTTCCAGTGACAGCGCTTGAAACTGTATATTGCCGGCCGGCAGCTTCAAAATCCTCAAGATGTCTTTGCCGAAGATAAGGGCAATTGTCAGACCAATCAGTACCGCGAAAAACGAGCGAATAATGCCCATTCTGAGCTCTTCCAGATGCTCGATGACGGACATGACATGTCCTTCGCCGTCGGTTGGCTGAGAGTCTTCTTCTTTCTGAGCGTCTTTGGACTGGCTGTCTGATCCATCGGAAATGAGAGAGAGGGCAGAACCACTGTCGCTTTCGGAACCCGTCTCGAAGGATTCAATTGCCTGTGCAGCCGCCTCTGCCGACACGATCTCGACCGGCGACTTGTCTGTAGTGTCTTCTGCTTGCAAATCTGATGTCATCTAATTATGGGAACTGATGGACTTTTATCATAGTGAAGCTGTTCACGTTAGTCCACTGAGAATGCCTATTTGCATAATATTTGGAGTTTAGATCTGCCAACATCATAGTAACATGTTATATTGTAACATATATGAGATTGATTGGAGTGGGCCGACATGAGCTTTCACGTATATGTAGAGCCTGATCTCGAACGCAAGCTCGAGGACTTTTGCAAGAATTCCGGTCGCAAGCGCAATGCCATTGTTCGCGAAGCACTGAAGGAATATATGGCTAGACACACGCGACAAAACTGGCCGGAAGCAGTCTTTGAATTCAAGCCCGATGCTAAATTTCGCTTCGAATCCTACCGCGATGACCTTCTTTTGGAGCGCGAGGATATCTTTGCAAATGAGGATCAGTAAGCATGTACTTACTCGATACATGCGCGCTCAGTGACTTCTTTGCCGGAGTGGGTATGACCCGAGAAAGGCTGCGCCGAGTGACACCGGCTGAAGTGGCAATCTCCGCTATTACGGTAATGGAAATTCAATATGGATTTACTCTGAACGCTGCCGCAAAACGCCGCTTCTTTAAACCTTTTCAGAGTCTTATCTCAACTGCTCAGATTATGCCTTTTGATGTTGCGGCAGCAGATGCGGCGGCATCTATAAGGGCTAATCTCAAATTGCGTGGTACGCCCATAGGCAGTTGGGATTTACTCATAGGAGCAACAGCGGCGGCACATGACTGCATTCTTGTTACTTCCAATACAAGAGAATTTCAACGAATCGAAGGACTGGTTCTAGAAGATTGGCGATAATTTCATTGCAACGGGGTTTTTCTCAATCTAATTTTTGTGCATCTTCCTTTGCACAAACGCTTTAGCGGCCAGCACATCGGACAGAAACCCTGGCGGATAGGATTTCTTGGAGTATTCGGCAATGGCCTTGTCCAGGTAGATAATCGCCTTGTCGTATTCTTTTGTGCCGGCGTAAATTTTTCCCGTGATTGCAAAAAGTCTGGCGCGCATACTACCCTCGACCGGAGTGCAGGCATCTAGACCCGCTTGTGCATTTTTTAGGGCCAGATCGTATTCTCCCAGCCACATGTAGTCATCCGCCAACCATGACAGATAGGATGACTTTGATTCGGCTTCGATATTTGTATCCATCAGTCTCAGCTGGACGGCCTGGCGGCGCCATTGGGCGGCAAGGGGCTGATGGTCCCCGCCGTATTGAGCTGCTCGCTCCAGACACTGTGCTTTCTCTGTCGCCTTAAGGTGTGGTGATTTTGCTTGCAATAGATACCATTTCACAACATTGGGCTGTTCCGATTCGGCAAGCACGTTTGAATTCAAGATTGGCTGCACCAAAAGGATCATTCTTTCTCTTTGATCAATGAGCGAATTAAATTTCCACTCCAAAAGAAAGATTGGCAATCCGGTGGCCGTTCGTGTCAAAGGATCTTTGTACAACAGAGCTTGAAGCATTTTTACTGCATGGGGCGCATCACGACTAAGAGCTTCCTTCATTGAATTGTCGGAATCCTTCCTGTCTGGTGATGATACGGCCAGAACGGAAAAACAGATTGCCGCTATATGCGGTGGCACTTTTTGCGAAGAACGGATGATTTTTGCTGCTTCTGCTGCATCTCGATAGGCTGCCTTGTAGTCGCGTTTTACAAACTCTGCAAAGGCTTTGTGACAAATGTAGTTGCAGATAGCCTCCTCACTTTTCGACTCTTTGGCCACGGTCTCGACCGGCTTTAACAACGCCAGTGCCGCGTCGCACTTTCCATTCATAATGAAATTATATGCAGTCGAGCACTGCCGTTCTACTTTGTATGTTTTCTCGACTTGATCCTCAAGATCAGGCACCTCAGGATCTTGCTTGCCCAGGCTTTTCATGATGGCACGGTATTGGTCCGCCAATTCCGCGTCTCCCAACATACTGCGCCCTCCATTCCAGGAGTCCGCCATTGCTGCTTTCAATACGACGGCAGCTTCCGGGGCGCGGTTTTGTTTCATCAGTGCTTCGGCAAGCAGTTTTCTGGCTCTGGTTTTATCCTGCAGAATAAGAAGCTGTTTGCTGTAATTGACTCCTTTCAAAGGCTTAGTAACGTAGAACTCAACCAATGACTGTGCTGCCTTTTCTGCTTCCGGTCCCTTATTTTGAGCCAGTAATAGCTCGATTTTCTGGCGCCGCACGCGCGGTATTTGTGTTTCAACATCACTGAGCTCAGCCTCACGCGCAGCCTGGTCCAAGTATCGACCGGCTACGTCGTAATCTTTCTGCTTAACGGCAACCTCTGCCCTGGCAAGCAAATCGTCGCAGGCATTGCCATGATCAACAGAGCACCCGCACAGGCTAAACAGCAAAACAACGATGACGAATTTGAGTGTTTGCAGTGGTCTCACTTGTCGATTTGCTATCGCTACTGAAGTGCTTATACCGGATCGACGCTGCGTTTTGAAGAGATGCAGGCCAGCGCAACGCCGGCTGCAATTGCCACATTCAGAGATTCTGCCCGTTTGCTTATCGGTATCGCTAATACCCTGTCTGCCCTGGACATGTTTTCGTCGCTGATGCCATTGCCTTCATTGCCGAGAATGAGCGCCAGACGTTTTGGAAATTGGACACCCCAGAGGTTTTCTTTGGCGTTTTGATCGAGGGCGAAAAGCGTGACTTCATGAGCTTTCAGCTCAGCAATCAGATGATCAAAGAGAATGTCGGTTACTACCGGCAAAGCAAACAGGGCTCCCATGGCAGAGCGAACAACCTTTGGGCTGTAGGGGTCGACCGTGCCTTTGGTAAGAACCATGGCAGTGGCTCCAAAAGCCAGCCCGGCCCGTATGATCGTCCCCAAGTTGCCGGGGTCCTGCACCGCATCTGATACTACTATCAAAGCATTTTCCTGAATGAAAACTTCGCCAAGCTCATGCTTTTTCATCGCCGCGACGGCTAGAATCCCCTGCGGAGTCTCGGTAGTGGCCAGCTGTGAGAACATCGAATCTTCCACGACAACCAGTTCATCCCTGTCCAATTGCGGCATGCCGGACAGTCCGTTGTTTAAATAAGTGCGGCTGATGATGATGTCCTGTACTTCGATCCCGTTTCTCAGAGCTTCCTCAAGCAGTTTTGCACCTTCAAGCAAAAACAAGCCTGTCTTTTTCCTGCCGGAGCGATCGTGCAGCGATCTCACCGTTTTTAAAAGCGGATTGGCAGTGCTGGCTATTTCTTTTACTTGCATGGTTCAAACCTAAAGAAAGGGCGACGCATGGCGTCGCCCCTACAATTTTTGTTCAATTCGGCATTAGAAAAACGCCTATCTCACTATTTCTTGCGACCTACAGCGGCTTTGGCAGTCTCAACCAGTCCGGCAAATGCCTTCTCATCGGTAACAGCCATATGAGCCAATACCTTTCGGTTGAGGTTGATGCCTTCTTTCTGCATACCGTGAATGAAAA
>CAZHEZ010000298.1:0-5518 GCA_964531315.1 uncultured Candidatus Obscuribacterales bacterium | reverse complement strand
CCGCCAGGCACGATGCGAACAAGAATGAATGTCAGAGTTGCCACTATCAGCAATACCGGTATGGCGGTCAGCATTCTTTTCAACAAAAGGGCCAGCATTTTGGCGTGGTATCTCCTGCGGTTACAGTTTTAACGTAAAAAAATTGCCGGGTGCTGGCATCGCCCTACGGCTTCTCGATATACACCTTCCTGAAGAACTGCAAATCCATGGCGTTGAAGCCAATTCCCTTCACCCATGGTTTGACCATTGTATTTTGGGTGGAGAGATAAATCGGCACAATTGGTACTTCATCCTGACAGAGAGTTTTGTCTCCCTGAGCATACATGGCCGCCCGTTTTTTCTGATCTTGCTCGGCCGCTGCCCTGTCGATCAAGTCGTCATAGGCGGCATTGGACCACTGGGTGTAATTGTTGCCGTTGTGAGTGGTGAATAGATTCATGAATGTTTCCGGATCAGGATAGTCGGCGCCCCACGACTGCCTGTACATCTGGGGCGGATCGCGGTGCAGAATGTCGAGATAGACTTTCCACTCGTTTACCTCTAGCTGCAGCTTGACGTTCAAATTCTTTTTGATTTGCTCTTGAACCGATTCGACGACCAATTTGGCGTCTTCTCTTTGTGGATAAAGAATTTTTGTGGGGGGGAAACCTTTGCCATCCGGATAACCGGCATCTGCCAGCAGCCTGCGGGCCTCAACCGGATCGAATTTGCCTTTAGAATCGGGCGAGTACCCTTCCAGGGCTGGCGGGATCCATGTATAAGCTGGTGATTCGCCACGCCTGAGAATCTTGGGAAACACAGTCCTATCAACGGCCATGGCAATGGCCAGGCGCACACGTTTGTCGTTGAATGGCTTCTTTTTCACGTTGAAGCCGATGTAATTGCAGCGCAGCAAAGGCAACCCGCGATACTCGGCAGAATTGCGCAGGCGCTCCACATCAGCGGTAGGGAAGCTTCTATTGTCGACATAATCGAGCTGATTGTTTTCAAAAAGCCCAAATGCAGTCGCCTGCTCTGGGATCATGAACATCTTGATTTTCTTGAGCCGGGGCGGACCTTCAAAGAATTTCTCGTTGGCGGAAAGCTCGATTTTATACTCGTGCTTCCAGAGAGTTATTTTGAAAGGCCCGTTGGTGACTATATTTTTCGGCTCCGTCCAGCGGTCGCCATACTTTTCGATTATGTCTTTGCGCAAAGGGCAGGTCGGACAAAACGCAGTCAGGTAGAGGAAATAAGCAGCCGGGCGCTTAAGCTTTACGGAAAACGTCCAGTCGTCAAGCGCTTTCACCCCGACCAGATTGGGGTCTTTTATCTTGCCCGAGTTGTATTCGAAAGCATTCTCGATGTCATAAAGAAAAAAACCGTAAGAGGCTGCCGTGAGAGGGTTTAAGAGACGTTTCCAGGCATATTCGAAATCGTGGGCCGTAACCGGCTTGCCGTCCGTCCAGAAGGCGTTTTTCCTCAGATGGAAAAGATAATGCTTGCCGCCGTCCAGTACTTCCCAGCTTTCAGCGCAGCCAGGCTCGCACTTCATGGCATTTGTGTACTGGGTCAGGCCGGTCATTATGTTGGAGACCACATCGAAGGATGTGGAGTCGGTTGTCGTTTGCCAATCGAGACTGGGTGGCTCCGCCTGTAAATTGATGCGGAATGTGTCGGGCTCGTAACTGGCCCCTGTGCCCCCACATCCAGTGGCGGCGAATAAAATCAATGCGCTGAAAGCCACTGTCAGAGCGCCTTTTGCAAATTTGGACTGGGAAAAGCTGGGAAAAATCGAGAAATTTCTCACTGACTCTATATTAACTTCCACTAAATTCGCACCGGGAAGAAATCCGGTTTTGGGGTTGTGGGGGCTTGGGTAATTGCTTGTAACGCCGGACTATTCTAGTCTTGTTGACAGGTTTTTACTTAGTTAGATATACTTTGCACTGACGCCTCCCAGGAGGCCTTTTTGGTCTGTGCGGTTTTTTCCGACGCGACCGCTTTCGAGCGATGTGTTTCGGGCCCTTGCACAGACCGCCAACACTAAAGACAAGATTCAGTTTCGGCTGAAGAAGCAATTACCAATCGACAATGCAAGCATAGGCTGTATTAGCCGGTTGGGAGCAGAACCAGTTAAAAGGGGATAGAAAGCCGTGGCCAAGAAGGACGACCGGATCATCATCACGCTTGCTTGTGGCACATGCAAACGCCGCAACTACACGTCGATGAAGAACAAGAAGAACGATCCGGACAGACTGAACATCAACAAGTATTGCAAGTGGTGCCGTCAGCACCTCGAGCACAAAGAAACCAAGCGCTAGATCGATAAGCTGGTTGACCCTCGGGCTCAAGACGGCGCCATCGGCGTCTTCAGCACCAGTAGACCCGTCTCAGACCGGCTTAGAAGGCTTTGTTCAGATCTTGCCTGGTCTTATCAAAGCAGATGCGTCCCTAGTTTAACGGTAGAACAGAGGTCTCCAAAACCTTTAGTCAGGGTTCGATTCCTTGGGGACGCGAATTTTTCAGGCGAGTCCACAGTTATTTCGGATGTCCAAACATATTGATGTCTACAGAGAAAAAAGATAAGGGCTCAACTCCGTCAACCAAATTGACGGAGGGCGATGACTCTCAAAATGCCACCGAAACAAAAGCAAGAGACGAATCGCCGCACAAGGAAAAGAAAGTGAAGGACGACCAGCCAAAGGAAAAAGGCAAAGACGAAAAGGGCAAGGGCAAAGAAAAACCCAAAGCAAAAATCGATGACATGGACATCGAGCTTGGCGAATCGCTCAAAGATATTCGCCAATTCCTGAAAGACGTCGTCGTCGAATTCACCAAGATAACCTGGCCGGGCCGGACCCAGGTTTTGCAGGAGACCTGGAGCGTTTTATTCTTGGTGGCATTGATAACGCTTCTAGTTCTTGGTTTCGACTGGTTTTTAGCGCATGCGGTATTCGGACCTCTGGAGCACTGGGCAAGACTGCACGGTGGCGGAGTCGGGCTACATCACTAGGGTTACAGGGCTGGCTTGGCACTTAATAAAAGGAAAGTAAGGGACAATGGCTTTCATAAACAGTGACGGACAGAGGCGTTGGTATGCCGTGCAAACTGCATCCGGACACGAGAACAAAGTGAAGGAGCACATCGAAAAGCGCATCCTTACTATGAATGCGCAAGATCGCATCTTCGGCGTCATTGTTCCGGAAAAGATGGTCACCAAGGTCAAAGACGGCAAGCGCGTCGAAAAGAAAGAGCGCGAGTATCCCGGTTATGTCTTTGTCGAAATGATTCTCGATGATGATTCCTGGCGGGTGGTGAGAGAAGCCCCCGGAGTAACCAAATACGTAGGGGCAGGCAAAAAACCAATTCCCGTTCAAGACGGAGAGATCAGAAAGATATTGAGACGGCAAATGGCCGTCACCGGTGTCAAAGGCAAAAAGCCGGCTGTCATCGATGTCAAGGTGGGCGATTACGTTCGTATTACGGGCGGACCGTTCGCAGACTTTACAGGCGAGGTAACAGAAGTCAACCTCGAACGCGAGCGAATCAAGGCGTCAGTCATCATCTTCGGTCGCGCTACTCCAGTAGAGCTGGAGTTCAACCAGGTTATAAAAGTGTAAATGTGATGCTATGGCCACCAAAAGTGCCATAAAATCAGTAATTCTCGACATACATCTAACATACATAGGATCTTAGGCTGTGAAAAAGGTTGTTGGCAAAATAAAACTGCAAATTCAAGCGGGCAAGGCAAACCCCGCACCGCCTATTGGTCCCGCTCTGGGTCAGCACGGCGTTAACATCATGCAGTTCTGCAAGGAATATAACGCCAAGACACTGGATAAAGCAGGGACGATCGTGCCGGTGGAAATCACCGTTTTCGAAGATCGCTCTTTTGACTTCGTCTTGAAGACACCTCCGGCTTCCGAACTGCTCAAGAAAGCAGCCGCTGTCGAAAAGGGTTCTTCCCATCCGAACAAGACCAAAGTCGGTTCGGTAAGCAAAGACAAAATCACCGAAATCGCCAAGATCAAAATGCCCGACCTCAATGCCACAACCATTGAAGCTGCCGAGCAAATGATCAGAGGCACCGCCCGCAACATGGGCATCACCGTTCAAGAGTAAATCGCAAGAAGAATCAAGTAAGGAAATCGGATCATGGCTAAGCTCACCAAGCGCCAAAAGAACTTGAAAGCAATCAAAGAAAAATATCCAAATCCTTTGACTGCAGAAGAAGCATTCAAGGTTCTGAAGGACGAAAAAACCGTCAAATTCGATCCCACGGTCGAAGTGCACTTCAGACTGGGCATCAACCCGAAGATGAACGACCAGCAAATTCGCTCGACAGTGAATCTGCCCGGCGGCACAGGCAAAGACGTTAGAGTCGCTGTCGTTGCCAAAGGCGAAAAACTGACCGAAGCGACCGAAGCAGGCGCAGACGTGGTCGGAGCCGATGACCTGGTGGCCAAAATTGGCGAAGGCTTCATGGATTTCGACAAGCTCGTCGCCACTCCCGACGCCATGCTCATGCTTTCAAAAATGGGTAAAATCCTCGGACCGCGCGGCTTGATGCCCAACCCCAAGGATGGCACCGTCACTTTCGACATCGCCAAGACCATCAAAGAACTGAAAGCCGGTAAGGTTTCCTTCCGCGCTGAAAAGGATGGCGGCCTTGTGCAAATGGCAATCGGCAAACTGTCTTTCGATGAGAGCAAGCTCTTGAAGAATCTGGCAGCTGTTGTCGATACCATCAATAAGGTCAAGCCGGCCTCCGTAAAAGGCACGTACATCAAGGCTGTTTATCTCAGCTCGACAATGGGTCCTGGAGTTAAACTCGACGTCAACGCACTACAAGGTCTGGGCAAATACCTGGCTGCTTAAGCTGCCAAGTACTCAGACAGGCAAGCATTACAAAAAACAGGCGCCATCACTGGCGCCTGTTTTGTATTAAACTCCGCGAGCATTTTGAAATAGCTGCAAGTCTTTTATGGTCCCAGTGTCGAGCTGTTCGGCACGACAAATGTAAATGGGAAACTCTGTCCCGACTGAAATACCAGAGGCGCTCCGCCGCTGTAGGCATAGGCGACCAGGAATGGTCTCACTTCCACAGTGGTAATCACTGTGACAGTGCCGGTGACCGGACCACCAGTCGTGCCCAGAGCAGTGATTGTGGCGGCGATCGATGCCTCAGGTGGAGTAGTCGTCACCGACAGCAGTTTGAAGTTGGAAAGGATACCGGCTGATTGAGTATTGGCTCTCTTCACAACCGCATCGGCTCTTTTGTAGATGTCCGAAGCATTGAGCGGCAAACTCTTTGGGGGACCAAGGTCGGCTAGATTACCGGAAGCAGCAACGCGGGCAGCTTCACGGCAAGTGGAGTCATTTACCTGGACTGCCATAACAATGACGGCAAGGTCGAAAGCGGCGACAGCTACGCGCACCAGGAGGGCAACGCCGTCAGCTTCGGCGTCCCCGTGGTGCTCACCGGCGACGGCGGCTCGGACACGCAGCTGCTGCTGGCGATCGCCGTGCCGTCCTC
>CAZHEZ010000297.1:0-5527 GCA_964531315.1 uncultured Candidatus Obscuribacterales bacterium | reverse complement strand
CGCATGGCCTATGTGGTGACGACAAAAACCGGTGACAGAAAGCTGGCTGAATTTACAAAAGTAGCCTGCGCTGACGTGCGCCTTTCCGAACACGATCTGCACCCCTCCAATTTTGCCTCTGCCAAAGTTCTCCACTTCGGATCCATTTCTCTAATCGGCAGCCCGGCTAGGGAAGCCACCGAAAAGGCGGTCAAGCTGGCTCGCGAAAATAATCTGCTTGTTTCCTACGATCCAAATGTTCGCCTTGGCCTGTGGCCTACACCGCAAGCCTGTAAAGACGCCATTCTTAATACACTGAAGTGGGCCGACATCGTAAAAATCAACGAAGACGAATTGGAATTTCTGACGGGCTCGCGCCAGACAGAAAAAGCCGATGAGCTTCGAAAAGAGCATGATTTGCCGGTTCTCATCATTACTCTCGATTCGCGCGGCGCTTATGTCATCAACAAGCAAGGAGGCAAAGTTGTGCCCGGTTTCAAAGTAAAACTGGTAGAAGCAACCGGCGCCGGAGACGGATTCAATTCCGGAGTGATCACCGGTTTGCTGCCCTTAATTACCAGCGAAGAGCTTTTGAAAAAGGCTTCGGGCAAGCGGCGCCAATTGATCGAATCAATTGATCTGAGCGATCTCTGTCAAATCATTGCTCGCGCAAATGCGATAGGGGCACTGACATGCACCCGTCCAGGAGCAATTCCGGCCTTGCCAACCACCCAGGAGATCGATGCTTTCCTGGCCGAAATGACCGCTAATGCGCCTGTTTAGCCCTTTTGCGCCACCCTTCTCGCAACCTCTAGCGCAATTATTTCATCCTGACAACCAACACCCTTGCAACCAAATCAGTCTCGCTGTTAGGGTCATTTTGTCCTCTTTTTCACATCACCCACTCAAACAGTCCAATTAGTTCAGGTAGCCTTGCCCAGCACTGCTGCGTTCCTTTTTGAAACCACACTGGTTTCCAATCGAACACCTGATGCCGGACAGACCCCCTGCCTGATTCCACCTTGAGTAAATCCGGCCGCATCGAATCGTCGAATCGGCTTTAGCTTTTAGTGGAGACCACCATGTCCCATATGATTTACCTCTTCATTGCTCCGCTCATGGTCGCCTGCCTGCTTTTCGCATTGGGCGCCGCGGCTGTGATCTCTTCGAAAACCGGCGGACATCCGCGCACCAATTACTGGAACAAGATTTTCAGCGGTCTTGGATATCTCTGTCTCACCGGTCAAGGCGCTCTCGTCATGCCGTATATCCATGGCCTTTCCCTGGTGCTTACTTTGGTGACCAGCGCCGCCTTCGCTCTTTTCGGACTCTTCATGCTCAGCTGGGGCTTGAAAATGCGCAAAGAAGCGAATACCCCGGGAAAATGATGAAGCGACCGCGTGCCGGAAGCCTCTCAGCAAAAACGCCCGTACAGACTGCGCAAAAAAACGCCGCCTGCGTTTTCAAGCACACTGGAAAGAGAGCCTGAAACCGGCTCCCTTTCCTTTTTTCGGGGGTTTTACGATATATGATAGTTGCTACAATAAAGAAGATGAAGGGCGCTTGCACACAAACTTTGAATTGAGCTTTCACAGCCAGAAAACACATATAATGAAACGCATCTTGGACGAGCCATCTTGGCAAGAGTCCCTGCGGCAGCGGCAGCTAGAATGTCAAAGAGAATTACCAGTTTGGCAAAAAGCCATTCGGCAAACAGTAGAGAGGCGATATGAGAAAAGTTGCGACAGTTCAATCGTTGGTGTCAGCGTTCGTTATCCTGGTCGCCCAGGGCGCAGTCACCCAGCCCGTTTTTGCCCAGCTCAAACAGGCTCCTCCTGCAGTCACTACACCTGCGGCATCAGCCAAACCGGCTGCCGACAAAGACAAAGACAAAAAAGACGACGGCATCCTCGTCGTTCAAGAATCCAAGCCAATTGTGCAGACAGCCAAAGGTTGGCAGTCATTTACCGACTATATCAACCTCAAGCAAGGGCAGGACACCGCACCCTTGACCATGACATTCAAGAACGGCACCGCCACCGCACCGCCGTTTGAATCGATGCAAATTTTTCTGGGCGGCCGCGTTCTGGGCACCGAAAAGAGTTTCAAGAATCGCGTCCTCACCCTGGATATGTCAGGCGCATTGGGCGTCGGCGGCACACAGATCATCGTTAAGGCCTTTGGACCACAGGGCGCCACGATGAACTGGCAAATCACCACTCCCAAGATTTCAGTCACTTCCGCTCTTCCCAAAGAAGTCTCACCGGGAGACAAAGTGACAGTGGTCGGCAAGAATTTCGCTAAAGGTGCGGCCGTACAAATAGGCAAGCAATGGGCAACCATCACCGATCTAAAACCCACTCAATTGACCGTTCAAGTGCCTGCCGACATCGAAGGTGGCAAGCAGAGCCTGGTAGTGACACAAGCAGGTGTGAAAAGCACGCCCAAGGAATTGACCGTTAAGTCAGCCCCTTCAGTGACCGGCATCGACACTCTTTCAGCACCGCCCGGACAGCCCGTGACAATCTCGGGTAAAGGCTTCTCAAAGAACGCCTCTGAAAATACCGTCACCTTCAATGGCACTCCGGCCACCGTCACTTCCGCAACTGCCACTTCCCTATCTGTAATCATTCCAGAAATCGCTTACCCGCAATGGGATGTGCAAGTGAAAGTGAAAACGAACGGTCAGGAATCAAAGGACAGCGTCAAGATCAACGTTCAACAGCGCATGATCGAAAACAGCGGCTCGCCCGAAAGTTAGCTTATAAGCAAAGCTAAACAGCTTGAAGCCCGCGGTTTAAGCCGCGGGCTTTCTTTTACTAAGGACCTTTTTCGCCGGAAGACGCCATGGCCAGGGGTTTCTTCAAAGACTGACGCGAAACCGAAAACGACCCGGCCGAAGCGCCCATCAAGGCCACATTGACAAGCATGCGAGCCAGGTTGAGCCCGAAGCCCAAACCATGCCCATTACAGCCGACCGCACAGAAAACCCCAGGCAAGCCTTCATGCTCCCCAACCAGAGGCAGTCCATCATTGGTGAAAGCCATCAAGCCGGAGAAGCGGTAATCGACAGGGGTTCCTGCACATTCGGGAAAACGGTTCTTCAAGTAAGATTCGAGCGCCTGCTGCACCGAGCGCGTCACTGTGTCTCCAAAACCGCGCTCCTCATCCATGAATTGCTGACGGCAACCGCCCAGAAGCAGCCGATTGTCCGGCAGCTGGCGGAAATATTCGAAGCCGTAATTGGCGTAGCAAATCGACTCCAGCAATTTCAGACGCTTTTTGAGCGGCGGTGTGACCAGAATTTGGCCGCGCACCACGTTCAATTTCTCAGCCAGAGCATAAGAGCCAAGGGCTGCGTAGGCATTGGTTGCCAAAAGAACACGATTGGCAATGAGAGCACGCCGGGGCGTCGAGACGACCAGTTTGCCTCCGCTGGGGCTCTTTTTGACTGAGAATACTTCTTCGTTTTCAAAGACACGAGCATTACTCTTGGCAAGAAGCGCTCGCGTCAGCTTGACCGGATTGATGGCAAAATCACGCGGATTGAATATGGCTCCGTAGAAGTCGCGATCGATTGGATCATCGACCAAAAACTCGGCGTCAAAACCGTCTTCCTGCATCAGTTGAGCCGATTGCTTGAGGTCGTCAAGCTCCTCAAGCGACGAGGCCAGAAGATAGGAGCCGCATTCAGAAAGCTCAAAATCAAGATCGGGTCGGTCTTTAATACTCTCGGCAAAGAGCCTGATCTGGCGCTGGTTTTCATCGGCAAATTTGAAAACCTCGCGGGCAATTTCGCTCCCGTAGAGCTTCACGGCATGGTTGTAATAGGCTTGAATGCCGCGCAGAACAAAGCCGGCATTGCGCCCGGTCGAGCCGGAAGCAATGCTTCTCGCCTCGAAAAGTGCTACTTTGGCGGCGCGAGTGGCGTCGCTGGCATGAAGAAGATAAGCAGAAGCGGCCCCTACGATGCCACCACCGATGATGGCGACATCAACCTCGTCGAGAATTTCTTCCCCTGAGGCACGTTCGTCGAGCCATATTGATAGAGTCATGTCCGTTTGCGACTGCCAAAAGCTGAGTGAAGGTACACAGTGAGCCTTGGTTACGCCTGCCGCAACTTCCGCTCGAGGACACCGAACTATGAAAGGTCGCCTTCGCCCCTATATAATAAGACCCGGATTCGCCAAATCCGTATCTTAAAAGACAACCGATCTTAAATTGAGTCAATCTTAGTCATATGATGCTGTCCGAGCTAAAAAGAGAAGTAGAAATAGCCGAGGAGCGCCTGGCGAAAGTCAGCGAATATCTTTGACTTAGAAAAGGTCTCTCAAGATTTGAAAAGGCTGCAAGATGAAACTCTTGAGCCTGATTTCTGGCTGGATAATCGGGCCGCCAAAGCGGTCACGCAAAAGATGAGCCGCCTGGAAGGCTCGCTCAAACAGCATGAAAGCTGGACAACTCAAGTTAGTGATTTAAAGGTTTTGACCCAGCTCGGTCTGGAAGAAGGTGACGAGTCTCTGGCTGCCGAGGTAGCCCAGGGTCTGGATCGCCTCAATAAAGAGCTGGAGACCTACGAGTTTACAAGACTGCTATCGGGCGAATACGACGACTCGGCCGCCATAGTCACCATTAATGCCGGTGCCGGCGGCACCGATGCTCAGGACTGGGCGGAAATGCTCTTGCGCATGTATTTGCGCTGGGCCCAGCAGAAAGGCTATCAGACCGAACTTATCGATCAGTCGCAAGGCGAAGAAGCCGGCATCAAAAGCGCCACCTTCAAAGTCGAGGGTCCATACGCATATGGATATCTTTCTTGCGAAAAAGGCGTCCATCGCCTGGTTCGCAAATCGCCATTCAAACAGGGATCGGATTCCAGACAGACAAGTTTTGCCGCCCTGGAAGTAAGCCCGATCATGAACGACATCGAAGCGCTCGTGGAAATCAAGGACGACGACATTGAAATAGAGACTATGCGCTCGGGCGGCGCCGGCGGACAGAACGTCAATAAAGTGGAAAGTGCAGTCAGAATCGTGCACAAACCATCCGGAATCGCCGTCAAATGCCAGCAAGAGCGCAGCCAACTGCAGAACAAAGCCCTGGCTATGGAACTGCTCAGATCGAAACTTCTGGCAATCAGACAGGCTGAACGCGAAGAGGAACTTTCCAAACTGAAAGGTGCAAACGTTCAGGCCACTTTTGGAAATGCCATCAGATCTTACGTTCTCGACGATCGCATGGTCAAAGATGTGCGCACCAAATGTGAAACCACTAATGTAGAAAGCGTACTGAACGGCAATCTCGATGAGTTCATCAATTCATACCTGCGCATGAGAGCGGCCTTAAGTAGTGCTTGATAACTGAACTGCGCCACACAGATCTGGGGCCATTTAACGTCAAATAACAGCCAGAAATGTAGGGAAACCCCCTGACATCTTCAGTCCAAAAACAACCGCATTAAAACTGCCATTCAGAGCCGCGCCAATCGTGCACGCTTGACATCCACGCCTGGCAAGCCACATGGCCACTGGCGTGTGGAGCCGCGCGA
>CAZHEZ010000296.1:0-5651 GCA_964531315.1 uncultured Candidatus Obscuribacterales bacterium | reverse complement strand
GAATAATCGCCATTGGAGTTGCATCTCCGCGGCGAATGCCGGCTTTGAGAATGCGTGTATAACCGCCCGGACGCTTCACGTAGCGAGGTGCGACTTCATCGAAGACGCGCTTCACGACTTCACCATCATAGATGTAGGAAGCGACTTGGCGGCGCAGGTGGACTGCATGCGCAAGCTCTTTAGCGGCTGCGGCATCGCCTTTCTTTGCCTTTTCAGACAATGCTTTGTGATCGGCGATAATGCCCTTTTTGCCCTTGGTGATCAATTTCTCGACTTCAGGACGCACCGCCTTTGCTTTGGCCAGCGTAGTGATGATCTCGTCGTGGCGCAGGAGTTCGGTCGCCAATGAACGCAATACAGCCTTTCTTTGATCGGCTGGGCGGCCTAAACGATTTCCAGGTAGACGGTGACGCATAATTCCAAGTCCTTTTTATGTTTTAAGTCATCCAAAAACTATTTGTCTTTGGGAGTGTCGGCCAGGGTGAGTCCGAATTGACGCAGACGCTCGATCACTTCATCAGCAGACTTCTTACCGAAGTTTTTGATGTTCATCAGATCGTCATAGGTCAATTTCAAAAGCTCGCCCAGGGAGTTGATGTTAGCCCGCTTCAGGCAGTTGTAAGCGCGGACGGACAATTCCAGCTCTTCGATAGAGATGGAGCTGTGCTTTCCGTCTTGCTGGGTGGGTTGGGTCGCTGCAGGAACCATGGGCTTGCCCGAGAGTTCTGCAATCGGCACCAGGTGTTCGATGATTTGACGCGAAGCTTGAGAAATGGCTTCTGTAGCGTCGATAGAACCGTTGGACCAGATTTCCATGGTCAGCTTGTCGAAATCAGTCGACTCGCCTACGCGGGTTGGCTCAACCAGATAACTTACTTTTCTTACCGGCATGAATACTGCGTCAATCGGCAGCACGTCAATAGCTTGTTTGTAGTGGCTGTGCGAATCGGCAGGCACATAACCACGGCCGCGCTCGACAGTGATTTCAGCGCGGATTCTGCCGCCTTCAGCCAGTGTGCAGAGCTGCCAGTCGGGGTTGATGATAGTGGCATCAGCCGGGCAGATGATGTCGCGGCCGGTGACTGCACCGGTGCGCTCTACGTCGAGATGAAGATATTGAGGGTCATTGCTGAAAGTCTTTACTACCAGACCTTTCAGGTTGAGCATTACGTCAATGACGTCTTCAACGACACCAGGGATGGTGGTGAATTCGTGGGTGATGCCTTCGATTCTGACGGCACTGACTGCCGAGCCGTCCAAAGACGAGAGCAAAACACGACGCAGCGAGTTGCCGAGAGTCGTTCCGTATCCTCTTTCCAAGGGTTCGATAACGAACTTACCGTAAATAGATCCATCAGCGCCGGTTTTGTTTTCCAGACACTTGATCTTGAGCGGTTCCATCAATTTCTCCATTACACATGCCTTTAAGAAGCGTAGGCTCGGACCATTTTTGGGCGATCTCCCTCACTCGCTGATGTTTACACGCTTGATAAACACCGGGTATTGGGCACCCTTTTGACAATAAAACTAATTAGACGCGGCGGCGTTTGGGTGGTCTGCAGCCGTTATGCGGGATCGGAGTGACGTCTTTGATCAATGTGATTTCCAGACCGGAAGCTTGCAGAGCGCGGATGGCGGTTTCGCGACCGGCGCCCGGTCCCTTGACCAAAACTTCCACTTGTCTCATGCCCTGGTCCATCGAGCGCTTAGCCACTGATTCAGCAGCTTGTTGAGCCGCAAACGGTGTGCCTTTTTTGGCGCCTTTGAAACCGACGGTACCAGCTGAAGCCCAGGCAATTACCTGGCCTTGCGGATCGGTAGAGCAGATGATCGTGTTGTTGAAGGTGCTCTGAATGTGCACAACACCTTGCAAAACATAACGTCTCTCTTTTTTCTTGGTCCTTGCTTTGGGCGACTTTGCCATGGCTTCTTTTCTCTCTCTTGTTTTTCGAACTTACAAATGTTGGTTCTGAGCAATTATTTACTTGGCGGCGGCTTGCTTCTTGCCGGCTACCGTTACGCGCTTGCGACCGCGACGGGTGCGAGCATTGGTCTTGGTGCGCTGACCGCGAGTGGGCAGACCTCTTCTGTGGCGCTGTCCGCGGTAGCAGTTGATTTCAATCAAACGCTTGACGTTGAGACCTTCCACACGTCTCAGGTCGCCTTCGACTTGAAATCCGCCCTTTTCAATTTCTTCACGCAGGCGGCTGACTTCGTCTTCTGTCAGGTCGCTGACCCGGCGATCTTCGGGAATGCCTACTTTGTTCGCGACCTTTTGGGCGGTCGTGTGACCGATTCCATAGATGTAAGTAAGCGCGATGTGGGTTCTCTTGCCTTTCGGCAGATCTATACCGGCGATGCGGGCCATTTGTCCTCCAGAGTCAAAATCTTTCTAGTACCGGGGTCAATTAACCCTGGCGTTGCTTGTGTTTGGGGTTTTCGCAAATGACAGCCACTCTGCCTTTACGGCGGATGACTTTGCACTTGTCGCAGATTTTCTTGACAGAAGCTCTAACTTTCATGAGAGTCTCGCTTTTCCAATAGTTTCGTTTGGATGTTTCTTTCGAAGTGATGACCGAGCCTATGGGCAACCGAGGTCGCGCATAGATTCAAGTGTCCGCAGAGCAGTTGATAAACCCGAAAGCGAGTTGCGTCAAACCGCGAGAGCTACGGATACAAACGACAGATTGTACATCAATCTTTGATTCTGTATGTGATTCTACCGCGCGTTAAGTCGTATGGGGTGAGCTCTACGCGCACTCGATCGCCTGGAAGTATCTTAATAAAATTTTTGCGAATCTTGCCCGAGATGTGGGCCAAGACCTTATGACCATTGTCTAATTCGACCCGAAACATGGCATTGGGAAGGGATTCCCGGATTATGCCTTCGAATTCGATTACACCTTGCTTCGTCATCAAATTACCTCGCTGGGACGTTGAGTGAGCACATATGGCTCCCCTTCAGTCACCAGGATTGAATGTTCAAAATGTGCAGAAGGCTTGTAATCTGTCGTAACAACTGTCCAACCATCCTGCTTAAGACGGACCTTATCGCCGCCCTGATTGAACATAGGTTCAATCGCTATAACCATACCAGGTTTCAACTTCAGCTTGCTACCGGTACGGTAGTTGAAGATAAGCGGGTCTTCATGATAGTTGGGGCCGATGCCGTGACCACCATAGTCACGGACGATTCCGTAAAGATTTTCCTTAGCGATATCTTCAATGGCGCCGCCGATATCATCAAGGGTGGCTCCGGCAACGCAGGCCTTTATTCCTGCATAAAGAGACCTTTGAGTGTCGTCAAGAAGCTTTTGCAAGCGTGAATTGATTTCGCCGACCGGCACCGTCAGTGCCGTGTCGCCGATGTAATTCATTTGCTTGCCATTTTCTCCAACTTGAAAGGTGGCGCCGATATCCATGCTGATCACATCGCCCTCTTTGAGCACGCGACTGCGATTGGGAATGCCATGAACGACTTCCTCGTTGATGGAAGCACAGATAGTGTTAGGGAATTTGCGATAGCCCTTGAAAGTAGGAATGCCACCGGCCTCGCGAATCATTTTTTCAGCATGCTCGTCCAGTTCCCAGGTCGTAATGCCAGGCGCAACCAACTTGGATATCGCCTCCAAAACCTGACCGGCCAGCTTTCCTGCTTTTTTATAGCTTTCGATTTGGATTTCAGTAGTCACTATCATGGGTGGCAAAATCCTTTAGGCAGTCACTTGCAACGACTGAAGAATGTTCTGGAAAATCGTATCTTGATCACCTTCTCCCTGAACAGACTTGAGCAATTTTTTCTGAGTGTAATAGTGGATTAAAGGCTCGGTTTGCTCACGATAGGTCTGCAATCTTGCCTTGACCAGCTCTTCTTTGTCATCAGCGCGCTGGCCCAAATCAGAACCGCAAGCATCGCATTTGCCTTCCACTTTGGGTGGCGCAAACTTGACGTGATAGACGGCGGCGCAGGCTTTATTGGTGCAAGTCCAGCGTCCGCAGATGCGCTCAGTGAGAAGGCTATCATCTACTTCCAGATTGATCACCGTAGTCAGATTGCTCTTCAAGGATGTGAGCAGCTCATCGAGGCTCTCAGCTTGAGCCAGATTGCGCGGAAATCCATCGAGGATGAATCCGTTTTTGCATTCTGGCGAACTCAGTTTTTCACCGAACATTTTGATCAAGACAGCATCCGGTACCAAAACACCTTTATCCATAAACTCTTTGGCTGAAAGTCCGGCGGGCGTGCCGGCCTTGACGGCTTCCCTCAAGAGATCGCCGGAGGACAAATGGGGCAAATTGAGTTTGGCAGACAAGCGCTTGCACTGAGTGCCTTTACCCGCTCCGGGAGCGCCTAGAAAAAGAATTCGCATGACTAGATTTCCTTATTAGTTGGGAATAATCCCTGCGCCTGGTAGCGAGCAGAGAGGGCATGGGTTTTGATTTGCCTTTGCGTGTCGATGGCTACACCGACAAGGATGATCAAAGAGGTGGAACCCAGACCTTGCAAGGTTTGCACGTAGGTGGCCTGCTCGACGTGGATGGGCAAAATGGCGATGATACCAACGGCGGAGGCACCGATGAAGATGAGCCGGCTCAAGGTCTTCTCGAGAAACTCGGAAGTCGGTCGGCCCGGTCTGACACCGTGGATTGCCCGCCCGCTGCGTCTCAGGTTTTCGGCAATATCGCGCACCGGAATGACGATGGATGCATAGAAGAAAGCAAAAAACAGAATCAGCAAGAAATAGAGAACCGAATGCTCCCAATGGTAGTAGGAGAAGCAATTGGAGGTCTCGACCGAGAGGAAGCTCCAGGCATTTTGCACCCAGGCTTCTTTGGAAAAATTGACGAATCCAGGAATCGGAGTCATCAATTCATAGACGGCTTGAAAGGGGTTTTTACCGCTCTGAGCGGCAAAAGACATGACAGTGGATGGAAACATCAAAAGCGAAGATGAGAAGATGATAGCCATCACACCTGATGGATTGACAGGCAGATAAATCGAGTCTTCAGGCGCATTGAAGACCTGGCGGCCAACGTTTCGGCGGGCGCCCAAAACTTGCACTTTTCTCACTCCCTGCTGCAGGCAGACAATCAGCGCAATCAAGCCCAGAAATACCAGGGTCAAAATGGCCACGCCCCAGACCGGTGACTGGCCGGTTTGCACCGCTTCATATGTGTTTTTGATCATCACCGGCAAGCGCGAAGCGATACCCAGGAAGATCAAAAGCGAGGCACCATTTCCGACACCACGCTCGGTAATGATTTCACCCATCCACATCACAAAGACTGCACAGGCCGAAAGAATGACCGTGGTCGTAAACATGAAGAGCGGGCCGGGTGTCAGTACGACAGGCGGGTTTTGAATCTTGGTCAAAAGATTAGCCAACATCAAGGATTGGAAAACAGCCAGACCGACGCAAGCAAGACGAGTGTATTGCTGCAATTGTTTGCGTCCCTGCTCGCCGGAATGCTTTTGCAATTCCTCCAGCTTGGGGACCACAACCGACATCAATTGCATGATGATCGAGGCAGTGATATAGGGTCCAATTCCCATCGAGAAGATGGAGAGCTTATTTAAAGCACCGCCTGTGAACAAGTCGATCATACCCAGCAAGTTTTGGGCCAGCTCGGGGTGCTTGGTAAAGGCGGAG
>CAZHEZ010000295.1:0-5727 GCA_964531315.1 uncultured Candidatus Obscuribacterales bacterium | reverse complement strand
CACCCAAGGAAAAATCGCTTTGCAAAGTAAAAGAAGCGATGTGGGTGCATGCATTCTTCGGCCCGGTCTTCTTTATGTCGGCAATAATCGCCTTGTCGGCTGGAGCAGACATGGCTAATTTGCCGGGCACCGCTACCACAAATAAAATGTTCACTTACTTCTTACCTGACAAGACTCCGCTCATTGTTTTCGACAAAAAGCATTACCGCATGGCATTCCCGGCAGTGGTTACAACTACCAAGAGAATCGCCAAGCTCTTCTTCGGAAACACTCTTGGATTGAAGGGTTCTGATGACCTGACTCCTTTCCAGAGCGGTTCTTACAGCGATGCGATCAGTCAATAGGCGTTGGCCCTCTGACTGGCAATAAAACAATCTCTTCACTGCCAGCCTTCCGCCGCAAGGCCGGCCCGTAGATTTGCCCTCACGGTCAGCACAGAATCCGCTGATCAAGAGCCTTTGCAAAAGAATAAACAGATTAAATCGTCCTCTTGCCCTTGATGAAAGCCAGTCTGATTCGATAGTCTTTAACGATAAGTGTCATATATATAGTCAAGCCCTCTTGCCAACAAAGGAGAAGAGCAGTGACAAGTGTCGCCAAGATTCGCAACGTCGCCGTGATCGGACTGAACCGCAGCGGTAAAACCAGCCTCGTGGAAGCCATCCTTCACTTAACAGGCGCAATCTCCAGGCGCGGAAAGATAAACGAAGGGACAATGACCACCGACTACGAGCCGGAATCAGTCAGCCGCCAAATTTCCACCCAGGTATCAGTGGCGCGCACAACCTATCAAGACATACTCTTCAATATTCTCGACTGTCCTGGATTCATCGACTTTCAAGAAGAAGCAAAAATCGCGATGATGGGCGCCGATGTAGCGGTATTTGTGGTGGAACCGGATCCGGGCCGCCTGATTCAAATGGACATGCTCTTGCGCTTCAGCGAAGAAATCGGTGTAGCCAGGCTGGTTTTCGTCAACAAGATGGACAAGCCGGATGTAAATTTCGCAGAAACGCTTTCTGTTTTGAAAAACATGCCCGGCACAAAAACACCGCGACCACTGGCACCCTTGCACTATCCAATCATGAGCGGCTCACTGACTGGTTATGTTGATGTGCTTAAAAAGGAAGCTTTCAAATATGGCGCGCAAGGCAAGCCGGAAAAAACCGATGTGCCCGGAGACCTCAAGGACGATCTGGAAGCGGCCAGAGAAAAACTAATCGAGAGCTTAGCCGACACTGATGACACCTTGTTGGAAATGGTATTGGAAGGAAATGACCCGCCTCTCGATTTGCTGGAAAAGGATCTAAAGGCCGCGGTTAAAGCCGGCACTTTCGTGCCGATCTTGGTCGGTTCTGCGCAAACCGATGCTGGCGTTTTCTCACTTTTGGACACAATCATCTCCCTTTGCCCATCACCTTCCGAACGGGAATACAAGGACAAAGACGGCAAAGTCATCGAGGTAAAAGAAGATGGCCCGGTGATTGCACAAGTAATCCGTACCTATATTCACCCTCAGTCCGGCAAGCTATCTTTGACGCGCGTTTTCTCCGGGACAATTACCGGTGATTCTCAAATCGTAGACATTACAAAAGGCGGCTCGAAAGAACGTGTGGGCGGCTTGTACTGGCTTCTGGGCAAGAAACAAGAAACCATGCCGACGGCTGGGCCCGGTTCAATCGTTGCTCTGGCGCGATTGGAAACTCCACGCACAGGCGACACTCTGGTCACCGAAAAAGAGACCACGCAAATGCCGGCCCCTCCTGAAGCACCGCCTCTCTACTCGCTTGCCATTTCTCCAAAGAATCGCAACGATGAAGCGAAGCTTTCCACACTGCTCGGCAAGCTAACTGAAGAAGATCCGATTCTCAAAGTCGACCGCGATCCAGATACGCACGAATACTGCCTCTACGGGCAAGGTGAAGTACACCTGACACTTTCCAGACAAAGGCTGGAGAGGAAGTATCACATCGAACTCGATACGCACAGACCGAAACTTTCGTACAAAGAATCAATTCAGGCCAAGGTCGAAGCACATGGTCGCCACAAGAAACAAACCGGCGGTCGTGGGCAATTCGGCGAAGTCTATCTGCGCATCGAGCCGCTGGAAAGGGGCGCCGGAAGCAAGTTTTCCGAGTCGATTGTCGGTGGTTCGGTACCGAGACAATACGTACCGGGCTGCGAAAAAGGCGTCATGGAAGCGCTGCAACGCGGCACTCTGGCTGGCTTCCCGCTGGTCGATGTATCGGTCAATTTATTCGACGGCTCCTACCACGATGTAGACTCCGACGAAATGTCCTTCCGTATGGCAGGAATTCTGGCCATGCGTGAAGGCTTAGCCAAAGCACATCCATTCATCTTGGAACCGATTGCAGAAGTGAAGATCCACATTCCGAGCCAATACACCTCGGGCGTGCTCTCACAGGTAACCGGTTTGCGCGGTCAAATTCTCGGTTATGGTCCCAATCCGGAACGCCAGGGCTGGGATGAAGTAAGCGCCAATATCCCGCGCGGCGAACTCTGGGACTACATCATCGAACTGCGCACACTGACTCAGGGTCTGGGTTATTACACCTGGAAATTCTCCCACCTCTCTCAAGTGCCTCCGCAAATCTCCCAGGAGCTCATCTCTCAGGCGACTGCAGCGGCAGCCGAATAGCAAATAGTTGTGGCAGGACGGCAGATTCACAGTCCGCAAGAGGGAGCCCTCAAAGGGCTCCCTTATCTTTTATATTTGTTTGGATCTGCTTCTTAGTGATAAGATCCCCCAACTGCAAAATTTTTTGTTGTCCAAATTCGTTTTATGAAGGAGGGGATATCCCTTGTCCGAGGTTAGAGTTGCAGAAGGCGAGAGCATCGAACAGGCGCTTAAACGCTTCAAGAAGAAAATTCAAAAAGCAGGCATTCTTTCTGAAATCAAGCGCCGTGAACGCTACGAAAAGCCAAGCGTGAAAAGAAAACGCAAAGCCGAAGCCGCACGCAAGCGCCGCTCCTGATTAGACAGACTCCTGACAACCATCAGGTCAGGACATAACACTCGATATGCCGTAAGGCAATTCGACAGAATTATGAACAGACTTTGCGAAAAGCGGGTCTGTTCGTTTTTCTTTAAGGGTTTCACTTGCCAATCGACTAGTAGTGTGGCTGCCTCCAGTGATCTATGGTTCGGCCCAAAAGATGCGTGCCAGCGACAAGCACGGCTTTGCGACGCCAATCCGGCACTGTAATTGCCAGACCGATTCCCAGTACATCACAGGCCAGAGTGCCTTCCAGATACTGGTCGTGAGAAAAGAAGAGGTCATCTGCCGCATGACTGACTGTCCAACCGGCCGCCATGCTGCCAATGCAAGTGGCTATGTATCTAGCTTTCAGCTCCTTAGTAAGCTCGGCATGGGTAATGCCACCAAAGGCAATCTGCTGCGCTCCATTTGCTTTTTTCCAACCAAGAAGCGCTGCCGGAGGCGTTTCTGCCGGCATGTATTGCGGCGCCCAACGATGAGCTGCATAGACACCGCCAGCCCATTTCACGCATTCAAACCTGGACGACCAGCTCTTTTTCTCATGCTCCACTATTGCCCCAGCGTCTCTTTCCTTGATCTGAGGACCGGGTAACTCGTAGGGCGGCGGCGGTTTTGGGTTTGGTTGCGCCGTTACTTTCACATCAAACAGACGCCTGACCACATCGTCGGCTAAATGCTGGCTCCTGGTTTTTGATTCATTTGAACCAAACTGCGGTGGCTTTTCCATCAGGGTATCGCCCAAAGTTTCCGGCCAATTTGCCCTTATGTAAGTACCGGCCGTTTTGCCTTTGTCCTGCCCACTCTCAGACTGGTACGCCCAGGCGCTCAAACTGTTATGCAGTGAAGAACAAGAAAAGGATTCCTGTTCAGGTTTTGGCGGTTGTTTATCCAATTGCAAAATCACAAATCCAATGCCATCTCAACTTGAACATTCAGACATTAGTTGAAGACAAAGGGGCTTTGAATGTTGAATTGTGCAGGTGTCTCTTTTGCTCAGATAAAATCATGAAAAGCGCACCTCTTGACATTTTTGGCGGCGTGTAATTTCATTGAGGTCGGGAATATAGAAAGCACAAGTCCTATAGGACTGGTTTTATCCTGACTTATAAGGAAATAGCGCTATGGGCACCAATTCCCATAAGAATTCAACACAGCTTGTTACGGTTGGCACCGCCCAATTGAAAGAGCGATTGAACGTTCTCTATGCCGCAAAACATGGCAAGAAAGCCGGACAAGCCGGTGTTTTCGACCACCTCTGGGATCTAAAAGAATCTGCTCTTCTTGAAGGAAAAGGTTCGGTCGAAGTGCCGCAATCATGGCTCGATGAACTCAATGACGAATTTTTGTCGGCAGACGCTCGCAGTCACTAAAAGAATTACGGATTTTAAAACGCCGTGTGCACTATATATAGTGGCACGGCGTTTCGCTGCAGAATAAACAGTAATCAGTTAAACTAAAGCCTGCGACGGTTTCAAAAATCCAATTTCATCACGGTCAATGAAACTCCATAGTGCGGCACTAATAGCGATCTGTCTTCTCCTTAGTGGCAACCGCACCAGCGCCGCTCCTGCTCAGATGCAATCCGGAACGAAGCTAATCACTCCATCCAAGCAGCAAGTCCAGCAGCTGACACTGGATTTGCAAATGACTTCTCTCAAATGCGAGCAGAAGATGAAGGTTCTAGCGCAACAAGTTTTCGACTCAGCGGTTTCATTCAGGCTCAAAAATAAACACTTTCCTGAATCAGCGACTGAATTGCAGAAGGGCAGTTCGACCGCTCCGGCCAATCCAACCGCGCCAGCCAATCCCTTCACCGATCCGACTATGGTTTCCAAAGAACTGCGTCAGGAGCTGATCAATGCCGGCAACCCGCCTTCACCATTCTGCAAAATCATTCTCGAATCCGATCCTTATGTCTCGGCAGGATTTCCTCTTTTTCTCAGAAAATTAAAGCTGCATCCGTCTAGTTCGGAGCCCGGCGCCATCGTAGTCAAATACAACGGCGACTATTACCTTGCCGTCTGGTGCATGGGTTTGTCAGGCAAACCCATAGTTGATGAAAAAACGCAGCTGCCCTTCGTTATCTTCAAGGATTTTTCCACCCTTGAGCAATAAGGCTGAGCCCGCCTGAACGCACTGCATTTCAAAAACTGCGATTGGATATTCTGAAAAGCTCCCTGGCGATGTCCAGGGCTGTGTGAATGCTGTGGGAAAGTTTGCGCATCGACTTGGCCGCCTTCAAATCTCTGCGCAGGCATTCCTGGCAGTCGTGGTGAACGGCGTGCACGTTGGGACCGTAATCGAGCAGACCTTTTGTCGGTGTTGCCGATTTTTTTCTAAGAGCTTGTTCTGCCTTGCTTAACTTGAGTGATTTGGACATGGCTGCCCCCTCTTTTGTGCCGTGTCCAAAAGCTAACACCGGCTGCGATTTGGGTAACCGTTGAATTGCACAGATATGAACAGGCTCGGACAAAAGGGGGCGGTTGCTAGGCGTTTTCAGAACTCTTGCCGATGTAACGCGCCCGCGGACGAATCAGTCCACCATACTGGCGCTGTTCGATCGCATGAGCGATCCAACCTGACGAGCGGCTGACTGCAAAGATAGTGGAGCCGGCGCCGGCAGGCAGTGCAAGCGCGTATGAAATGGCAGCCAGACCGACATCAAGATTGGGCTCCAATCCCAGCTGATCGCGCACGCAATCAACAA
>CAZHEZ010000294.1:0-5739 GCA_964531315.1 uncultured Candidatus Obscuribacterales bacterium | reverse complement strand
GCACAGTATTCGCGCCGAAAGTTTTCGCGGGATGAGGCGCAAGGTCCAGATTGCCGGAATTCCTGCCATGCAGTATGTGATGCCCGTCAACCGCAGAGTCGAGGCCAGCGAAGGATTCGGCCACGCATATCGATCTAAGCTGGATACGCCTTTCGTCAAAGATATGGTGATGGCGACGGCTGACGACTCAATTGCGCTGCCTGTTCAAGTCAGGGAAATTTGGAGACAATACTTCGAGTTTTCTTTTATTGAAAAGATTCCGCTCGAATACTATTCGGAATTGGCCGACGGCACGAAACGATATCAGTTTAAAACCATCTCTCAGAAGTACGTCAATCTGCCTGACTCCGAATTCGATCATCCAAAAGATCTCGCATATACAGCCGAATTCATGCAAATGGTTTACGGCCAGAAAATAGAAGACGTCGCTGATCTTTTGATGGATCCTTAATTCTGCGGATTACGAACCCTTCGGAGCGGTTTGCGTGTACATGCCTTCAAACTTGGCGCCATTGACGATGTAAGGTTCGTTGTTCGGTCCGATGATCAAATAATCGCCGGGACCACCAGAGCTCGATCCTTCCAGTGAATTGACGCTGTAGGGAATCTTCAGCTTCATTGCCCGTGCCAAGGCTGTTTTGGCATAGACGCCGGAGCCCGCTTCGGTTTCACCATAGGTCTTGGCGAAGATGTCGGGTTTTACTGTCCATGTGCTGCCGTCCGGTCCTGTCAGTTTCCAATCGCCGGCTTCGCCTTTGAGCTGATCGCCGTTGGTCGATGTCCATTCTTGCGGATGCGTCAATTGCTCGGCTTTCACCGTGCCGGCTTTCTTGTACATGAGGAATTGTCCATCACCGGCATGGTCATGTTGATGGGCAACTTGATAGTCAGCCTGCATTGCACCCGGTACGGCAGCAAAGCCGTAGACCATTGAAGTGGCCAGTCCCTTGCCGGTTATGCGTCCCCAGTTGAGCTGCTCGCCGGCCAGTCTTTCTGCGGTGATTTCGGAAATCATACCGCGCGAGGCACCGGCAATAGAGCTGGTAGCGATCTTCGAGGAGAAAGGCGTCATCACTTTGGGAGCGAATTGGCTCAATGCATAGCCGCCTGCAAATGCCGTCCCCATTACTGCTGCATCGATGGCCAGATGTTGCACATTGCCTAATTCGGCACCAGTTGCCTTAACGCCCTGCCAGAGACTATAATCTTGTTCTTTTTGATCGTAGTAGTTGGAACGTGTAAGGGCAGTGTCGATGGCGCGTCCGCCCAGGCTCATGGCGCCGCCCTTCAAGGCGATATTCCAGGGGGCATCCATGACGCCGCCCAAAAGTCCTTTGAAAGCGAGACCTTTAGCGGCGCCCAGAGTGGCATCCACAACTTGTGTGCCGACGCTGTCATGCGGTTTGGCTTCATCAGCCATGTAGAGAGCCGCTGTGGCTGTCCAACCAATCGGCCCGCCGAAGAACAAGGCGCCGATTTTGACGCCGCTAGAGCCCAGGAAAGAAATATCGTTTTGCCATTTGACTGCACTTTTGTCTTTATCTACTGCCTGTCTTACTTCGGCTTGCATTTTCTCGACTGCGGCAAGATCGCCGTGCTTGATATTGTCGACTGCTTTCTCCTCAAGATCCTCCATCTTCTTGAATGATTTTTCGTCGGAGGTATACAGCCAATCGAAAACTTTTCCTAGATAGCTGCGATTGTTTTCGGTATTGCGATGCGAGTCTATTTCTGCATGCAGAGTCAGAAGTGCTTGTTGAGCATCATTGCTCAGCTGTGGTTGCGATTGTGCTGTAGTAATTACGTCCGCCATGATTCGGCCCCCTAACTCGTAGTTTGAGTGCGTGCAGAAATCTGAAGCGACCTTTGTCGCGCCTATTGTGCCAGGGTAAGTGACAAGCATTTGGGCTGCTTGCTGAATAAAGTCGAGAGAAAACAGCAGCATTGCCGCTGCTTTATTGCTTTTTGATTAGAGAAGGAGTTTGTGCGGCTAATTTTGCCGCTGATTTTTATCGTGTGAAGTCCGGCCGCTTGCGCTGCCTTGTCTGAGAACACTTTGAAATCGGAGCGATGAGTCGGAAGAAAGTCATAAACTGCGCGCGACAATACTGCAAGCTTCCTTGCCGTTATCCCGCATGAGTTTTTCTGCCGATGTATGGGTATACACGATAAACTTCAGTTTTGGACAGAAATTTGCAAGCATTTGATTTTGCGGTCCAGCAGCAATTTCTATATAGAGCGGCTGGCATTACTCTTCGGAGGAATATAGACGTGCATCTCATCGTAAGCGCCGCGTTTAAATTTGTTGCCGATCGATTCGTAGTTGATTCCTCCAGCCTGCGTGTGCAGCAGCTTTCCGTTCAAGACCAGACCAACGTGATTTCTCTCGCCGTTTGATCCTCCGCCTGCACCGACTATGTATGTTCCATTTGGATATGATTTTCCAGGCACAAAAGTTTCTTCTGAATAGCCTTTGCTTTTCATCAAGTTGCCGAATTCAATTGCTCTGACTGTGACTTCGCCTGGTTTGATCAAACCTGCCTGCACTGCCAGGTTGCTTTGGAATATTGCACAGCGCAGGTATTCTGGAACCTGCATGCCGGCAAACCGGCCGGATTTCACTTCGAATATTTTCGGATCTTGGCTCTGATAGTATTTCAGCGCCAGAGACTCTAGCTTCTGCACATGCGAGTCGCCGCTAGTGTTGAAGATGCTGGCCAACTCTATATGATCTGGTTGAGTTCTTGCATCGTCGGTGGGCTTCAAGCGTGGCTGTGCACGAGCGAAGTCCACGTCCGACATGAGGATGCGATCGGTCGAATCTGATACCACTTTTGCAGTATCACGATGCGAACGATCACCTTCAACCCACGGTTGCGGGGAGGTGTTCGTAGTCATAGTAATTTCCCGGCAGTAAAGACTGCGCGTTAAAAAGGAATATGGGGAGAGACGAGGAAAGTCTCTGATTTCCTGGCTCTAGAAACTGCTCTTCGAAAAGGTATATGGGGAGAGGCTAGGATAGTATCAGACGTTCACTGTGATGTCAAGAGATAAAAGAAATGAGCTGGCCTGAGTGGTGCCTATTTCTTTTTCGGAGTGCTGCGGAAAAAATCTTCCAGATCCTTTTCTTTCAGATCTCCGTCGGTCGATAGATAGAGCGATGCTTTGTCTTTGGCCGCCTTGTAATTGGCCGGCACCGTCAACAGTGTTTCAGCGACGGTTTTTCTTCCCACATTTCTGACTGACAGCACTTGAACCCATTTCTGCCTGCCGCTTTTGAATGCATCTTGTGAATTCCAATTTCTCACGCTTTGAAAAACATCGACAGGCAAAGAGAAATCCTTTTCCGGAAGTCCAATGAGTGTGCACCATATGTGGTTCACACTTGCAGGCAAGCCGGTATTTTTCAAACACTTGATCTCGGCGACTTTCACCTCCTGTCCTTTCTTGTTGCTCAAAAAGGCAGTGACCAGGTCAGCTTTCATGCCCTCCAGCAATGCTTTTGGCTGACGTTCGATGCGCGTATATTTGAGAGCGGTGGAGTCTTGGCGCAAATGGTGCACGTATTCTTTTGCCGATTCTTCATAGTAGGTCTGATTTTCCGGATTGACTAAATAGAAAAAATCGGGTTTTTCCTGTGACCAATATATGCAACCCAATCTGTTTTTTATCTTCAAGCCTCGGTCGCTCAGCAGCACTTCAGCCTTGTCGAACAAGTCGCCTACCAGATTGAGGCAAATCACTTTTTTATTGGCGGCGCTGGCATTGCCGACTGTGCACGTCAGTGCCGCAATTGCACCTAAAGTGATCAATAAGAGTTTCATATTGGCTGGACTGATTTTGTTCATCGCGATCTCTCTCTTATTTCAAGCATTCCCCTGCCGGCTGTTTCTAATACATAGGCGCTACCCGCCACAAAATTGCAAGAACTGTCATATAGAGTCAAAGTGACCACAAATCCGCTCTGTAATAAACCGCTTTGCGTTAACCCAACCGAATAGATCTGCCTCCAGGTAGACAGACCTCTTTGTAGACTTTCAAACGCCCAGTCGGCGCACAGTTGTGCGTGCTTATCTGATTTTACTTGCGCTTGCGTGCCCTCTGAGGTGCTTTTTGCGCGAGAAAGGATGCTGATGCCAGAAGTCGCCCCACCGCCCGTCCAGCATGCCGCGCCCGAACGAAATGAGCCTCTGCGTCCCGCACAACCCGGTGGAGGCGCAAAAAATCATGACGTGGCCGACAAAAAAGAAGAGTCCGGCTCCAGAGAAAAGCCGGGCGGATTCAGTTCGTTTGACCTTCTGAAAGAAGGTGCTCATCAGGTGTTAGGCCCGGTTGCCTACGCAGGCGAGTGGTCACTGGAAAAGCTGGGCATTGCCGGCAAAGATCAGATCATGCCTAAAGTCGATGTGGCTTCTCTTTCGCCTGCTGAAAAAGGTGTAAGGGGCAATGGCATTGCCCTTGACCACGAAAAAATGTATCTGGATAAGATCGGCACGGCGCCAAGTCGGGAGCCAATCATAAAAGATCCCGATGCCCCGCGCATCCAGTACAAAGGCGGAGCCAGATTCGCATACGACAATGACGGTCGTATCAACGAATTTACTACTGCGCCTACCAGTGACAAACCCACCGGCCAAAACTACAAAAACATTCAGTATGACGAAAAAGGGGCGATGAAGAGTTTTGAAACCCCATGGGGGACAACCATTTCTCGCATCACTGCACCGAACGAGCAAGGCTATGCAAAATGGCAGAGCACTGACAAGCAAGGACGTCCGGTTCCATATCAGGGAGCGGATAAAACCCAATGGTGGGGTAAATCCTTTGCCGACGAACAGGGCTTTCATACTATCGTTGCTGAACAAGGGGCGAAGCAGTGGAACATGTATTCGCGTTTGCCGGACGGAACGCATGTACAGACCCATCCCCATCTCGAGAATGGCAAGATCAAAGGATTTGATACGACAACGACGCTATCCGACAATACTCAGCTGCAAACGAAATCGAAACTCGACGGGGATAAGAAGAGTGTGCACGACTCTGTTGTGGACATCACGGAGCCCAACGGAAAAAAAGGCACTGTGGAATTATCGGATTCGCAACAGGACGGCAAGTATGTTTCCCCTGAAGAGCAGAAAATGCGAGAAATGGTGGGCTCCATGCTGAATATGGATCAGCACGAACTCATAGGCCACGTCACCACAATGGATGTTAAAGTCAGCGGAGATGATATTCATGTTTCGACGATCACAGACGGCGCGATTCCACAGAAGGTCCCTCAGGGTCCGCTTGAGGCTGGAAATCGCCACCGGTCGACGGTAGTTCCAATATCCTCTACGTGGCAAAACCCTAGCGCCATAATTCATACCGATAGGCAGCATCCAAGAAACTTCTCAGCGGACACCAGTGGCATGTTTGGCGTTGGAGAGTTCTTTGGACCAATTTTGGGTAAGGACTGGGGTCCGAAAGCCGGCAACACGAGCAAAATCGCGCTGAATGACGCAGACGGCCGACCGACTCTTACCAACTACGGTCAGATTCCGGTTTATGTACATGGTGAAAACCTTAAAGACGGACCTATGGGAGAGGCTCTCAACAGCCCGCAAAAGAGAAAAGAGCTAACCGATCAACTGGCTGCGATTCGAGATAACCTTTCCAGTCTTCACTATGACAAAGACCGAGACGGCAATTTGAAGGGCTCATTCGATCCGAAAATCAGTCAGTTGGCTTTGAATAAGA
>CAZHEZ010000293.1:0-5792 GCA_964531315.1 uncultured Candidatus Obscuribacterales bacterium | reverse complement strand
GCCACTAATCATGGTTTTGTCAATGCCGAGAAATTGCAGATTTTTTAGAGTCTCAAAATTGATAACACCTTTGTCGGAAGTATCCGTACCCTCCAATTCAAGGTGACGCAAACCTGTCAGTCTGCCTATGTGCTTCAGGTCATCGTCAGTGAATTCCAGGCGCTTTAAATTGATGCCATACAAAGAATCGGGCGCCAATTTATCGAGATCGGCCAGATGCTGCGCACCCTCAAAGCGAACTTTCAAAAGCAATTTAGTTCCGGGCGGAAATCTCATCGGACCGCGAGCCGGAGAATGCGTGGTGCACGGAGGATCCGACAGTCCACTGCCGGCATCGGGCTTGACCAGATACAATTCTCCCAGTGAGTAGTTGGATGGAAATTGCAAGACATTCGCGCCAGCACCGGCAGTCTTAGATGCTTGAGGTGCAGCAGATGCATTGCCGAATGCAAACATGCAGAGGCAGATTCCACAAAGCGTAAAATGCAACAAATGAGTCTTCATCGATACTATTATTCGGTATTTGATGCTTGTGCTTGTTTTGGTTTCCAGGCCAGCGCCAAGGTTCCCACAATCAGTCCGGCAAAGGCCAGAGCAATACAAATAGTCGAATCGAGTTCGACCTTGTTGTAACTCGCCCACAGATAATAGCCGTTGTGCAAGAAGTGCAGGCACATTGAAGGAAATATCGAGCCTGATGCCAGAGTCAGATAGGCGAGCAGCATACCCAGAAGACCAGTGGGAAGAATTCTGAACATACTCAGGTGAAAAACGCCGAAAAGAATTCCTATAACGACTATCAATTTCTGCCTGGTCATATTCTTTTTGAGAATTCCCTGCAATACTCCGCGGAAGAATATCTCTTCGCAAATAGCAGGCATGAATGCGGCAACCAAAATGATTTGCCAGAGTGGTCTGCCGGGCGGCATCACCATCAATTGCATTTGCTTGGCATACTCTTCACTGTAAGGCAAGAATTTAGTTTGCACATTGAGAATAAGCATCGAAAGCACTACGGTAGCGAAACTGAATGCGACAGCGGCGAGAATATAACGCTGTGATGGCTTTTTCAGACTCAAGGTCTGGCGAATGGGAGATTTGGTGTAATAGAGAAAACCCAGGGCTGGAGCCAGGATGAGCAATACCTGTGTAACAACCAGGCTGATCATGACGTTCCACATCGAGATCAACTGGCCGAAGTAAAAGAGCATAAAGAAAACTATGCCGCCAAAAATGACCAGTTCTCGACCATAAGATCCTGTCTCCATCTTTTTCTTGGGCGAAAGTTGAACGCCCATCAAAATATCCTCTCTCTGCAACAAGCCCGCTGCTGATCTAGCCAAAAGAGCTGCTGCTACGGCTGAGCTCACGAAAGTGATGGCGATGCCGGACAGAGATTGGTGACGAGTGATGATTTGCTTTATGCAAAGCGTAGTGTTGGCAATCGGTACAAATCTGAGAAAAGAGTTGTCGGCAAGCTCCGGAATCTGCGCGGCCGAGGCCAGGAACATAGTCACAAGAAGCAATGGGAAAAGGTAACCCTGTGCTTGCTGGAAGGTTTTCGTCCAGGCGGCCACATAGACGGAAAGTGAGCTGATAAAGACAACCAGCGGCGCCATTACGAACAGGACCATCGCCCAGGCGGTGAAGCCAAAGTCGAATTGAGGATGCGTGTCCACAACCGAGGATTTGATCGGCCCGAACTGCAGGGTAGCGGCGATACTGATGACGCCTAAAATTGTAGTCAAAGCACCGACAATGACAACGACAATGATTTTGCCGTACATTATCGAACGCCTGTCCACCGGCGCCACCAAAAGCAGCGCCAGGGTACCTCTCTGGCGTTCTCCCGTGATCAGATCGATGGCCGGATAGCTGGTGGCGAGCAAAACCATCAAAATCATCAAATACGGTGCAAATTGCGGAAGCATGTCGTCCGTTTCAGATTGTTTTGGCGAGATGTCGTCAAATTTGACTTGCGTATCGCGCTGCCAGTCGTCTCCTACATTTAGCGCTCGCAAGCGCTTTCTGACGCAATCATCTTGAAACTCACCAATTGCCGTATAAACGCCGGCCATGCTGAACAAAACCTTTTCGCGATTGGTATCGAGCAAAAGTTTTAGTTTGGGCAAAGGAGCCTTCTTGAGTGAATCGTATTCAGATTCTTTGGTGTATTCTTTGCAAACGGTGGCGTTGAAATCAGTCGGCACCAGTACGACCACGTCTACCGCATTGGACTTGAGCTTTTCCGTATACTCGGCGTCGCTCAGTTGAACGACCTTCAAGTGTTCCGCTGATTGAAGATGCTTGATCAGCGGAGCGCACTCACCGACTACGCCGATGTTGACGGTCGAGTGCCCCAATTTGGCAATGCTTTGTTTTGCAAAAGTGGCCGGAAAGACCAGCATGGCCGGATAGAAAAGTGTAGGCAGGATGATCATCATGATCAAAGTGCGATAGTCACGAAGGACCTCTTTCAACTCCTTGAACATTACAATCGATGTCTTGGACATCGGCTTGCCGCTTGTCCCTGCTGAAGCCGTGCTAGACATCGACCTGTTCCTTGACGATTGCCAGAAAGATGTCTTCCAGGTAATGAGCGCCGGTCAGTTCTCTCAACTCTTCAAGCGTTCCCATGGCAAACAATTTCCCTTTGTGAATAATGCCGATGCGATCGCAGAGTTTTTCTGCCTCACTCATGATATGAGTTGAAAAAATTATGCACTTGCCCTGAGCTTTGCTGTCACGAATAAATTGATAGGTATTTTGGCTGGTGATGATATCCAAACCGCTGGTTGGCTCGTCAAGCGCCATTACAGGCGGATCATGCACGATCGCTCGAGCAATGGAAACCTTCTGTTTCATGCCGGTCGACAGTCTTTCGCATCTAGTGTCGGCAAACTCCGACATTTCAAATAGTTTGATTAAGCCTTCAATGCGTTGACCAAGTTTTTCCTGGGGATAGTCGCTCAGTTGTCCGAAATAATACAAAATCTCTCTTGGTGTGAGCCTTTCGTAGAGTCCGGTTTCCGACGATAGAAAGCCGAGATTTTTGCGTACTCCCTGCGGATCGCGGCTAATCTCAAATCCATTGATCGTTGCGGATCCAGCGTCAGGTCGCAAAATCGTGGCGATCATTCTCAAAGTTGTTGTCTTTCCGGCGCCGTTCGGACCAAGCAATCCAACAATCTCGCCCTGGGAGCAATTGAATGAAATACCGTCCACGGCGAGAAACTCACCACGTTTGGCGTCAAAGAACATTTTTTTCAAGTCTTTGACTTCAACCGACATTGGCTTTTCCCTTCGTGATAAACGGTGTCAAAATATTGATGTCATCGCCGAGAACAAACTTCTCTGTCCGAATCAGCCGATTGAGCATATAAAGCATGCCGCCAACCAGGACCAATGTTTCTACAATCGTAATGGCGACCAAAGTGATGTCCGCATCGCCACGCACGGCAGCTTTCACCCAGAGAATCAGATTTAAAACGGGCACAAACGCCAGCGTTTTAGAAAGCAACACACCGGGCAACATGCCGGCAATCGGCATCGGCGTGAAGATCAAGAGTGGCACGGTAAGCAGGTTTTGCGCTTCCTTAAATGACTTGGTCAGGGCGCCGAAAAGAGAAAACATTGCCGATACGAGAAGCGAAAAGAGCACTGTCGCAGCAAAGAGAGACGCGATTGTTTCGGCAGAAATGTAAAACGAGGCACCGGAGACTTTCGACAAGCCGCTTAGCTCCTTGGCTTGAGTGATAAGCAACCAGACAACCAGACTCATACCAATCAAGTTGAGCAGCCCGGACATCAGCGCCACCACAAACACCGTCAAAAATTTGCCGGTCATCAAGCATTCTGTATTTACAGCCGCCACAAGTGTACTCTCAAGAGTCTTCTTTTCTCTCTCTTCAGTGAATGCGCAAATGGCCGGATAAACAGCTCCGGCAGGAATACAGAGCACCAATACACAAATGACGGAAGCAAGAAGATAACGGAAGATCACGTGCACGGCATCGCCGCCCTTCTGCTCTCCTTTCTGCTCCTGAGTGCGCCTGGAATCCTTTAACTCGAAAGTGAATATACGCATTAGCTCGAGTGGAACTTTCTTTTCAGTCAGTTGGCTGCGAATATCTTTCCATCGCTGTTTTTCGATGGTTTTGCTGATGTAAAAGTGTGCGGATTCAGAAAGCGACACGCTTCCTGTTACTTTTACGGTCAGGTTTCCATCTGATTCTGACACGTACGCTTGTATCTTGCCGTCCTTCAAATCCTTTTCAGGGTCGGCTGAAGTGACAATTTTTACTCGCTTGATTTTCTCGACCAATTGGCGAACCGCAGCAACATTAGGCTTGTCGCTCTCAGGAAAGACGACCTTATAGATTTCCGTCTCTCGTTTGCCTTCCTGAAAGATACCGATTTCCAGCATGGCGATTGCGGCTGCCGGATAAAACAACAGTGGAAAAAGCACGCCGTAAATCACAACGTGCGGGTCTCTGTAGCAATGGGTCATCTCCTTGCGGAAAACCACCCATAGTTTTCTCAAGAACACCTTCATAAATAGAGAGGTTCCACATAATCATGAACTTATAACTTGTCTCTGCGTCTTATAAATCTTCTTTGATTTGAATGCGGCTATTTGAGGCTTACTGGTGGCATGTATTCGCCTACGTAAGCGCGTTTCCACCAATTACCGGTAGAGAAGAGCTCTCCGGCGTCGGTAAAGTGATATTGATAGCTTTCAGCACGCAGGTACTTCGGTGGTTTGTCCGGAAATGGATTTTTTGCCAAAAGGGCGGTCACTTCCTTATCGCCTTCAAGAATGCGTTGTACGAAAGCAGAGAACCAGGGATTGTCTTCCAATGTTCCCAGAGCGGCAAACCACATTTGCCAATCCAATCTGGGCTGCAATGGTGCCACCACCGGTGGAGGACGTTTCAAATCACCCGGCTTAAATGCAAATTCATAGGGAAGCCACTCTTTACCGTCATTGCTTCCTTCTATGATGATCTCAATTCGCTTTTGCGTCATCACCGCGAAAAGTCCGTACCCGTTCACCAAATGCATTCGATAAAAGGCCGCCACCAATTCAGTCAATGGCGCTGGGAGAAGCGAAATGCCGGCGGTGCGCAAGCCCAATACACTCACATTTGTCAAACAAATGATCGAAATTATGGGCACCGCCAAAATTCGCTGCATGCCCTGGACGCTAAACCACCTTTTTTCTGCCGCCAGGGCAGCTGTTTCCAGATCTGTCTTCAATGAAGAGGGAAGAACGCGCGCCCACAGAGAATCATCGATGAGAGTGAAACACAACACAATACTGAGCAGATTAAAAAACGTGTAATTGCCGGTAAACAAAATCAATCCTTGCAGACCAACCAATGCACCAAATGCGATGCGCCTGGTAATTACATTTCCAAAGATCAAAAACGGTGAGACGATTTCAATGCCGAACATCATCAAGCATGATAATTGCTGAAACCAGATGGGCAGGGCGTGGAAAAACCAGGCCGGCGGTGTGGGCAGCGGTTGAGTCTCATAATGGTAAGCCAGTGCCGTCAGCCCCGACCAGGCTTCGTCGCCGCTCATAAGCTTGCACATTCCGGACATAAACATCAAGCGAAAGAGCAACCAACGCAGGAGCCACAATACAATTTTAGACGGCGGTCCATCTCCACCTTTAACCAGCCGCAATGGCGCAGATGCCATCGCCCACGGTGCCCAGACAGCAGCCAGAATTCCTGATTCAAGCAGCAGAATGTCCCATTGAAATGACATAAAGTCCTGACCGG
>CAZHEZ010000292.1:0-5797 GCA_964531315.1 uncultured Candidatus Obscuribacterales bacterium | reverse complement strand
GTGGAAGCCACTTTGTGGCTGTGCAAACGCTCGAGGCTCGAGCGCGTCGTCTCAACAATGGCGTCGTCCTGACGGCGCGTTCCGTAGCCGGAGATCAGGTCTTGCCAGCCCGGAATGAGCCGACCTTTCGCCTGACCACGGTTTTGCCTCGCGTTTTTCTCTTCCTCTTTCAACGCCAGAACGGCATCAAAGGCGTTCTGCAGCCGTTCGAAATAACCCCGGCAGTGCGCCGCCGCATCGGAGTGAGGAGTGCCGACAAGCGTCTGCACGCCATTCTGGCGAAACGCTTCAGCACGGGCATTGCCCATATCGCGTGCCACACCCTGATGCCAGAGCATATATTCGAAGAGGTCGAAATTTTCGACACGGATGAATTCCGAGGCATCGGAGTGTTTGTAAACCGGGAGATCCTTCAGGCTGGAAGCGCTCTTGAAGGTGGGGTGGGTGTTCTTGGTAGTCATTGTTTCTTTCCTTACCTGGTTGTTTTGAACACGGGCACCTGAGTCCAGGCGGTCTCGGTGGCACCCATGTGTGAGCGGCTCTGTGCAGCGAGATAGGGGATGGAATCTCCTCATCAAGCCAATGCACAAAGTCGCGTAAGCGTCTCTTTCGATACGTGGACAACAGCTTGCTCTGCCGAAAAACTGCGTATGCAATTGACGTAGATAGCTGCTGTGCGCGTGGTTTCCTTAGTACAAGAAAAATGAAAAAGACAATTTGAGGTTATAGAACTGTCTGACAGTAAAACCAGTTGATCATGTTTATTCCATCGTTTTATGACGCTAAGAAATCCTAAATGCTAGCGCTAACACGAAAAAGAATTGTTTTTTTCCGGCGGCAAAATGCCCCCAATTTCTGAAAGTTGATGCGTTAAGTTGCCTGTCACGAAGTTGCCACGCAACCTGTCGCAACATGACGGCAGCCCATATTAAAACCCTTTCCGGGCCGATACTTTCCAAAGCGAGGAATGAATGCGCAATTTTCGCTTGCCTGAAATTAGAGTCAGAATTACAACCACACATCCATTACTTTTTCTCTTCTTGCTTAACGCCCTTCTCTGCCTATTATCATCAGCTCCGGCACAAGCTCAATATTATTTAGCCGACAGCAATCCCCAATCAACCTCCACTGAATTTCAAAACATTGAGTGTACAGATGTATCCTGTGGGGTTAACACAGAAGGCGGCTACAGACCCGCAGCCAGCGACGAATGCATGGGTGGCTTCATCTCTACATTCTTGAGCATCGCCGGTGTATGCATCGGCATACCGCTTCTAGCGATGTGCTTTCTGGGAGCTGCTCTGGGAAAGGGAGTGAACTCTGCCCGCCTCTCGAGAGACCAGATCTGCGAGGTATATCTCAATGCTGAACCCACTCCTTTACGCCGGTACGACCCGCAGCGCAAGCATCTTTTGGAATCCATAAGAAGTTAAGTCCCACCTCTTCTACGTAAAACGAAGCGACAGCTACCCCGCAGCCGCTTAGTTTACTTGAGTATCGAGCAGTTTAAGGCTGTCGGGCAAAAGGACTTGCCACGCATCTGTCCTTGAGCCCGATAGTCTTAAACTGCGGATCTAGCAGGAAGTGGAGCACTTATACTATTCGTTTTAATAGATGCAGGTCGAAAACGAAATTGCGCAGAAATGAGTTTTGGAAGCTCATCCTGCGCAACCCGTTCTTTTTTCCGTGCCAGAGCAAAATCCAGGCGAGGTCCCGTGCCGGCAGCGCTTGTAAGCGCGCTCGTACACTGGGACCCCGCCCTTCTTCACCCTAGCGAATCTGCATTGAATGCAGGTCCTACTCGGTTACATCTTCGGCAACCTGTGACGTTCCCTGTCGGGCACGTTACTCGGCGTCGTCATCGTCTCCCAGGCAGCAGACGCTGTCCAGATTCGGGGCAATTGCCAGCCCTTCCTCGAGAAAACGTGCAGCCTGCTTGGAGCAGATGAGCGTCACTTCGAACGTGCCTTCCCGATCGCGGTACTCTTCGAGACCCAGAGCCGTTTCGACCACCTCGCGGATGATCTTGGCCTGTCCCTTGAGTTTGATCTGGCTCATGCTGTTGGGCATGACGGGAATGGACAAACGCGTCAGTTTGCGGTCGAGCGCATCCTTGACGGTGAGGGAAATCGCCTGGCAGAGATTGCGTGGTTGCAGGGTGGACATTTCGCCCAGCCCAGCGATGTTGATGCGTTTTACCGGTGCCTTCTTGGGGGCAGCGAAGCTGAGCATCTGCCCGACTTCGCCGTTGTAGCCGACTTTTCCGAGCTTGCGGCTGATCAGGCCATTCAAGCTGTCGTCGACGGTACGGGCGGTAGGACCGAGTTCGGTTCCTGCGACTGTGCAGAGAAGAAGCATGTCAGTGTGAACGGATTCCACACCGGATGTTCCCTTCAGAGCGGGATTGACTACGAAGCTAGCTTTCATAGTGTTTGGTCCTCCAGTTAAACTGGCTAGCGACTTGCGGCATTGCGATGAGCGCACACTCATAACAAGGCTTGGGTCGCAAAATTAGAATCGATCGATTTGCTTTGTGTGATGATGCCGCTTCCGCATCCTGCGGTCACGGAGAAAGTTTCGGTGTGCGCACAGCCAAAACCGTCATATCATCACACTCGACAAGCTGCAGCTTGTTTCTCGCCACCTGCCACCACCAGTAATGCTATCTCCGGCCCACAACTCCTAACGACGTCAGGTGCAGGAAAGAGAGTAAAAACCGATGATGGCTAGTTTTTCGGAAGTAATTGGGACTTGAGAGCGAGAGAAAACAAATATGCGTGGTTAATCTAGTGAAAGCTCATGAATACATGCAAGATATATGTCTGAAGGTGAACTTAACTGACGGAGCCCGGCCGGCCAGGTTCTTCAGTCTCACCCTTGAAAACCTCGATCCTGACCGGGTTTCCAGGGGGAAAATCGCGCGAGCCAAGATGAGAGAAAACAGAGATTCACTTGATAACTAGCGCGAGTGTCGCAAGCCTCGCGAGGCTGATGTCGAGAGGTTCTCGGCAGCATGAGCGGCATTGCAGTGGCGGCGAAGCTTTCCGGTCTTACGCGCAGTTTTCAAGACGTGATGTATATCCTCGCGAGAGGCCCAGTTAGGTTTCTCTTAGCTTCTTGATGAGCAGTCAGTGGACTTGTTAAGTACAAGCGCACTTCTTTCCTTCTCTTCTTTTTCGAGTACTTTCCTCTCCTCCCAATTCTCTTGCTGCCCCTGTTTAACAGTCACCTGACCAGGTTTTACGCCTGGAAGACGGTCACTAACTGAGGACATGTATGATGTCGAAAACAAAACTAAGCAGCAAACTGGCTGAAGTTCCCACTCAGGAACTGCTCAGCCGCTTGGTGCACTCATCTGTATTTTCTCTGATTGGACTGTCGCTGAAAGATGCCAAAGCTGTCACAGCTGAGGCCGACGGCGTCACGTCGCACACCTACCGCTCCGACAAGGGGCATATCCTGGTGCGCAATGACGGCGTCCGCGTCCTTGTCGAAGGCTGGCTCGGCGAGAAACCAATTCTCCGCTGCGCTCTTCGCGATCGGCAACTGGACGGCACCGACCAATCGTCTCCCCTGACTTTCTTTCCCAACACCGACCCTGCCTGCAACCGCCTGCCCGAGGGCTTCCTGGCTGCAGAACTGTCCATCTACTCGTGGGATCCCGCCACGTATCTGGATGGGCTGGATGTCGAAGACAGTGTTGGTCACTTCATCTCCGACCCGGACTTCTATGTCTGGAAGAACTACGACCGCGACACTTACCTGTCGCTCTGGTCGCAGGCTTTCTTCCTGGGCCGTGCGCCCTGGCAGATGGCTCGTCCGATGTCGGCAGTTCCTGTCCACTTCGTCCGGCAGGCAGCCAAGCTGCTCAAGGAAATCGGCTATCACCGCGTCGATGCGGTGCCCAGCTGGTACAACGTGGCGCGTTTCTTCAAGACGCTGGGCTACGAGTTCACCTATGGTGAGCACGAGCTGGCGTACGAGGGAATTCGCGAGGGACTGAACGCGTTTATCGCGCGCAAAGCTGAAGAGGGAAAGAAAGCACGCCCACTAACCCGCTCGCAGGAAGCCTGGCTTGCTGCTCTGCAGAACATTCCTGCCGAGCACATTCCGGCTGAGCTCAAACTGCCCTGCCGCTGGCCTGTGACCCACACCAACCAGTATTGGGTGCGCATGCACCTGGAACTGAATCCGTACGAAGCCGGCCAGTCGAAGGCGGCCGACAAGCTGCTCAAGAAAATCACTGCCATGCGTGACCCGGCTCATTGCCACGACCGCGTCGTCGTGCACAGCTCCGGCTACTGCCCGTGCACCGACCAGCTGGGCGCCTCCAGCCCGGCGGCCACCAGCCCGGCAGCGACCGGCGAACCCGAGCCCACGGAAGGCAAAGCGTAACCACCGGTGGTGCAGCGTTAAGTTTGTAAAGCAGAGTTGCGCTAGCCAAACCAGCACCGGCCCAGATTAATAGACGCACAGGGGCGGGTCCTTCGCGCTAACTTTGGAGCGCTTTTAGCCTTCCGGAGACAATGCCGAAAACCCGCCCCCGAATGCGCTCTTCAGATTTGCGGCAGACACACTTCTAGGCTCGAAAAAAGGTCCCTTAATCATTTCGTTATCCTCTGGATAAGCGGGATTTGAGGGATCTTGTTAGGCATAGAAGGTTTCTGTTGTTAGGTTATTCGTACTCATCCTTCTCTCGTTCAACCTAAGCTCAAAGCCACCCCGGTCTAATTCCGACACCCATCCAGCACTTTCATCGACAGGCCATGCGGCTTGTTGGTTTTGTGCTTTTTGGAAAAACAGTGGTGACTGCCTCAGCTTGACGATAGTCTGATGAGACTTAGCCGCGGCAGTACAAGCAATTGCGCTTGCCTGCTTCCAGTAAATTCGCCCGTGCCCACCGCCAGAAAACACATCCGCGGAAGGCAATGCCCGATTCATGTTCACTCTTGAATCGAGCTTTGGCGCTTCAACCCCGCCTTCAATGGCCTAGTACAGAGAGAACCTCAAAGGCTTACCGCCGGAGAGTTTCCTCAGAGGAAGAAACGCATATGATCACAGTCCGAGTATGTGATACCGCTCGCAAGACATTCGATCGCTTTGTCGAACAAGACGGAACTACCACATTCGTCAGCGTGCCTCTTGGCACGAAACCTCAGATGCTTGCATTCGCGCAGAAGCCCGGCTTCCACGCATGCATCGAGGTGGACGGTGAGGAAGTCTTCTGTGTCGCGCTCGACGAACCCGCGACCCCCATCGACCTGCCTCTGGCTCCCAAGCCCTCTCGCTCCAGCAATCTTCTCCGCAACCTTTTGGGTAGCGGCTCAAGGAGCACAGAGAAATCTCCCATTCCGAGCGAGTTGACGGTGCTTGTGCGCCGTGACAGTTCGGAAGGTCAGGTGGTTGGAACCTTCAAGTTCCACCTGCTTGATCCGGTTTCGTTCGCCACTACGCTGGAACACAAGCTCCAGGAAAGTGCCGCCCGCAGTATGACGCCGCCTGTGGTTTACACCACCGACCATCATCTGCCCGGCACCGTGCCCACTTGTTGGAACTGCTCGTCGCCATTGCACGGCGACTGCTGCAACACTTGCGGTCACTGCCAGGATCACCAAGCCCAGTAACATCGGCGAATGCAGGTTTTACCATGCACCATAGCCCGGCATCGGCTGCTCTCGCGAGCGCTCGATGCCGGGTGACTGGTTTTAGCATGGGCGAATGCCCCCTTTTTTTCCTTGGGGGCATTCGTTTTTTGTGCAGTTTCTATTATCTTCTTTAGTATATCTTTGTTATACGG
>CAZHEZ010000291.1:0-5809 GCA_964531315.1 uncultured Candidatus Obscuribacterales bacterium | reverse complement strand
GCACTCGATTATATGGCGAGAAACAACATCAAGGCTTCCGAAATAGACACATACAAAGAGCTTGTTTCGCAAAAGAAAATCAAAGATACGGATCTAAGCAAATTAATCAAACTGGGTGAATATACACGCCAGGATGTACTGCACATGCTGGGCAAAGAGTCACTGCCTCTGGACAAAGTTTCGGCCTTAGTGTCTTTCGACTCGGATCTGGTCGGCGACTTGATCAAACGCGATGCTGCCCGCGAAATGTTCAAAGCTCTCAAAAACGAAAATGCGACCGCCGAAAATGTCAAAAAAATCGTCGCCATGAAAGCGGAAGTGCCCAAGCAAGCACAATTCTTCGCCAATTTAAGCGCCGCCGATCAGCTCACTGCCCTTTCTATGAAAGGAGCGGACTTCGATCAAAGAGCGACCGTAATTCAGCATTTGGAAAAACAGTTGCCTGGAAAGGTCGATGCCGGGACGACCAACAAAATCCTGCAGATGACAGCCAGTGAATCAGGCCATTTGTATGATGCGCTGCTTAAGAAAAACATGCCGGCCGACATCGCCAACGAAATGCTCACTAAATCAAGAGATGGCGCAGGCGTCTCCACTATGGCAGAACTGCTTTCAAAAGGACGCATGGATGAAAAAACAGCTCGAGATCTGCTCAAGCTAGAGTCCGCAGACCTGAGACGCTATGTGTTGAACCTGTGCAATTACACTTCTTATGATTCCAAAACATCAGAAGCCTTTGCCAAACTGGCTGTCTCAGGAGTTCTCACCACAGATGATGCTGATGCTTACCGCGACGCTGCTCTCAGAATGCGCCTCGATTCAGACACGATACTGAAAATAGAAAGCCGAGAAAAAGCAGAAAGAGACGCTCTGGTAGGAATTCTCAAAGATCAAAAGTCAGGCAATGTGCCCAGAGAAAAAGAAATAGGTATAGACGCATTTAAAGAACTGGCCAATCAAGAATTTCCAAAAGGCGCAATTGAAGCCATTGGCAGCGGCATAAAATCAGGAACAATCAGCCCGGAAACCCTGGACAAATTGGTCAAAAAGCCGGAAGGAATTCGCGCCCCTATCACCGCTTTGATGCGCGACTCGGAATTATCGCCTGAGAGTGTAAAACGCCTTGTCGACGGCATTCACAGTGATCTTCTCGCCCGTCTGGTAACGGAAAGAAAAGCCGGACGGCTCAGTTCCGAAAACATTAATGGTTTGCTGTCCGCCGATGTCGATTTGTACACGGCCTTGCGCACTCGTATGTCCGATCCAGCCTACGAAAAAAATCCTCTGGCATCTGAAACGCTGAGCGAGATCCTGAAGGCACGCCCCAACCAGGATATTTTAAACGGTTACTTCAACCTTCTCGACAAAGGCGCCATCAAATCGCAAAAGGACCTGGTCGAAATGCTCAAGCTGACCGGCGCCGACCGACGCACGCTGGAACAGGCGATTAGCAAAGGACAGCTGGATGGTCAAGCGATCGAAGATCTGAAAGTCGTGAATTTCTCAGCCGACGAAGTGCATAGATATTCGCAAGTTCTGGCTGAAGCCAAAGCGAAAGGCATTGATCTTGCCAAACTGCACGATGCCCAATACCTCATTCAATATCATCGCGACCTGTCTGAGGTGAAGACACCCAAAGATGCAGGCCCGGCAGCCAAAGCCGAAATTGCTTATTTGCTTTTATCGCAAAACCTGGATCCATATTCAGAAAAAAACGTTGCCCGTATGCAGGACCTGCATGCAAAAACCGCCGCCGTGAGAAGCGATTTGAAACTGGGCGTGAGCGAATCGCTCGAAGTGGACAGATTCAAAAGCGACAACCCCTCGGTAAAACTCGATCAAGCAACGATTGAGCAGGCCAGGTCTTTTGCCAAAGATGCCTGGTTGAAACCAACCATGAGAGAAGCACTGGGAGCGGCAAGCATCGCTCAGCAGATTGGCGGCATGTACGAACGCAAAGATCTGTTTGCCGCCAGAGAAGAAATTCTAAAACTGGAAAAAAGACATCCAGGCTCAAATCTGGGCGACCTTTTCAGAGATGTAGGCAGGAGAGACAAATTTCTCGATATTGTCAACGGTGAAACCAAACATCCTTTCGACAAGCTCACATTGACCAGGCCCAATGACCCCGAGCTCACCGCCCTCGAGATTTCCGATTATGCAGCCCGGCGCCGTAAGGAAATCGGCGACGAAATCACCACCAAAGTGCCGGGCGACCCGGCCCGCAAGGAGTTAGAGAAAACATTTAGATCCTGGCAAGACCTAGACGCCGCTTTGCTGGCCAAAGACGGCAAGAATGTGCTGGTGGAGCTCATCACTGCTCAGCCTGAATTAGCCTGGCAGGTTTTGCAAAACACCCCCAACGAGCAATTGGCAAAATTGCCCAACGATCGTTTTGTAGAATTAGCCAGCTCCGCAAAAGATCATCTCTCCAGCCTGTCGCCGTCCAAAGCCGAGGAGCTGACGCGCAACCTGGTCAAACAATTTGAAGAACGATTTGCCGAAGGTGTAGACAGAAGCTCTCGGGCCAGCTTCATAAAATCCTGGCTGGATACTGCTCAGGCGCTGCCTTCTGTGATCAGCGAAAGAAAGCCCGCCGTATTCAAAATACTGCAGAATTTAGAAGCGCGCGACCTGGCTCGCCTGCCCTCCGATCAGCTCAAACAACTGACCGGTTCTCTGTCTGTCGAGCGCATGGAAAAACTGGCACCAGAAAGACAGGCGCGGCTTCTCATTGACATGATGCGGGAAATCGGACAGGAGAAGCGCAGCGGCATCAAAGATGCCGCCTACAAAGATATCCTGGCTCAGTTCAAGCCGGAAATGATCGACGCCGCCTCCCCCGCAGAAGTGCGCTGGCTATCGGAGGAGATCAAGAAAAATCTCAAGTCTGAGCCGGGTCTGGCCGACGCTCCTTCCACTGGCGACATTGTTTCTTCCATCGCTCAAAAAATCGCCGGCAAGGAAATTGACCAGAAGAAAATCGACAGTTTAATCAGCAATCTTTCTGCCGAAGACCGGGCTCTGGCTCTGGAATTACTGGCCGAGCGCGCCCCTCACCTGTCGCAGGCTGGATTTATCAATCAGCTGAAGACTTTTGCCGATAAGCTGAGATCAGAAGGTCTTGTTCAGAACAAACCCACACAAGAGTCGCGCGGACGCAATGTGGAGGTCGTCAAACTCTATTGTTTCAATGACAATACCACTAACAGAGCGCTCTCATATCAGCTGAAAAAACACACCGGATTGCAGATTGAAATGCAAGTTTTAAAGCCCGGAGAACCCATGCCAACCGGCAAAGGCGTGCTAATCGAGCCGCTTGCCAATGCCCCCGAAGGCATGCGCAAAACTATAGAGGCGTCGACCAATTTCCGTCCCGCTACCGAACTGGAGCCTTTCCAGAAAGGGCTGAACTTTCTGCATCTGGCGGCAACCGACGCCAATTCAGGTCTGGCAGATAGGCATTTGAAACAAATGCTGGCGGATGCGAAAAACGAGGGCAGAAAACCGCTTCATCCCAGTGAAAAACCAGGACCGACCACAGAGGCAGAATTCAATTTCCTGAAAAGCAAGGTGCAAAGCGGCAATAACGATAATCTAGCCCGCACGGAAGCGAAGAGCCTTCTTTACTTCGCGCACAAACAGAATGCTCAGGACCGTCCCGTCCAATTGCACGCCATGGTCATGAACAGCACGCTGGATGTCGTTTCCTATGACGCCATGATTGAAAAGGCCTGGTATCTGGGCGAACAGTTGGCTTTGAAAGCTCCGCCCGAAAAAACATATTTCATCGTCGATGAAAAAACCAACAGCAACCACCTCACCACCGAGCTTTTCCGCATCGCCAGAGAGCAGGAAGGGCGCGAGTTCGACAATCATTACATCACCCTTGAACAAGCCAAAAAAATGAAGGGCGAAGGGCTGACTTTTGTTTATCTGAACGATGGAATTTACAGCGGCACTGAAGTGCAGAAAAAGATTTTGAAGCTGCAAGAGTTGAAAGAAGCAACCGGATCCAAGGTAATCTCGGCCAGCTTAATTGGCTACAAGGACGGCGTTGCAGCAGTAGAAGAAGCCGGTAAAAAAGCCGGTGTCGATGTAGTCGTGTACAGCGAATACGACGATGCTTACAAGAAAGCTAGAGGAGCCATAGAGAAAGGAAAACTCTCTCGCGTCCTGGCTGACAATCCAAAGCTTGCCGAAGCCTTTGGTGACAATGTTTCTGAATTTAGCGAGCGGGAAGCAAAAATAATTCTCGGCAATCCGGAATGGAATTCCGAGAGTTATAAACCAGGTGAAAAGGTCAGCGGTGCCAAGGTCGTCTCCGCCCTTTATCTGCCCTACATGCGCTCCAATACAACCGCTCGGCTGCTGGGCGATCTGGCTTCCTATCTGGACATTCCCAGAGCGCACACGGAAACGAGCGGGCAATTGCGTGTGGACGATGTCAAAGCCCACTTTGGCGACATCAATGACCCCAAAGAACAAAGAGCGGCTGTGACAGACCTTCTCAAAGAAATGAGCTCTTATGCCGTCGAGCGTTATTCCGACACTATGGATAGTGGCGTCAAAAAAGAACAAATCGTCAAACCGGAAGATATGAAAAATGTCCTCAATGAAAGAATCAGAACCTATCTTCAGCAAGAACACAGAATCGAAGCCGAACTCGGTCTGGAGAATATCAGAGTCGAAGTAGAATTCGGTCAGCCGCCCGGCAGCCGCCTTTCTGCCGATGGAAAGACATTGACTGCGGTGCTCGATCCGGCCCTTGCTCAGTCATCTGAATTTACAAAAGCAAAAAAAGAAATTATGCGGCAGCTGCTCGACCACCGAGCCTCCGAGCTGGTCTCCGAATACCCAAATGTGGATCCGGCCCGCATGAAAGAATCGGTCAATCAAGTCATCAATGAAAAACTCTTCCAGGTCGAACACCCTCTCAAAGCAATTGAAAACATTGCCGGAATTTCCAAATTAACCGAAGTCAGCCCCGACCTTCTGGTCGGCAAGACTCCGGCCGCATCCAGGCAAAACCCTCTGCAAAACTCGATGAGTGCTCTTAAGGAGCTGGGCGTTAAGACAGTAATTGATACAGGGCCCAGCGAAAATGCGGCCGAGAAACAATGGTGCCTGGACAACGGCGTCGAATACAAGCATATACCGATCGAAAAAAACACTCTCACGCACGAGCAGGCTGACCTGATTTTCAAGGAAATAGAAAGCGCAAAAGCGAAGGGCGGGCGAGTCTATCTGCAGGACAGAACCGGAACGGACCGCACACCGGCCGTGGTGGCAGCCTACAGAATCGCCCAAGGGCAGACGGCCGAGGCGGCGATTGCAGAATTGGCCAGTCGCTTCAGCTTCAACCCTGGAGAAAAATCCAAACTGGCAAAAATGCTGGCCGAGAGAGCCGAGCCAGCTCGATCCGCACAGCCAAATTCCGGGCAGCAACCGGCTGCCCCTGCTGCACGCTCGCCCATGAGCGACGAAAAATTGCGCCTCTTTATCGACCGGGTGGAAAATGACCTGCCGGCTGAGAATTTTAGAGAAGAATTGCAAACGCGGGCCAAAGATTTTTTCTCGCAAGAAGGTGGGGAGCCTTATCAAAGAGCTGTGAAACGTTCGCTCATCAAGCTCGATCCGGCCCTCAATCAAGGCGAATCAAAGCTGACATTCACCCACCAGGAACAAGCCTTTACCCCCAAGTCGTTTGTACCTGAACCGCAACCGGGACATTTCGTCACGGCAGACGGAAAAAATCTCGAATTGGGCGAATGCAAAATTGAAATCACCATAAGTGCAAAAGCCACAG
>CAZHEZ010000290.1:0-5848 GCA_964531315.1 uncultured Candidatus Obscuribacterales bacterium | reverse complement strand
AGCGAGCCAGTTCGCCTATGTCAGTCGCTTCGACAAATCCTTCTTTGGCAAGGGCGCGCACAGCACTGGTTATATCTTGCGGAAAACCTTGAAGGGTGCGTTTGAAGACTGGGTAAATGTTTTGCCGCCAATTTTCTTCTTTGATTTGCCAGGGATATTCTTTGAGAAAGAGGGCTGCATCGGCGAATGCTTTGCGCCTCCACAGCATCTGCGTCTTTAGCGCCAGTGCCTGAGGCGATATTCTGTTGCCCGTGTAATAGTAGTCAGCAAAGGCTTCCGCTTTGGCATCACGCCCTTTTTGAATGAGCGCATTAACATAGGCTTCGGCAACCTCATATCTTGCCTTATTAGGTATTCCTCCCAAAAGTTTCAAGGCCTCATCGGTATTTCCATTGCTGAAATAGAGAAGGGCCAGCTGTTGCATGGCTTGAGCATCAGAAGGTTCAAAACATTTTCTGGTGATCTCGATAGCTACTGCCGTTTTGCCGGCGGCAATCGCCGAGTGGGCGTATTGACGCAAGACTTCCAGATTTCTTCCTGATGTTTCCAAAAGATCTCGCAAGCGATCTACATATATGTTCCTTGCTCCCAGGTCGCTTTTGCCTGCCAGGTCAAGCAGGTAAGAAATTGCCTGGGCGCGCCTTGATGGAACCCCTGTCTTGCTGTCGGCGATTTTTCTAAGCAACTCTCGATTGACGTCTTGTCGTGCTGCCTTAACAGAAAGTGGACCATTTTCTTCTTCTTCCAGAGCCAATTTGTCCAACTTGAGGGCAAGGACCGGATCAAGCAGTTCGTTGTGCGCGATTGTGGCAGCGCGAAAACGATTTTCCGGGCGACTATCAATATTTTCAAAAATCGTCTTGCCGGCAGAAATTAGTTTTGCATCTCCATTGGCAAACCAGCGTGAGGTTTCATCAAATGCTAAAAAGCGCGGGTAGTCGCCTAAATCTTTCGGTGATACGGCATTGCCCAGAAGTTTGGCGACTTGATAGTGACCTGCACGCGCATCGAGAATGCTGTGCGCTAAAGTGCACAATGAATAACCAACTTCCGACTGGCTCGGCTTGCCGACCTTTTCGTCAAAGATTTTCTCGGCTTCCTTTTCTGTATAAGATCCATTTTCCGGCTGCAATTCGTCAAGCACGAACGAATAAGCTATGGCGCGATAGAAGGCGGTGAGATTCGCTTGTGGAATCACGCTTTCTTTTGGCCATGGCGTGAGCGACTGAAAGCACTTTTCCAATCGTGGGAAAAACTTCAACCTGCTGGTTGTTTTTTCGGCGTCAATCGGTTCGATATCGGCACAGAGAGAGTCGGCAATAGCGGGCATGGACGGATTCCAGCAACAAGCCGAGATCAGACCCAAAGGCGAATTTTCACCCATCTGGTGAAACAAATCCTCTAACTTCTTCTGATTTTCTGATTGAGCAATTTTTTTGATATAGAGAAACTTCGACTCATTGGAATCAATTCCCTGATCGATTGCCGCACCAACCGTGCCCGCTTGATAGAGCATGTACATCCGCAATGGATCTGCACCCTCGAGATCTTTTGCCATTTGAAAAGCTTCACTGCAATAGCCCATTGATTCTGCCAGTCGCACCATATTGCGTCTGGCATTTTCAGTTTCATATCTTTTCGATAGAACAGCAAATGCAAATGCTTGCCCGAACAATTCGTCGGCTGTTCCGGCTCGGTCAAGCACCTGAAAGGACAGGCAAGACAATGCTGTCGCGGCCTGATCGATGGACTGTTGAGAGCCGCCTTCATGCTGCCAGCGCTCGTTAATCAATTCGATCGCCCTAAATAGAGACCTTGGACCAAACTCCAAAAGCGCGATATCAATTTTATCTTCCGGTGCCTGCTTTTCATCAGGCTCTAAGTGTTGAACCGGTTCTGGATTTCGATTCGATTTTTTTTCGTCATAAACCAGTTCTGTCTCTGTTTCGACAGCGCCAAAAACTTTGCCCATATTCAGCACTTTCTTGTCGCTCGCGGCAAAACGATGCTCACCGTCATTTCCTTCCAGTGAGCGCGCATAATTGCTCAGGGAATTTTCCATATCTACAAAGGTTGGAAAATTGTTGATCTCTGCCACATCTTTTTTGTCTGATTTTATGTGCCACTTTCCGTTTTCAAAGACGGCCTCAAGCTTATTGAGAGGTTGTCCCGTGACAATGGCACAGAGATCTGACAAGGCAAGCAAGTATCGTCTGTCCGGCTTGATGCGATAGGACCGGTCCACAACTTTGAAGGCGATGTCTGCGGTCAGCTCGTCATCTTCTTTAAAGAGCGAGCTGAACCTTACTTGTTTTCCGCCCCCGCACGAAGTGAGCAACAGCGTTGCCGCAAGCGATGCAACTAGTAGTTTCTGCGGCGATGATCTGAAGTTTCTATCTTTAGAAATGGAACGCCCATTAAACGCTGCAACCAACCGGCTGCCGGAAGTTTTTCCCTGAGGCGGGCCAGTCAATATCACTTTTCCACCGCCCGATTTATTCTATGAGGCCGGCGAGTTTGTGCTTCTTGCCGCAGCGGTCAATAAGTATCCTGCGCAAATCTTCTTGCACGACAGTAAGCGGCTTGCTGGCGTCGACTATCACCCAGCGGTCCGGTTCTTGCTCGGCGATTTTGTGATAGCCGTCGCGCACTTTGTGGTGAAACTCGATGGCCTCGCGCTCCAGCCGGTCATGACCGCCGGGGTGCAAACGCCCCAGTCCGTCTGCACTTTCGATATCGAAAAGAATGGTCAGCTCAGGAGTGAGTCCGCCAGTCGCCATTTTGGAGAGATCGTTGATGAGATTGAGGTCTATGCCCCTGCCATATCCCTGATAGGCGCGAGTCGAATCTACATAGCGGTCGCAAAGTACCAGAATGCCGTTTTTCAAGGACGGGATAATCAGCTCGTCAACGTGCTGGGCGCGGTCTGCCTGATAAAGCAAAAGTTCGGTCATGGGCATGACCGGATTTTCCGGGTTCAATAAAATGCGCCGAATTTGTTTTCCCAAGGACGTGCCGCCCGGGTCTCTCGTGACAATGTGCTTGCAGCCAATCTGGTCTAGTTGCCGGGAGAGGAGTTTGAGCTGGGTCGTCTTGCCTGCGCCTTCAGGGCCTTCAAGTGTGACGAAAGTGCCGGGATAACTGGTTGCCATGAGATAGCGCTATGCTCGAATTCACGATAGTAGGGGTTGCCGGTGCCGGGATTGGGCCGAAAGGCAGTCAGCGGTCAGCAAGAAGGATACCTTAAGAGTCCCCGCCCTTGTTGGAGAGCGCGTTTATCTCTTGCGCAAAAGTGCCTGAAAAGGCGCCGATTCGCGCTCGTATCACTCGAAATAAAGGAGCAAGAATGTTATGATCTTCCCACTTTCGGAATCCGCGCAATTCGGGTCTTGTGCCTCCCTTGGGCAGGCGGCAAGCGCTTTCAAGCATAAATTGCTTGGCTCAAAAGTGGCGTCGGACTTTCGATAAGACAAGTACAAGCAAAGAACTAACCAAACAAAGAGGTTCAGCGGGCGATGACTCAAACCCTAGTGGCACCCAAAGTGAAAGTGGATCGCAAGTGGCAATTGTGGATTGATGGCAAATTTCAAGATGGTGCCAGCGAGCGCACATTGATCAATCCTGCCGATGGAAAGCCTTTGTGCAAAGTGGCTGAAGCCGACAAGAAGCAAACCGAAGCGGCCATCAAGGCGGCCAGAAAAGCTTTTGATGAAGGTCCTTGGCCGAAACTGACGGCGATGGAGCGCGCGCAGTTTCTATTCAAGATTGCGGACAAAATTGATGAGCACGCCGAAGAATTGGCGGAGCTTGAAACTTTAAACGGCGGTAAGCCGCTGCGTGAAGCCAAATACGATATGGGCGACGCAGCCAACTGCTTCCGGTATTACGCCGGTTTGGTCACCAAGCCGACCGGACAAGCTATCGATGTGCCGGCGCCATCGGTCACTACGGTCGTACGTGAGCCGATCGGCGTGTGTGCTCAAATCATTCCCTGGAATTACCCGCTCTTGATGGGTGCATGGAAATTGGCTCCGGCAATGGCTGCAGGCAATTGCTGCATCTTGAAGCCGAGCGAATATACACCACTGAGCGCGATTCGACTGGCTGAAATTTTGCAAGAACTGAAATTGCCGGAAGGCGTCGTCAATATCGTTCTTGGTGACGGAGCTGTGGTTGGAAATACTCTTGCCGAAAGCAAGTTGGTGGACAAAATTGCCTTTACCGGCAGCGTTCGCACTGGCAAGGCAGTTGCTGCAGCAGCCCTGGGCAATCTCAAGAAAGTGACATTGGAATTGGGCGGCAAATCGCCGATGATTGTCTTTTCTGATTTCGACGTAGATACAGCCGTCGACTATGCCCTTTTCGCCATCTACTGCAATGCCGGTCAAGTATGCTCAGCCGGATCGCGTCTTTTGATCGAAGAGACGATGTACGACAAATTCATCAAAAAATTTGTCGAGCGCGCCAAACAGATCAAAGTTGGTCCTGGAATGGACCCCGAATCGGAAATGGGACCGCTCGTCAATGAATTGCAAATGAAGCGCGTTCTTGAGTATATCGAGATCGGCCAGAAAGAAGGCGCCAAGCTGGAAGCCGGCGGCGATCAGCCAAAAGGCGACAAGTACGGCAAGGGCTACTACATCAATCCGACCGTATTCACAAACGTCAAGCAAGACATGCGCATCGTCCAGGAAGAAATCTTTGGACCGGTCGTAGTCGTGCAGAAATTCAAAACTGAAGAAGAAGCAATCAAGAATGCCAATGATTCAGACTTCGGTCTGGCCGGAGCTGTCTTCAGCAATGACGTGACCAGAGCTCACCGTGTGGTAAAAGCCTTGAAGGCCGGCATCACCTGGGTGAACGCCTATCACAATACCTATAACGAATGCCCATGGGGCGGTTATAAACAAAGTGGATGGGGCCGCGAACTGGGAACATTCGGATTGGAAACGTATACGGAAGTAAAACAGATTAACATCAATCTGGATCCGCAACCGGTAGGCTGGTTCGAAAAGAAATAGCGAATTAGGATAAACCCTAGACATTTAAAGCGCCGAAGTTCTTATATTGAACCTCGGCGTTTTTGATGTGTCACTCTTAGACCCTTATTGCGTGGGTTTTTCGGTAGCGCGAAATACTGTCGGCCAAAATTGAATTCTCTGTCTAAAGAAAAAACCTTGAGTATTCTTGAAATGTTCGCTGAGCTCGTAGCACCGAAAATGGTGCTGCGTTTTTATTTTCGCGTCTTTTGAAAACTACTCCGCCTAATTCAATCGCGTTTGCTGTTGAGAGAAATGCGAGCGCAAATGCACGAAAGCTTTCGCAATCGGCGCTCGAAAACTCTTAGTAAGGTACGCACGGCATCTCGTTCTAGTAAGACAAAGGAGTACGACAAATGATTTCCGGAATGGTTAGCAAGGTTTCAAAAGAGAGGAACAAGATATTTGCGTTAGCGATGACTCTGGCGATCGGCATTTCATCAGGCGCTCAATTGCCTGCACTCAGTTCCGAAATGAAATTGAAAAATCCGGTGAACAGACCCTACACTCGCCGCATCGCACCACGCGTGGATTTCCAGCCTGATGTTCTGCTCGTCGTTGCTGATTCCAAAGCTGACAAAGACGGAATCAAGGATGCTTTGGAAGAGGTTCACGGTACGGTTTCACAAACCATTAACGCAGGCAATATTCAAATGATGCTTGTGAAGACGGAGAAAGGAAAATTCGCCGAAACAGAAGCAAAGCTCACCAAGGACAAAAAGCATTTTGCAGCTGTTGGGCGCAATTATCGCTTCAAAGCGCAATTCGCTCCAAATGATGAAGATTTTGGCGAGTCGTGGCACCTGACG
>CAZHEZ010000289.1:0-5857 GCA_964531315.1 uncultured Candidatus Obscuribacterales bacterium | reverse complement strand
GATTTCTTTTGTCGCTTCCACAACTGAAAGTCTATGCGGCTTACATTGATTTGCCAGAAGCAAAGCATCCCCCGCGGGTGATAAGAACGTACGATCGCACAACAAACAAAACCGGCCTTTTTAACAGCCGCTTTTGTTAATTGCATAATCAGCACAAGACCGCCTACTGGGGGGCTTTGCCGCTTGTTTTATCGGGAGCGGCCGGCATTGATTTTTCAGCACTTTTCTCGCTGCCTGGCTTGGCAGGGGCAGAAGCAGCCGGGCTCTGAGCACCAGAATTGGTTTGTGGTGCGACACCTGGCGTATTTGCCGGAGCGACTTGACTTTGTCCAGCCTGAGCTGGTGCCGCAGCACCACCCGGCTGAGGGTTGATTACTTCGTTAAAAGCCTGCACCAGATGAGCGTTCTCCTCTGACGCCCCGGCCAGTGTTGCGCCTTCTTTGGCCAGCGATTCTGCTTCCTTGGGGCAGTCGGTTTGCTTCAACCCGTGAGCCAATTTCAGCATGGCGTCCAGGGTTTCCGCGTTGCTTGCGCCCAATTTGCGCTTCCTGAGCTGGTATACCTGGCGATAAGTGGAGACCGCATCAGCCCATTTATTCTCGGCCACGCAGGTTTCGGCCAGGTTGCTCAGCACGGGCACCGCCTCATAAGCACCAGCTCCATAGAGCCTGACCGCACATGTGACTTGATGCCGGTAAGCGGCTTCCGCCTCGGCCAGCTTGTTTTGCTTGGTACACAGGGCGCCGATTTTTCCATAAATGACGAACACGGCTGGGTCTTTGGTGCCCCAGACACGCTCGCGCCAGGTTGCCGAACTGCGGTACAACGCCTCAGCCTCGGAAATTTTGCCTGCTTTTTCTTTCTTCTGCGCTTCATTGAAATATGCATTGGCCTTATCGGCAACGTTTTTTGCAATGACGCGACTGTCACCGACAACCGGTTGGCCAGCCCCGGATGAACCGGCAGTGGGCGCGGCACCTCCGCCCAGGCTCGGCACCTGAAATAGGTTCTGAACAGCCGAAGCGTGCCCGGTCGGCACCGGTCTGGGCATACCCATGACGCCGCCGTATTCGCCAATTCCCTGCGCTGCAGCAGGGCGGCCTGAGCCAATCAGGCAAAGCGCAATTACAGACAAGGGCAGAAATGAACCTGTCTTTAGTAAGGTTGCCTGCTTCAAAGCCATGCTTTCTCTTTGCATCTCATTCACCGCCAGGGAGTCAAAGTCCGAGTTATCGGACCGGGAGGTTGTAAGGGGTTCAATTACTAATAGTGTAACGCGCCCAAAGAGGGAACAAATCGCCAGGTAGCGGCATCTTCGCTCTCAACAAGTATTCTCATCTTAAAGGAAGCTGTTTTGGGCACAATGCTCCTTAGGAATCTGGTGTAATCGTTAGCGAGATGGCGGCTGTGCAAAGAACAAACATTGCTATAAAGATGGCTTGCTTGCTTGTCTGTCAGGTCTTGGCTCTTTCCTTAACTTCATTTTTGGGCGCTTCTGCTGAGGTTGTCCGCGAAGACGAGCCCAAGATCGCTAAAGACGTAAAGCAGCCTGTGACCCATTGGGTGGACAAAGACAAGCCACTGCGTGGTCTGATCGTCGCCATACATGGAGCGACGCTCCACGGTGGCGCCTTCGATCCGATGGCCCGCAAGCTGGCCGAACAAGGCTATGAGACTTATGCACCTGACTTGCGAGGATTCGGAAGATGGTGTACCGATGACGGCAAGCCAATCCCGGATGGCGAAATTGCTGTCTTTCGCAGCCGCGAAGACATCGTCGACCTGATTCTCACTCTGCGCGAACAGCGCCCCAATCTGCCTCTCTATATGATGGGAGAAAGTCTGGGAGCCAATCTTTCTTTATGGGTGGCCAGCGTTCATCCCAATTTGATTGATGGCATCGTCATCGCCAGCCCCTGCAGCACCAGACGCTCCGGCTTGAGCCCCACTCTAGCAGCCGATTTTGCCAAATTCTGGGTAAACATGAAGCGCGATATCCCGCTCGAGCCTTATGCCAAGCGCTTCTTGTCTGAAGACGATAAAGTCACCGAAGCCTATATCAAAGACCCGGGCAATCGCAAGACCATGACTTTCTGGGAATCAATGCAAAGCATGCACGCCAACAAATCCAGTTTGATGTATGTCGAGCAAATTCCTTCCGATATGCACATCCTGTGCATCGTCGGCGAAAACGACCGAATGTACAAGGCTTCAGCGGCAAGAGAATTGATGAAACGTATACCGTCGCCCAGTGCGCATTTGATTGTCCTGAAAAATCGCGGTCACATTCATTTCGAAACACCATATATCAAGGATGATGTTTTTGCCGACGTCACCAATTGGCTGACCGATGTCTCCAGTCAAAAGACAGCAGAAAATAACTTGCACACAGAAAGTAGCGCCGTGGGAAAAAAGCTCTAGAGACAAACAAATAGGGTCGGCACCAGAGGCCCGCCTTTTGTTCGGCTACTGTTTTGTAATCGTCACTACAGCCAGCTTGTTATTGTCTTTTCTGATGCCCAGACCAAGCACATAAGCAAAAGGCGTCGCCGCGGATCCCTTCTGGATCTCGCCTGTCACTTTCGCTTGAATCAAACCGTTTGGACTGACTTCGCCTTCTTCCACTTTCTGAACGACGACAGTCTCCTTGCCTTTGCGTTTTGCCAATTGAGTCAGCTTCGCCTTCATAGCCTTATCGTCTTTAGCCAGTACGCCGCTTTTCTTCATTGTCTGGATCAAGCCCGGTGAGGAGTCTTGCTTGAGCTGCGCTTGCGAGGAAGCGAATGTCTTTCCATCGGTGTCCAGATAGTGCATGACAAAATTGGTGCATATCTCATCGACATTGCCGAATTTCGAGTTTACCCTGGGCACAGAAACTTTCTGGCATCCCTGAATCGAGACTGCGAACAACACTGCCATCACGGCTGTCGTAATTGATTTTGATCTAAAGAATCTGGAAATCATTTTTGAATTTGCCCCTACGGTTGTACCAGCTCATTGTCCTTGCGATCGCCTTGATCGCGCTCGAGAAGTTCGTCAAGCATCCATTCAAAAATGGTGTGCTCTCCATCTTCAGGATGCAATTCGTCTTTGAGAATTTTCGAGCCCCGGTGCGGCGGTGCTCCATCGACAAAAGTGACGTGGTCGATATTTCGGAAAACTCGGCCGAGGCGAACATCCAGTTGCGGTCGAAGACCTGATAGATCGTCTTCCTTGAGAATAGGATAATCTCTCACTACCTGCGGTGGCAAGAACAGGGCGCTGGCAATCGGTGTGATGCCATCATTGAGGGCAAACTTTCTGGTGCTCAAACCTGATTCACCGGCCGCCTTCACTTTGCCTATCTTGGTGCTCAATACTTTCAACGTCGGCTGTTCACGCCCCAATTGGGCAGGCACTCTGATCGTCATAAAACGATAAGGCGCCAAAACAAAAGACTCTAGACGTTTTTTCTTGGTCATGCAGAGCACTTCCGAATTGACAAGATAACCGGCGTAAGCAATTATCTTGGCTTTGTTGACTCCGCGTTCATTGATCTTGCGCAGGACGCTGCTTTCGTCTCTGTCCGGCTCGAGATTGCCTTTTGGTCCAATTGGAGTCAAGCCTTTGAACGTACCTACAGAAGGGATACCGCCGTCCAGATTGTCCCATTTGAGATCAGCCTGGTAATTCTTGTGCCGGCTGAAATAAAACCGGTAATCGACAGCATCCAGCATGCGTGTAATGGGACCGAATTTGTGCTGCAGGAGACTGTACTGATACCAGTCGGCAGAGAAAAGCGGCGAGCCATGAAATGGAGTACCCATGCACAAGGCCCTGTCGATGCTTTCGTCGACTGCAGGGTCTGTGATTGCACCCTGAACAACATTGCCGCCCATACTGAGGGCCAAGATTGTGATCGGTTTTCCGGCACCTTTTGCAAGCTCCGGAATCAGTTGTTTGGCCTGCTCGATTTCGTCATTCAGCGAATCAGTGGTGTCATAACGCAGCATGAAAACTTTGAAATTTTTTTTGAAGCGCGGATCGGCGTCAAAATATTCAAGCACCTTGTCCCAGCGCAGCATGCTTTGATACTCGCCGCCACCGCCGTGGACAAGAAGAAGGACTTCGCGGCCGTTAAGAGGACTGGCGTCCTGCTGAAAAATTTCCAGATGCTCAGGCTTTTCTTTGAAGATCTGCTCTGGCTTCAACACAGACATGTGAAACATCACATCACGGTCATCGCGGTCAAGTTTTATATGGACACTGTTTGCTGCCGCTGCATCCATTTGCTTCGTTTCGGCAAAGCAAACGCTGCCACAAATCGAGGCGCCAATGAGCAGGAAAGCCGACAGGGAAAGACTCTTTCTAAGATTCACTCAACCACCTGCAAACAAAAATTGCTATCTGAACGACTTGCCCGCCGTCTCTACTGTTTTATCATCCCTGGTCAGGATCTGCCCGCCCACCAAAACCAGATCGATTGAAAGATCCTGGGCATTCCAAATGACCAGATCGGCAAATTTGCCGACTTCCAAATGTCCGACTTTCTCATCCAGTCCCATCACGCGAGCCGGATTGTAACTGGCCATGCGCACAGCCGCTTGAAACGGTGCACTGCCCCAGGCAACGCAGTTTCTTACAGCGTCGGCAAGCTGTATTGAAGAACCGACCAGACCACCGCCTGTGGTGCCGATTTTAGCGGCATCAGTGACCAAAATCGATCGACTGGCTCCCTTCAAGCGTAAGATCAGTGACACCGTTTCTGGTGCCAGGTGCAAGCCGTCTGCAATCAAACAGCAGTTGACCCTGTCATCCATGAGCGCCGCACCGGCGGCTCCCGGGTCTCGGTGATGAAGGGGCGCCATAGCGTTGAAAATATGGGTGACCAATCGAATGCCGGCGTCGAATGCCTTTTGGGCCTCCGCCAGGTTGGCGTTTGAATGCCCTAAAGACACTTTTACTCCATGACTTTGCAAGTACTGCAATGCTTCGCCCTCATGGTCCAGCTCAGGCGCAACCGTGATCAGGAGCACACCGTCGATTATCAGCCTCTTTAAAATCTCCTGACTGAAAGGCTGCAAATGCTCCGGTGGATGGACACCCGGCCGCTTGGGCGAAAGGCACGGACCCTCCAGATGTATGCCGGGCATGCGGGCAGAGAGCCCCTTGGCGAGCGAGAGATCGGACCTGAGTCCATGTTTTTTGAGCCAGTCGATGTTCTCGACCAGGTGGTCGATGGCCGCCGTAATCAGAGTGGGCAGATATGTCGTCACACCGCCCAGTGCCTGCTGCCTGGTGAATTTCACCAGCTCCGCCTCGGTCGGTTTACCCCAAAAATCAAGGGCCGGACCACCATTCAATTGCAAATCTATAAGCCCTGGAGTGACCAGCCGGCCTGCCACATCGAGGTTTTCATAAGCCGGCGTCGACTGCTCGTAAGGGACAATCGCCGTTATCAGACCGCCCTCAATCAGAATGTCGGCAAAGCGCACCTCAAGAGGCGTAATCACCTGCCCGCCTGCTAATCGAATCTTTTTCATATTTTTTTCAAAGGACTCGCTAGACTAAAGGTGGTGTTTAGTTATGCCTTGATTGGCTCACTAAAACTCTGGGAATAGTACTGGTTGGCACAGCGGTAATACAAGGCCTGGAAACAAGAATGGTTCCCGACGGAAATTTGGCGGTCAACCCGCAAACCGGACAAACGGTCGATGTACGTGCCTTGATGGCGAAAGTCGTCGAGCTGCAGGAGCAGCTTTTGGCGCAGCAAGAAAAGGCTCTCGTCCTCTCGGCTCAAGCCAGAGAATTGGACCGTACGGCCCGAGACATTGACGACGTAAAGAGCGAATTGGCGTCCCAAGGTATTCTTCTGGCT
>CAZHEZ010000288.1:0-5920 GCA_964531315.1 uncultured Candidatus Obscuribacterales bacterium | reverse complement strand
GGCTCTTGCCCGGTTTTTTCGGAGACCGGCTCTCAAAGGCTAAGAAAGAAGCTCAAGGTAGTGAAAAGCAGAGCGCCCAGGGCGACCAACCCGCTCAAAAAAGCCTCAACAGCGGCAAGCCGCGGGTGAAAGCAGCAATCACTATCAAGGCACCGCCGGAAGTGGTGTGGGAAGCTGTGCACGAACAAAGAAAAACAGATCCTGAACTGGCATATAGCAAGGTTCTCAGGCAGGGCGTCAACGAAGCGACGCTCGAGCAAAAGTTTACTGTGCTTCCGATTGTCGGCACCGCAGTCTGCGTTATGAACACTCAAGAAGTGCCCAATCGCCGCATCGATTATCAAATGGTGAAATCAGACAAGTTCAAGGCCATGGAGGGCAGCTGGGTTCTGACGCCATCTGCCGATGGAAAATCCACCAATCTCGAACTCACTTCTCACATCGATATGGGGTTGCCCGTGCCGCGCGCCATGATGAACGGCGTCACCAAGCAAAAGCTGGAACGCCGGCTGGCCCATGTGCGCGAACTGGCAGAAAAGTCTCGCCTGGCTCAAAAACCGGGCGCACAACCTCAATAGAACTTCAGCCGGACTTATTTGATTTGACGGCATAGCCGGCTTCCGCCTGCACTTGCAAGCTGAGCCTGACTTGAAATTGATTTTCGAAGAACTCTTTCTTTTCTAAAAGTGCCCAGCTCTCCGAGTAGCAATTTTCGCCGCTTTTTAATTTCACAATCAGGGAAAGAAGTTTCTTCTCGTAGCCGCCTTTTTGAAAGGGCTGCATAGCCACAGTCACTCTTTCAATTACTTGTTTATGGCTTCGATCCAAAGCTTCGGCAACTCGCAAAATCGCCGCCATGTCGGTCAATACCTTTCGGTTTTCCGGAGAAACGGTATAGTACGCTTCATGCGAGTCTTTCGGTTCGCTGCCGCGATGATAGCGGGCAATCGCCGCAATGATGCCAACTTCCTCTTCCGAGTGCCCGAGCAAGCCCGAATGTTTGATCAAATAATATGAATGCTTGTGGTGCCCATTTCTGCCGATGAACATGCCGATATCGTGCAACATCGCTGCAGACCAGAGCAGGTGACCGACATAAGATGTATATTCATGCAGAATGCCGCGAGTCTGAATGAAAATATCAGAGGCGATTTTGGCCACTTGCTCTGCATGATCGTAAGAAACGTGATATTTGTCCATGAGCTGATGCACTGATGTCGAGCGAGGATCGCGGTGTTCTTTCAGTCCGCCGTCCAGCCATCCTGTTTGCAAGAAACGATCGACGACGCATCCTTCTCTAAGGGCCGCAGAGCAGACAATCGTTTCGGAAACATTGAAAGAGCGCATCGTCTCAAGCAAGACAATGGCGCCTGCCAAAATGGTCTGGCTGCGATCGGAACTGACGCCTTTGATCTTCTCCTGTTTGATCGAACTTTCTTCGATAAGAAGAACAATCTCCTCCAGTCTCTTTTGGGAAAGTCTCCAGCCATGCAGCTCGTGACCCGGCTTGCCCTGTCGCACCCGGTCAATTTTTGCCAGAGATTGAACAGTTCCTGAGGTGCCGATTAGCTGCTGCACTCCACCCAGTTCATCCAGTCGGGCGGCAGCCGGTCTCAAAACTCCGCGCACTTCATCATGCAATTCACGCAGGGTCTCTTGGGTGGGCAGGCCTTTTTTGAAAAATCTCTGCGTCAGCCTGGCTGCACCAAGTTTGTAAGACTCGGCAAAGGTGATTCCGTGCCTGTCGCCCTTAATCACTTCAGTGGAGCCGCCACCGATGTCGACAATGCCAAATCCGCCTTTCAGCTTAGGCATGCTCCACAAGACGCCCAGATAAATAAGACGCGCTTCTTCCTTTCCGGAAATCATTCGCGCGTCAATTTCCAATTCTTCTTTGATCTTGCTCAAAACCTCAGCCCCGTTGCGCGATTCGCGCACAGCCGAGGTGGCGACGGCGACTATACTATCGGCGCCTTTTTCGTAAGCCTTTTTGCGCATGATTTTCAAAATGCCGATGGCAGAGCTGAGCGCCAGTTCGTCAATATAATGTGCCGTCAGCGATCGCCTGAAAAAGGGCACCGCTTCTTTGACTTTGGTGATCACTTCGAAATGATCGCGCTCGGGACTGGCCTGGCAGACGATCATATGAAAAGAGTTGGTGCCCATGTCGATGCAAGCCAGTATCGGGCCGCCCTCGACCTGCACCCAGGAACCAGAGCGAGTCTGCTTTTCTTCTTGCGCTTGCTTACGTGGCATAGTGGTGCAGGGAAAACATATAGGGATACCGGCTATGGAGCATTATGCAGCAAGGCAGGCGCCGTTGGTTGAATCTTGAAGCCTGCTATCGTAAGAATCATTAGAATTGTATGCTGGAAACGTCCCTATTGAAAGACAAATTAACCCGCCCGCTCTCATGCAAAACGCCATGAAGACTGCCATCAAGAAAGTTGAGGTATGCTGCAACAATTGCGGCAGCAGCGCCTCCAGTCTTTACACACTGGGCGTCGAGCATGAATACAAAAACACTACATCAGACGTTTTTCGCGTGGTCAAGTGCCAGGACTGCGGGCTGGTCTACCTCAACCCGCGACCGGATATCTCAGAGCTGTCCACTATCTATCCAGATGAATATTACGCATATCATCTCGCTGAAAAAAATGTGGAAAAGGAAAACACTGCCTCACTTCTCTACAAAGCTCGCCGGCACGTCTATTTGACGCGCCTGGAGAAGGCCCTTGCCCTGACAGGGGCAAAAGAAAGTCTGAGAGTCCTTGATATAGGCTGTGCGGATGGGCGGGCGCTCAACTGGTACCGGCAGGTGCGCAGTGCAAAGGTAGAAACCTTCGGCGTAGACTTCGATGAAAAAGCGGTTGAATTAGCCAGAAATGCTGGTCATACAGTTTATTGCGGTCGCTTTGAAGACGCTGAGTTGCCCGGCCAGTACTTCGATCTCGTCGTTGCCACCCATGTAATCGAGCATGTGGCAGATCCAAAAGTCTTCGTAAAACGAGCCTTCCAGGTGCTCAAGCCAGGTGGCATCTTCTTGATCGAGACACCCAACATCGAGGCCGCCGACGCTCGCTGGTTCAAAAACCGTCACTGGGGCGGCTATCACTTCCCCAGACACTGGATCTTCTACAGTCCTGAAACGTTAAAGTGGCTTGTTGAAGAAATGGGATTTACCATTGTGGAAACTGAATATCACCCGGCGCCAGCTTTCTGGAACTGGACTATGCATTCACTTCTGGGCGCCAAAGACCGAGAGAAAAACGGCTTTTTCAGCAAACTGTCTGACCGCCTCTTTCCACCTTCTGAGTTCCAAAAGAACAGTCTTCGCAACTTGATTTTTGTTTCTGCGTTTACTTGTATCGACATCGTTCTAAAGGCGACTACAGGCTCAACTTCAAATATGTCGGTGACGGTGAGAAAGCCTATCTGAGATGATGTTAATCTTGGAAAGCCTTATTGGCGTTTAGGTTGCCAAGAGACGGGCATAAATATTATTGTCTGAGTTGGACTCTGGTTGCGTGGCAAGTTCTTCCGGCCTTCCGGCGCTTCGTCGAGAAGAACTTTGAGAGTCAGACTGAAAAAAATTCGGTCTGACTCATAGAGCGCCGATCTCTGTGTTTATTTCTGACTGGTTTTTGATGCTGCCCACGAGCATCATTTTTTTAGATGCCCGGTTTTTTCGGCTTTTTGACTTCAATCAAGCAGTTAGGAAGCGCTTTCTTAAAGGCTGGCAGATCGTGATTTTCAGAAATGGTCACCTTGCTTAAATGATGTGCTGCGCTCAAATGTCGCAACCACCTCACATCAAAAGCGGCCGAGCGCAGATCCAATTCCTTGAGGTACTCGATTTTGCCCACCGCCTTTAATCCCAACTCGGTCAACTTGTCTCTCTTTAGAGAAATGATCTCCAATTGCGGGAATCGTTCAGGATTGGCAAATCCCTCGCCGGTTACCGGGGTATCACTGACGTCAATCATTTTCAGCCTGGGAATGTCTTTGAGGAAAAGGATGCTCTTATCGCTCAGATCAGGTTGATCATTCAGCGAAAGCGCGACCAGGTTGGGCATGGAGCAAAGGAAGCGCAACGATCGGCCGCCAATTGCAGAGTGATCGAACTCCAGCTTATTCACATACTTCATTTGGCCAAGCGAGCGCATGGCATTGTTGCTGAGTTTGATGTGCTTCAACTCGATATTTTTTACATGATCGAGATGACTGATTGTGCGCACACCTTGATCGCTAAGTGGATTGTCGGAAACATTCAGTTTATACAATTTGGGCAAAGTCTCGAGCACCGCAAGACCAGTGCCGTCTAATGCATTTGTTTCCAGATCCAGTGTCTCTATTTCCGTATGACCTTTCAAGGACTTCAGATCTTCATCCTTAAGATTGCATCCAGTCAGCTTCAGTTGCGAATTATCACTGGTTCTGCTGAGCTGCTTGTGCAAAGATAGCTGTCCTTCGCTCATGCTTTCTGCCAGCTCATCGGCCTTGCTTTTGTCCACTTCCTGGACGGTTTTGGTAATCTGAGGCTCGGGCGGGCTGCCGGCAATCTCATTGAAATTAGGCAGGAAATCACGAAACAGAAGCACGATTACCGCAATGCCAAGCAAAGCAATAATAATGTCTTTTCCTTCCAGATTGGCCAGATTTGGCTTCTTTTGTTTGGCACCGGATGCAGTGCCGGAGCCGGATGCCAGATCTCTCAATTGACGGCGGCTGACATTATCTACACTGGCATCGTTCTTGGCCCGCTCATCTTTAATCTCTTGCAGATCTTCGCGCACTTCAAGAACCGATTGATAGCGATCTTCCGGGACTTTTTGCAGCAATCTGGCCACTACCTTCTCGAGCGCTTCGGGAAATTCCAGGCCCAGGGTGGCTTCCTTGAGACTGGGCGGCTGATGCTGAGCGTGAAACATCAAAGTTTCAATAATGCTTTTGCCAATAAAAGGAGTGGTTCCGGTCAAGCATTCGAAAAGCATGCATCCAAGCGAATAGCAATCGGATCTTCTGTCCAGCTTTCCACCGGCACCTTGCTCAGGGCTCATATAAAGTGGACTGCCGAAAACATCACCGGTTTTGGTCAGGGTCGAGGTCTGCTTGTCTCCCTCTTCGAGAATTTTTGCAATGCCGAAATCAAGGATTTTTGCGCGAATACCACCATCTTCGTCCCGGAAAAGCATGATGTTGCTCGGCTTCAGGTCGCGGTGCAGAATATTTTGTTTGTGGGCATAAGCAAGACCGCTGCAAATTTGCAAAAATATGTCCAGCGTTTCCTCGACGGACACTCGACCTTTTTCTTTGATGAATTCGGACAGCGACTGACCGCTCACATAATCCATGACCATAAACGGCTGGCCATCATCGGTGGTGCCAATGTCCTGCACGGTAATCAAATTGGGATGACGAAGATCGCTGGCTGTGCGCGCCTCCCTCTGAAAACGCATCACTGTTTCGGCATTGAGCAAATGCGGATGCAGCAATTTAATCGCCACGATCTTGTTCAAACCAAGATGCCTGGCCTTGTAAATGATGCCCATACCGCCGGAGCCGACCGATTCGATAAATTCGTATTTGTCACTTAAACAATCGCCGACTTTGAATCTGGTGACAATTTCAGTGCCGTCATTGGGACATTTAATCGTCCCGTGCGCCATCTTCAGTCCGCAAGATGGACAAACAGGCATGGTCAGGGTCTCGCCTACCAAAGTGGAAGGCGATTGATGCAACTCAGGTACAGGTGTTTTTTCCAAACTCACAAACGGCTGCAGCTAAAACTGAGGTTTCCTGAAAACCACGATCATATTTGAAGTCTGCCCGGTGAAGCGCTTGATCAAAACATCAACCACCGAGAAAAGGCAGATTCTCAGGAAGTTTGCCAGCGAGTCCTTTTGAAAGTCGACGGGAG
>CAZHEZ010000287.1:0-6272 GCA_964531315.1 uncultured Candidatus Obscuribacterales bacterium | reverse complement strand
GCTGGCCAAACTTGACGAAAAGGCTCTGACGCAGCATATTGCCTCGACGTACGAGCGCGACGGGCTGCTCTGGCTACCTCGCATTGATATCGCCTACGAGAATTCGCTCAAAGGCTCGCTGATGACGCTCGGTATGGAGGATGCCTTCGGCGGCCGGGCCGACTTCAGCGGCATGCGGCAGATTCCGCCGGTCGTTTTCGTCAAGGACATCCTGCACAAGACAGTATTTAAGGTGGACGAGGAAGGCGCAGAAGCTGCGGCCGTCACGTCTGTCGAGTTCGCACTGGAGTGTGCGCGCATGCCATTCGAGATGAGAGTCGATCGCCCGTTTCTCACTTTCATCGTTGATTCCCAGACCAATGCGATTCTCTTTGCTGGCGTGATTATCAATCCGACCAAGTAAGGTTCGAACTCGGCACCGTATGTGGTGATATACAACAAGAGGGGCTGGTTGCTTTATTGCAGCCGGCCCTCTTTGTCCGCTTTCAAAGGAACATTGCGATGATTAAGACTATAACTTTCGGCAAGGAATTCCGCGGCTTCAAAAGCGGGTTTCAACTGGAATTGCGACCAGGCGTAAATCTTTTGGTAGGCGACCAGGGCTGTGGAAAAAGCACCCTTCTGACCGCCCTCCAAAATGGTGCCACTTTCCTGCCCCAGGCGGCGGTTGCAGTCGCTCAAGAAGAAGGCACGAAGATTCGCTACTTCGATTTCGAGAAGTTCAATCCTCGCACGTCAACTGCGTTTGGTGGCGATGTAGATATGTCTGTGCAAACTCGGGTGCTGTTTACCAGCCACGGTCAGGCTGTTGTTCTGATGCTTGCCGATTTGTGCAAGCGCAATGCCTCGCAGCCGATTACCTTCCTTCTAGACGAACCAGATACCGGATTGTCGGTTCGTTCGGCCCGTGCCGTCGGCAAGTTCTTCCGGATTTTGGCTGCACAGGGGCATCAAGTTATAGCTGCAGTGCACAACCCAATGCTTTTCCTGCTGTTCGAGGAAGTGTACAGCGTGGAGCACAAGCAGTGGATGAAGGGCAACGAGTTTCTCGCCACACAGATGGGTTGATTGGCTGTAAGCAGAGGGGGGCAGTCACCAGACTGCCTCCGAATTTTGCTTTGTGTTTGATGTATTAGTAAATATAGTATAACAACAGTAAAAGTCAAAGAGGAAAGTCTATGCAGCAGGACTTGCGGTCAGGGAGTCGACCTTAACTCCCTGACCGTTAAAACGAACTAGAACGACGACGCTAAAAGATAGATCGCACCTGCCAGCACAGCCGTGACAGGCAAGGTGAGAATCCAGGCCATCAGTACGTTGCGCAAGGTGTCGTGGTGAAGCTCGCTCTTGCCGTGCAGCCCGCAAGTTCCGCCCAGGACTGCAGACGTGAGAACATGAGTGGTGCTGACCGGAACGCCAACATGCGAGGCGCCAAAAACAACCAATGCGGTGGTCATTTCGGCGGCACAGCCGTGGGTGGTGGTGATTTCTTTGCGCGAAAGGCGTTCACCCACGGTCTTGATGATGCGCCAGCCGCCTGTGGCGGTGCCGGCGGCAATGGCCAGGGCTGCTGCGCAGATTACCCAGAAGGGCACAAAGCTGACGGTGTATCCATAGTCCGGCAGTTGCGTGGCCAGGATCAAGGTGATGATGCCCATGATCTTTTGCCCGTCATTGCCACCGTGCGAGAAGCTCAGCGATGCTGAAGAGGCAATCTGCATCCATTGCAATGCCCGCGTGGAATCGACCTGCCTGGCTGTCAATCGTTTGACCAGGTAGTTGATTACGAAAGCAAGAATGAGAGCAATGATGAAGCCGAGTGCAGGCGAGACCAGCAAAGCGGCGATGGCTTTGTAGAAAGCCGCCAGGTTGAGTCCGGAAATTCCTGCTGCAGCGATGCCGGCACCGACAAGGCTGCCGATCAAGCAGTGTGAGCTGCTTATCGGCAATCCGACATACCAGGTGATCAAATTCCAGATCAGCCCTGCCGTCAAGACCGATAAGAGAAGAGTGGGTGTGCAAAGGCTGAGCGGTACAACGCCCGTGATAAACAGTGCCACGGAGGTGCCCACGGTCAGCGCGCCCAGGAAGTTGAACACAGCGCTCATTAAGATGGCGGTGCGTGGTTTTAGCGTTTTCGAATAGATTACGGTGGCCACGGCATTTGCTGTGTCGTGAAAACCGTTTACGAAGTCAAAACCGAGAGCGAGGGCGACGCAGATCATGGCTACTATCAAGCTGATAGTCATGCTTTACCTGTGGTTGCAGAACGAGAGCTTGCCGTGCCCCACTAAGTTGCTGTCGTTCTTAAGGGAGGACGAATTCAAACATCCTTGGCCGTGCTGTTTTTCAAGCCGGATTAGGGGCTGGTGATGAATTCGCGTTGAAGAGGGCGGCAATAGCTGAAAGCAGCGTGCCCTCCGTTAGTCCAGAGTCAGTCCTGCGATTAGATTTCGCCGGCAATGACTGGATTTGAGACTGGTATTACAAGTGGTGTGAAAGGGGTCCTTTCAATGGAAAAAATGGGTGATGTCGCAAGCTATTCGCCTGTGCTGCGCCTGCGCTCCATTTATTATGAAAGACGAACCATTGTGTTTGAACATTTCTTCTCGAAGCTTCGCTAGCCTTTCCGGCAAAACTTCCCTAAAGCCCGTTATGACGGCCATTTCAGACCATGTCTCAAACCCTGACAACGTGATTTGCCTTAATATTGTCGGCGCAACTTTGATGGTTTCTTTCACGTGTTATTAAGCTCTTTTGTGAGAAACATTATGGCGGCGAAGAGAGATTCAGTATGGCGTTCTCAACTTCAATAAAAAACTCGATGATCATTTTGCTGGCGGCGCCGGTGATGATTCAGGCTGTTTTAATGATCGCGATTTTCGACTTGCACAATCGCTCTGAAGCTGCCAGAGAGGAGGCTGAGACTTGTCGAGCCGTTTCCGATGAGGTGAATGTCTTCTATGAGGACTTAATGCATTTGTTGGACTTATCCGGTGGTGAGTACAGCTTTGGTCAGTCGTTTTTCGATGAAAGAATTATTTCTGCTGAACGCAAAATCAAAGTCACACTGGATACTCTCAGGGAGCTTGTCGACAAAGATCCCTTGCGCGGCAGCTCTATAGATAAGCTGGAATATGACCTCAAGCAGTTTCACTATAATCTAGCCGAATTGAAGAAGGGTTATGTCATATGGGGTGATACTGACGACGGTCGAGCGAAAAGATCACCATATTGGCAAAAGCTCTACGCTATCGCATACCACGAAGCGCCCAATGACATAGCTGATTTTACAAAGCAGCAAAAAGAAATTGCCGATCTAACGGTCAAAAGACGAACCGAGTTTAACGAAAAAATAGCCCAAACCGCCTTGCTCAGTTCCGGCGTCCTTGTCGGTCTGGTTGTTTTGGCAATTATTGCCGTGCTCAGGCGCATCGACAGGCGCTTCAAAATCATGCAGGACAACAGCTACAGACTGGCAAGCGATTTGCCCTTGAATGAGCCTTTGAGCGGGCGTGATGAACTGGCCGAAATGGATGCCACCTTTCATGTCATGGCAAATGCGCTCAAGCAAGCCACGTTGAAAGAACGAGCGATCATCGAGAACGCACGCGATATCATCTGTTCTCTCGGAAAGGACTTGCGCTTTCAATCGGCAAATAAGGCTCTGGGCGATTTTCTGCACATAGAGCCAAAGGATATCGTCAATGAGCCGCTCACTCGCTTCGTTGACGAAATTGACATGGACATAGTTCATGCTTACTTTGAGAAAGCTCGCGCCGGTAAGCATTCGCAGCCGCTTGAATTGAAAGTAAGAAAGAAAACCGGTGAGGAGTTCTACACCATCTGGTCGGTAGCATGGTTTCCGGATTTGGAGTCGTACTTTTGTGTTGTTCATGACATTACTGAGCGCAAAAACCTGGAGGAAATGCGCCAAGAAATGGTGCGCATGGTCACACACGATATCCGCAGTCCGCTGTCGACCGTGCAAGCGATGATTTCGTTTTTCATCTCCGGGCAACTGGGAGAGCTCAATGAGCGTGGCGAACGCATGGTCAAACATGCAGAAGTTTCGTCCAATCGGATCATGGCATTGGTCAATGATTTTCTTGATTCTGAGCGCCTTGAGTCCGGCAATTTTCCGATGGATTTCCAGCCCACGGAAGCTTCGATTATTGTCGCTGATTCGATCGCTTCAGTTGTGGGATTGGCTGAGAAAAAGCAAGTGAAGCTGCTAAGCGAACCCAGCGATCTTTTGGTCCAATGCGACAAGGATCGAATGGTGCAAGTAGTTGTGAATCTTCTGGCCAATGCTGTGAAATTCTCACCAGAAGGAAAAACGGTTACTGTCTCTGTTGTCGCAGTCGATGACAGTGCCGAATTTCGCATAACAGATCAAGGGCGCGGGATTCCTGCCGACCAAACTGAGTTGATTTTTGAAAAATTCAAACAGGTTGCTACATCGGATGCGCGAAACATGGGCGGCACAGGTCTCGGTTTGAATATTTGCAAATCAATTGTGCAATTGCATGGCGGCTCTATCGGGGTGGACTCCGAACTGAGCCATGGCAGTACTTTTTGGTTTCGCATTCCGTTGGCTGAGCAGGCCTGATAATCACGAGAAATCTCAGTGTTTACCCCGAGGCGCGAATTGCCGGTCTTCTGCATAATGGAAGTTCAGAGACAAGCGTGGGGTTGTTGTCTATGAGTATTGAAGTTATACAGAAAGATTTTCAGCGCAGTTTGACTGGTGGACTGGCCGGCATCAGCGCCCTTGTAATTCTTGGTTTTGGCTGCTGTGCGTATTGGGGTGGTCAAAACATTCGCGCCGTTGTCGGGCAGCCCGGCAATGCCGATTCGGCCAGCGCACATTTTGATGTGCAGCCATTCAATCCAAGCATCAGAGAATCTTGCCACTATCTGGTGGCCGACCATAATCTTGCCGAAGGGACTGTACTGACTGCGGCGGACCTGAAAGTAGTCAAAATGCCGGGGCTGCACGGCTATGAATTGGCTTTTTCCGGACCGGAGAAGGTGATCGGCGACACACTCACTCATGCGCTCCCGGAAGGGCAGCCAGTGCTTCCCTACCATGTCGAGAGACAGATAAACCCGTGACCTCCACTGGTCGGAATTGAATTGCCAACCTGGTACCGGTTTTGGGTGATCTCGTTAAGCAATAATTACGGTTGACCATGTTGTCAAGTGGACTCGGTATGATGCCCTACATGTCCCTCTCTGGAGCGTGGTTCCGAAAATGTTCTCGATTCTCGACATTCTGTTCTTCTTTTTGCCAGGACGTCATCATCATCACGGTTACGGATATTCCAATTACGATTGCCGCTCGGCTTCCGAAATCGACTCAGACTTCCGCTTTTTTGGATACTTGTTGGGCTGGGGAATTTTGGCGGTTGTTGTCATATTCGCCCTGTACGCATTCGTACCTAATTTCCACATTCCACTTGTCGAGAGATATTTGCCAATTTCTGTAGGCAACTAGTTTGCGATTGGCGCGATCGCTGTTGACAGCCGGCTTTCAAGAGTTGAAAGCTCGCGCTAATAGTAACTTATGATCTTCACTACAGGTTCTTTGAAGCTCAAAGAACCTGTGATCGTAATGAAAACTAGTAATAAGCCTCGATTTCGCGAAATTTTTAGTCCAGGCGCGCGGAATTTTGCAGGCGCGAGAACCTAAACGCTTGTGCTAGACGTAAGTCTGGAAGCCAACAATTTTCTCTCTAGAGAAACCCCCCCGAACTAATAATCTCTCCCGGCGTATTACGTACTAGTACCTCTGGCTATCCGCCAGGGGCTTCACGTCTGCTTCCACGCCAAAGCCCGGCTCGAAAGACTTTGTTTTCGAGTTAACGGGCACTGCAGCATCTAACAACTGAATATGGAGGATGAGCTATGAAAAGCAGCTCTCTCCTGCGCTCTTTGTGGCGAGTACCGATGGCGCGGCGCGCGATCGTTCACTTCGCTTCGGACGCATGGTTGATCGAATTCGCCCAGCGAGCCCACTTCGAGTGGTTTCGCCGGAATCAAAATCCCCGCACCGGTCTTGTCAAAGACCGCGACCAGCACACATCTCCTGCCAGTGTTGCTGCCACCGGATTTGCACTGGCTGCCTATCCGATTGCAGCCAGCCGCGGCTGGATAACGCACGAGGAAGCGCTCGCATACGTCAGCAAGACTCTTCGGGCGCTATCTGAAGCCCCGCAGGGACCAGAACGTGTAGGCATGAGCGGCAATTGGGGAATGTTCTACCACTT
>CAZHEZ010000286.1:0-6396 GCA_964531315.1 uncultured Candidatus Obscuribacterales bacterium | reverse complement strand
ATTCGGATTTATGACTTCGCCGTTAGGACTGATAATTCCCTTGAGACCATTGCCGATCTGATTTCCGAAATCGGTGACCGCGTTTTTGATGACACCTTCCGGTTTTGCAACCGGTGCGGCCGCAGGAAGCGCATTGACAGGTGTATCGGAGTTGACTGGTCTTGGTACAGCCACCAGGACAGTTCCGTCACCCGTAAAGATGGGAACCGTTCGAGCCGTGGCTGCCGGTGGCTGAGTTTCCCTTCTGGGAGTCAGTGACGGCAAAGTGGTGTCGCAGTTGATCGGAGCGCCGACTCTGCTGCTTGCCGCCGGCAATATGTCGCCTGATGGACTTAAGATTTGGTTCGGCAGTGGACGAGCCGGGTTGAGCGCTGCGGGTGAAAGAACATCTGGAACAGAACCGAGCTGTTTGCCGGTAACTCTGTCACTGCTGTTCACGCTGTTTCCAGCAACGTTAAATCCTTTGTTCAGGTCACCGGCTCTTGTGTCTCCTGCAGAAAGAGGCTCAGCCGAAGGTTGCACACTTCTGGCAGTCAAAATGCCAGGCAGCGGTAACTGTGCCGATGGGTTGGATTCTACTTGTCTGAGAGACCTGACCGGATCAGCGGCGGGTTGTGGCGGATGTCCAATGGAAGTAGCCGGATCGAGTGGCAGCGGCTGAATGATTGCATGGTCTGCCGCACCGGATCTTCTAATTGCCGGCAGTGCAGTGTTGACTATGTCTGAGACATTCTGCATACCGCTGTTGAGATTTGATACTATGCCGTCGCCCAGCGATCGGCTGGGTTTTGGCAAAGGCATATTGTCCAGAGCGCCAAGCATTTCGCCGGCGGTTTTTGGTTTGACGGTGGCACTATATATAGTGCCAATCGCATCTGGCAATACACCGGTAGCACCGGTGATGATACCGCTTGTTCGATTGTCCGTACTTCCGCGTACGGGCGCAACGGCCGCTGGATCTACTCTGTCCGCAGCCGGCCTGTATGAACCATTGGCTCCAATGGCAGGCAGTTGTGATGGACTGGCGCTATAACTATCGATCGGAGCCGGAGCTCTTCTGGAAGTACCGCCTGTCTTGACTGACATTGTGGTGTCGTCCTTGGTGCCAGGCTGGACAGGCTGCCTGAGACGTTCAAAAAGATCGTTGGTACCGGCAATTGCCATTTGGTGCTTGGTTACCGGATCCAGATCGCTCATTCGAACCGACACAAGAAGTGGCGCCGGTGTCGAGTCATTGGCCAACTGCATAGAAACTTTGTCGCTGGCTGCCGAGCGGCGGCCGGGAGGTGTGATGTTGTCGCTGTACTGACTTTGCAGACCGACTGTGCCTGCGACGCCGAGTTTTGCCTGCGTGGGCAATGGATTTGATTCATAACTGGATGCCGGAGCATTTGGTCTGACGTCAGATCTAGTGGTAGCCGGTGTGCTCAGGGCAACAATATTGACCAGATTTAGCTCGGGCGAAGTGTCTCTTGCTCGCTGGACAGAACCGCCTGTTTTTATGGTGGCAGTAATTGTGCTCTCTATCGAAGTTTCAGTCGGCTGGGTTGTGTTTCCGCCAAAAAGCAGACGATGATGCGTATCGTCGAGCTCATCATCCTTATCGGCGACTACATACTCCGGCGCTTTCTTGCCGTTGTACTGAGTGCTCTGGTCATTTTGGCCGTTTGAGAGAACAGAATCCATTGAGCGTTGTCCTGGGTGTGGAAAAACGACTTGTCGGCTTCTAGTGCTGAAAACGCGCAAAACTGTCGGAAAGATTGCCGACAGCAATGTACCTAGTAATCATTAGTGGGTTGTGCCTGCCTAGAAATCGAACCAGCCTTGTGGCGTATCTATCCTTGGCATCGGGACGGCTGGACAGCCGAAAAGATTAAATGTGGGCGGTTGTGTCGAATTGTTGACAACCTATTTGGACAGTCTTATTATTAATGCGCCCGGTCTTCTGCCGGGAGCGACCGCAAACTTACTAAGTGAGCCGAATATTGCTGTGGATGGAGTCCGTTAACGCGGTCAGTCCTCTAGCTAAGGAGAAGTCGAATGACTGGTGGTGCAAACAACCCCGTTCTTCCGAAACCAGACGATAAGCTGGTCGACTCGAAGCTGCCTCCGAATCCAAACGACAGGGTTACTAATCCAGAAGTGACGCCTGACGCTGGCGCTACCGCTGCTGAGGCGTTTCACAATCAACTGGCCAGTCGCAGTCAGGTAATCGAACCCGGCGACAAAACCCCGTACACAGTTAAGCCATATACGATGACTGGCGCCAATGGTGAGCAGATCCAGGGAACCAGCTGGAATCAGGGCCGGGACCAGTTTGTTATGACCAATGCCGGTGACAAGTATCGCATCGACACTCGCGGTGACCAAACTGTCTATACACCTATGCCGAACCACAGTGGCGTGCGCCCGCCCGACGTGCCACCAGTGCGCAGCGCCGCAGCGACACAGACCGGCGATCAAGGCGTGCATCAGCAAGCAGATCCCATCAAGAAAGGTCCGACCGGAAATGACCAACCTGTTGCACCCGTCACTGACCAGGGCAGGAGAACTCCGGCTGTTACAAACGACACTGGGACAGCTGATCTCACACACAGGCCGCCCGTCGCCCCCGATAAACTTACAACCGCCACCGCCAACATCGATAATCAATTCACGACCAAAGAGCGTAATGCGCTGCACGACGTAATGGGAGCGCAAGACTTCAGGCAAGAGCAACAGCGTATTTCTAAATTGCCTGAGGCTCAACAAGCCGCTGAATGGGCGAAGGTGCAGACGCAGGTCAGAGACGCCAATGCCGGTTCGCCTGACCGAGTCGTCACGCCCACACCCGATCACCGTGTCGTGCCGCCTGTTGCCGATCACGCTGTAGTCGACAAAGCGGCAGTTGCACCGGTTGTCGATCGTCAGGCTGCAGCTGCTATCGCGCAGCGCGCTGACCTGGGAGATCAGCAACGGCTGGCTCTTCAGCACGCCAATGATCAGGCCTTAAAAGGCCAACCCAGAGATCAACAGCAATTCACTCCCGGCGACTTTGGGCGCAAGCTGCAACCAACCGATGGGCTGGCACCCGGAAAAGACCTTGTTCCAAGAGCACCAGTTGTCGATGGCAACGATCGAGCCGTGAGGCTGGCGGCGCAATCGCAGCAAGATCAACTGGCCGCAGCGCAACGGCAACTTGGAGATCACGGTCGCGACAAAGGCGATACTTTCCAACCTAATAGAGACATCAAATTGCCGGGCGACCAGGGACAGCGCGGCACGATCGACATGAAGCAGGTGCAGGACATGATGCGCCAGCAAAAGGATCAGCCGTTCCCTCCAGGTTTCGATCAAAAGCTCAAGAACAATCCGGATGCACTGGCTGCCCTGCAGCAAAATTGGAAGGACGCTCGCGATCGCGAAGGCAAGATGGGCGATCTGGCCGGACTGCGCGGACAAAAGGACGGCGGCGATCAATCGTCACACGGACTGGATGCATTGAAAGGTTCGCAAAACCAAAAAGGCATTCCCGGATTTGACTTAAATGATAAAGGTACGCGCGACTTCCTTAATGACGCGATGAAGCGCCTGGAAATGACGAAAGGTCAGAAAGTCGACGACATATTCAAAGGACTGGACCCGGCCAAAGCTGCAAGCTTGACCAAATTCCTTACCGACGGCTCTGCCGACGGCAAGTTTAATCCTGCCCGCGTCAAAGACTTCATGGGCATGGCGGATCAATTCAAGAATCCAACCGAGCGCCTCTATGACTTCCTCAAGGTCAACAAGGATCTGATCAATAACCAGCAGTTGGCGCCCAAAGACACTCAGCGCATGCTTGGCGATCTGACCAAGATTTTGGGCGACGTCAACAAGCAGTTCGGACTGGACGGCACCAAAAATGCTTTCAACATTCAGGACATTCTCGGTCGCAAACTCGATCCGACGCGTCCGGGCGAAAGGTTGGCCGCTATGGAGCTGAATGGCATCAATCGCCAGTTTATGGACAGACCCGATGCGCTCGCTTTGACTGCCAGAATGACCGCTGCTCAAGAAATTGCCCTCAGGCAAATGCTCGACCTGCGCAACGGCAAAGACCCGATTGCGCAACCGACCGTCAAACTAGCCGGACAGGACGGACTGCAGGGTGGACGTCAAACCGGTGCGCGCTTCGAAGGACCGGAAGGCAAATTGGATGCGGCCCAGATGGCTGCTCAAAACGCTGCCAAAATGGATGCACTAAATCGTGGCGAAAAACCCGATCTGCCGGGTAAAGCCGAAGCGAAAGAGACGACCACAGGCAAGCCGGAGTCTGCTGCACAAAGACAGCAAGATATTGCTCTGCCTGGTTCAAAACTGAATGACGGCAAGGCTGACAAGCCGGACACCATTGCCAATGTAGATCGCAAAGAAGATAAGTATCTAGACGAAAAAGAAAAGCAGCACAAGAAAGCAGAAGAAGAAAAAGAGAAAGAAAGACATCAAAAAGAAGAGCAGCATAAGCGAGATGAAAAAGCCCGTTTGGATGCTCTCATGGTTGCCGCCCTGGCAGAGAAGAAGCGCAAGCTGCTGGAGCAAGAGCAGAAAGAAAAAGAAAAGTCAGAGGAGAAAGACAAGCAGCGCGACAGGGAAAAACGCCGCCGCTATATCGTGCGCGAGAAAGACACGTTGCAAAGCATTGCCTCTCAGCAATTGCGCGACGTCAAAATGGCGCCGCTCATTTATGAAATCAACAAAGAAGTCATTCAATTGCGGGTTGAAAACGGCAAGCAAGTGCCGGATCTCAAACCGAAGATGATTATCTGGTTGCCTTCTACAACTGAAATTGAAGAGTACAGAAAGGGCGGAATTGCCGGCGCCAAGGCGGCCGGTATGTCGCAAGATAAGAAGATGACTGCCGACGAAGAGTTGACAGCTCGCTTCGGAACCGGCTGGACGGGCGGAAATAAAGCCGGTGGTCCGGCCACGGGCGGTCCGGCCTCTGGTACTACTCCACCCGGTGGAGTTCCAACCACAATCATTCCGGGCACGCAACCGGCCACTTCAGCCGAAGTGACCGCTGCCCTGGCTGCATCGGCTATGGAGGCTGCCCAGAAGAAGAGAGCCAATATCGAAAGCTTGCTTGGTCCAGTCGGAAGGGCGAAACCGGTTGATGGTCGCATCAAATATATTGCCAGGCTGGGGGACAGTCTCAAGTCGGTAGCCATGAAGCATCCGGCCTTGCAGGACGTCAGCCTCTGGAAGCTTGTAGCGGAGATCAATGGAATATCCACAGAAGTGGACAGCCGCGGTACCCCCGTAGCTACACTATCGCGCGGTGCCGTTTTGTTGCTCCCATCCAACATAGACATCGAAAACTTCAGGCAGCGCGCGATTGGCGCACCGGGGGCGGTGCACACCGCATCTGGTGCCAAGACTGCCGGTGTTATTACCGAAGTTGCGACAAAACTCTGCAACGGATGCAATCGCATGACCGTCGACAGTGCCACGATTTGTCCGGCTTGTGGTAATGCTTTTGAGATTTCCGAGAAAGACGATGAGGGTCCTTCGCCTGACACGAATAACGGACAGGATGATGCATCTTCAGAAGAAGTTGCAATCACTGAAACACTGCCTCCGGAAGATGCGAAGACGGTTTTTGTTGCTCCAACAGAAGGGGCAGCAGAGGATGCTCGCACAACATTCGTTGCCGGCACCGAAACGATCGAGCAACTCAATGAGGTCTGCCGCCTGGTCAAGTGCGATGGGCAGGGTCTGATCGGGCAGCTGGAAGTCCTGCGCGGTCAGTCGTGGGAGCCTGTGGTCTCTTATGAAGTCTACGACGACGTTTCGCTAAGAAACGAACACACTCAGGACGGCCGCAAGCGCACGGTCCGAATCGATTTGCCTCCGCCGGCGGCTAGAGAACTGGCCAACAACGACCTGCACTCCAACTGGAAGCAATATTGCAGTCGCTTCCTGGGTGCTCCGGTCGAGTAGTTGGAAAAGGGATGTCGGGTTAATCATTTTTCATATTAGCAAAAATTAAGCCGATTTCTACCCGAATTTGCGGTTGGACGGCCCTCTTTTTAGTGCAAATGTAGGTTAGACGACAGTAATAATTACTGTGCAGGAGTATTATTGACAACGCGCAGCCGAAAGGACAATACCCGTCCAGAAGGCATTCCCGCAATTGTCAGACCGGAGCCACTTCCTGGCACCGAGGCATCCCTTACCAGACTCGAATTCTCGACTCAGAGCAAACAGGCGTTTAGTGCACACCCGGGCGATTGATCACCGCCAACTGGAGCGAATTTCGGACTAATGAGCGCCGATACGACACCAATCATTCCTCCAAAGAAGGACGCCACCGACACGACAGTGGCGGCGCAAACTACTGACTCGACCATCGACGCGAGCAAACTGCAGTCTGGC
>CAZHEZ010000285.1:0-6511 GCA_964531315.1 uncultured Candidatus Obscuribacterales bacterium | reverse complement strand
TTCCTTCACGTCGACCCTGCCAAACCTGCAACTGTTTTCGACTCGATATGCTGTGCATATCCAGTCGAGGTTGCTGTCCGGACGGTCGAAAGTTAGTCTGAGTCTTGATCTTCGAAAGCTGCATTGCGCACGGTTTCCAAAGTCGACCACAGTCCGATCGCCTGAAAAGAGGAGATTGGAGTATGGGCTCTGTGTGTGAAACTGTTGGGGGGTGCGGGTTAGGAGCTGTTATGAATGAAATGGACGTGTGGAAGATCGAGTGGAGCCTATAAAACAAGAGCTTTGAAAAGCGACCCAAATAAACAACAACTTCACATGAAAGTGGCTTTTTGAGGAAGTTTTAAACGCTTTGTTGTCAGGAGTTCTTATCGATGCGCGCAGAATCGCGCAAGAGTTCGTTATTTCTTAACAGGCTCTGTGCGAGGGATTCGTAATTTCTTAAGGCTCTCGGCGCTAACTTTGAGGAGCGCTATTTCTTAATCGGCATGACGCGAAGATTGTGGATGCCGCATCCGGCCGCTGCGTCCATGACGGCAACAACATATTTCTGCCTGGCATCACCTTCAGCTGTCAGCATTAACGGGATGTCCGTTTTGCCTGCTTTTGCCTGTTCGGCTTTGATCGCTGTGGCGACGCCGTTGGAATCAGGCGGATTGACTGGATTGTTGTTGAGGCGAATTTGTCCAGCCGCTGTAACTTCGACATTTAGTTTCGGTCCTTTGTCGTCTTCTTTTGCCTTGGACGGGCCGGCACTGGGCGGATCGACTTTCAAAACAGTCTGATTGACCAGAGGTGCAATCAAAATCATGATGACCAGTAGCACCAGAAACACGTCTGTAAGTGGTGTGACGTTGATTTCAGTGAATGATTCACCGGCGCGACCGCCTATAGCCATGAACAGCCTCCTTGGGCAAGGTTCGATTGGTTCTGTTTTGAGGACCAGATTACTAGTCTAAGCTCATATAGTACCCGCTCAGGTCAGGGCTCGCCACCAGGAAAACCCTGTTCTTTGAACGCGAGCTGGACGAGCTATCTCCGCCGGATCTGAGCAAGGTTGGCCTAGCTGCGCTAGGGTGCCGTCCTGCCGGGTTTTCAGCCTCCAGTATCTAAAACTCAAACGCCTGCGCGAGCGCAGCTATATAAGCCTTAGCTAAGACTATGAGTCCATGGGCTTCTTAGGGTTTCAGGCTGTTGTGTTTGTCAAGTGGAGTCTGTTAGTTTCAAGATCCCATTTTTCTTTTTACAAAACAGGAGCTGAAAACACAGACCAAGCGCGTTAGAAAACCTCTCCGGTATTCAAAAATTTCGCCTGTGGGGGCGAAGTGATCGCACGTGCGCTCGCGCGCTTTAGACAGTCGCTGTGTATTTCTCCTCGGTTGGTTCATCGCGTTTGCGCTGAATCTGTACCTGCACATTCAAGCACAGGCGTTATGCGCCAAGAACTAGGAGTTACTATGACAAGAATGAAGAAAACCAATGGGCTCTGGGTTCCAGAGCACGCTAATGTCGTTAATCACACGCACCTCGACTGCGTTCTTCGCCACCGTGACGTGGTGCAGTTGGCAGCCAGAGCTGGTTTCGAGACCTTCAAAGAACCCTTCCCGGAATTGACCGTCAAGCTGTGGCGCGATGCCGAGCTTCTCGCCAAAACCGGTATGGTCAAGGACCGCTCTTTGATCGCCCGGCTGCAGCGTCGCGCTGTCTCTGCCTATCGCGAAGATTGTTTCGTGCGCGGCAGTGACCTGACGAAGTACGTGAACTGCATCGCCGATCAGCTGGTGCCGCTCATGCAGACCGTCGAGAATCTGAAGTTCTTCACCGAGCACTACATCGCCGACCTGATTGCCGACCACACCATCGGCGCTCAGATTCGTTTCGCTCCGCACCTGCACATCTTCGGCGGTCTCTCGCTCGAGGCTGTTGTCGAAGCGGTGGCGGAAGTGACGGCCAACGCTCCCATCCCGATCAAGCTCATCCTCTGCTGCCTGCGCGGCCCTGACGGTGAAGCGAAGCGGAAGGAAGCCAAGGAAGTCGCTGACCTCTGCGTCAAGTACAGCGCCGAAGTCGGCGCCATCGACTTGGCCGGAGCCGAAGGCGTACCGCTCTGGGGTGGCATCCCCAACTGGTGGTGGGTGGAAGCTCTGCGCGCTCGCGAACAGTCGGGCGGACAGTGCGACATCACCCTGCACCTGGGTGAAGTTCATCCGGCCACGCCCGAGGAAATTGCTCAGCTCAAGGCGAACCAGGTTCGCTGCGTCGGGCACTTCCTCTGGAACGATGACGACGAGCTTTATCAGGAGGACTGCCCGCATTCCAACGTCACCATCCACGCTCACCCCGACGTCAAATGCTTCGGCGACCACCCGGTCGGGCGCAAGCTGAGCGAAGGGCAGCGCGTGATGTTGTCGACTGACGGCACCACTCTGATCAAGACCAGCATGAAGATGCAGATGGCTCTTGGCCGTCGCTGTTTCGGCTGGAACGGAAAGGATCTGCGTCAGCTCAGCCTGAATGCCGTCGAAGGAGGCTTCTACAACGAAGCCGACAAGGTCAACATGCGCAAGCAGCTCAAGCTGGCCTATCCCGGCAAGTAATCGCAAGCCTGTGCACTAGACGGGGTTCCCGCGCACGCTAGTGTGCGGAAGCACATTTTAGGGAAGCACAGTAACGCGAAAAAGCCTGCAACCTGTCGAGGGCATTCGCTGTTCCACTGCTGAAAGGCGGTGGACATGCGAATGCCCTCGACTGTCGCCTGACGGCGATGACGTTTTCGGATGTCGGTTGCGGGCAGCATCAATTTCTGTCGCGCCTTTTGCGCGACATCGTCGTCTTGCTCCACCGGCGGTTCAGGAGCAGGGCGACCAAGAGGAGCTGCGGCATGCATTGCCGCTGCAAACGGCTTTCGAAGCCCGTCGCTTCGAAAGACTAAACATGGAGTGAAAGAAAGTATGAAATTAGTCAACAGCCTGGAGATCCTGGGCAACCCCAATCGTGTCGATCAGCAAGTCGCTTGTCCCGGTTGTTCTGCGCGTGCCATGCTCTTCGAGGATGGTTCCGTGCTTTGCGTTGCGGAGGGTGGCAAGTGCTACTCTCCCGAACCGACCGACGGCGAGAAGTGGAAGATGAGGCAGGAATACGACGCGAAGAACGGCATCACGCCTTCGGACCGTCTTCTCATTCCGGCCCAGCTTCAGCGTGAGCTCAGCGACAAACGCTAGGGGTAACTCATCAGTTCGACGTAATCCATCTGCCAAAGTCCTACACTAGGCGGCATTCGGCGGATTGACCACAAGAACTGGCTTCGAGAGCGGCGGGTGTAATCACCCGATTCCCCGCCGCTCTCACTTTTTGGAACAGATGCTACTATGGAAAACAGTATGTATATGAATGCACTCAGATTTTTTGTCCGCAGAGTCAATGTGATGACCCGGTGACAATCCTGGCAATAGGCTAAGAAGGAGCTCCAAGGGGGGCGGCAACGATTTTAGAAACCAGAGGATATTGAGCAGGTCGAAACCAGTCGATCTGCTTGTCGTGCTTTTGTGGTATCGTATGTGGTGTCATAATTGGCGTGGCTGACGCAAGTGCTATAGCTGAGCGATAGGAGTTTATGACGAATTTGGCATAGGCTCGTTGATAGTACTTTTTCCAGGCTCTCAATCAGTTCAATATCAATTCAGTATTTGTATTTGATCAACAGGATTCTTGTCGCAGGCTAAGCGCCAAAACTAAGAGCCTAATTTCTTCTCGGCAGATCTTAGTGTGATTTCGTCACATTGGCACTGGCTCGTTGTTTCAAATGCATCAGCGTTTTATCAAACATCAATCACGTAAGACCCACCACCAGAAAAGGAATATGCCCGTGACTGCTACAAAGCAAGTCCCTAGCCCATCGGATGTGCTTCGAGAACAAGAAGAAATTTTCGAACGCAATGTCGCCGCCACCGGTGATCGCTGGCTCAAAGAGCTGGCAGCGCAACGCCGCCAACATGATCGCATTGGCCAAATCGAAGATCGACACAACCTTTTTTTGACACCGGTCGAAAAGGAGGCAATTCGGCGTTTCGAGCTCAGCGGCTGGAGGGTTAGTCGCCAATTCTACATCTACTGGCTTTTCTTGCCGGCAATCGGACTCCGGCTCATCTTCGACGATCGCCGTCGTGAGGCGCCAGTGACGAAATAAATCGCCACCGATTAGTGAAAATGATTACATTGACGAGAAGCGAACGGGCCGCCGCCGATGCAGAGTTTCAGCGCCTTTTGAGTGAGTTTCGCTCTGAGCGCCAAGCCGCAGGCGACGCAGCCAACCCGCATCACTATTTCACGGTTCGGGCCCTATGGCACAGAACGCATGGCGCCAGCGCCGTCGAAATAGTGGACGACATCAATCATCCAGAAGGAAAGGAAACTTCCTCATCATCGTAATTTCAAGGCTGATCACCTGCCTGCTGATTGGCTCGGTGCTCTTCTTTGTGATTGTAATGCCGCCTGGATACTCAGTGGGGCTGATTGCCATTTTAGGCGGTTTGTTCTTCCTCTCATGGAAGGATAAAATTAACTGGCAAAAGCGCGTCAGCGAAATGAACACGCTGGAAGCCCGTCTGCGGCGAGAATTATTTGCAGTTCAGATGATGGCAGTCTCCCTCATCAATGCTGCCGAGGACGAACTAAAACAACGCGTGAGCAACTGTCTTCTCGAGGCCGCAGAGCACCGACACAAAATCAGCTCGGAGCAGTTGTTTTACGGCTCTGCTGCTCACATTCGCAGTAATGAGAAGGGAATGGCTCTTGTCGATGAGGCGAAAAGGGCGATCGAAGAGTTCGCATCATCAGCTGGTCATAACCGGATGGAAACCTGATCTTCGGCTTCCTTGAGTCAGCGTTGAAGAGACTCGGAGGAGAGAGGTTGGCGCCAAATTGACGCTGCCTCTTTCCTCTCCGTTTTTGAATCTCGACAACGAGTGTGTGTAGTAGGGTGATTGGTCAAAAGTCCTCACTCGCTCTATCGATTCACAGTGGCACTCCACTTCAGTGTGGCAGGCTGGTTTTTCGATTGAGAGCAAGCCACAACATCGCAAGCATGAAAAATACGCCAATTGGATTCATGAACAGACAGGCGATGGCAAAAACAGCCGATGCCAAAAAAACAGATATCACTCCAAATACTCCGAAACAGAAGAAGACCATGAAGGCAATTCCGCTTTCGACAATTCCCAGGCAAATTGCAGGCAGATTGCTCTGCAAAAGACCTGCCAAAAATGATGCAGCGGTCAGAACTGCGCCCAGAACTACAATTTTTCCTGTTTGGATTGGCATAGAGATTTCTTGGAGAGGGAAACCTGGAAGACCAGAAAGGACTCCACCCTGAATGAGCGAAGGAGAGCATTATAAGTTCCCAGTTCATTTTCTGCATGAATAGCTTTGGACTTCGCAAAGCTTGCTCGCAGCGCCAATTCAGTGGGCGGTATTCTCGATTAGTTCATTCTGTAAAAACTTCATGGATATGATTTCCAGCCTATGCTTTTGGTGTTCTTGACATCCATGTTTCTCATCCCCTAACTTTGAAATGTATTTCCAGTATTTCCTTTGCGCCGTAAGGACCGTTTCCCACACCACAGCAGGGCTCTTGCACGAATAAGATCTGTTTCCACCGTGTCTTGACTCGGTCGCCGAAACATCGTCTGTCCTGTCTTTTCTGTGAGGAAGCGCGATTGTAAATCGACTTAAGTTGCGACATTCAAAACCAACCTAATTCGCTTTGCAAATCGGCCAGCCCGCCCAAAATGCAAAGAACGCTGGAAGCCACATTATTAATCACCGCCGCACAAGCAATAAACTCTGTCGGCACAAACCATGCAATTTATGTTTTCAAATGCTCAACAAATCATTCCCCAGGGAGAAATCCGCCGTTACGCAATGGGCGGCACGCACAGCGACGTTTTAAAGCAAATCTTCGGCGATTGGCCAAAAGGTGAGCCCGAAAAAGACGCCGATCCCAGGCGCGAGCAGGCACAAAAAATCGTCCGGGAGATTCTCCTTTTTCTGTACCACGAACCAGTACTGGACACGTTTCTCTATGACGGTTTCCTCGATGGGCTCACACACTTCGATCGGCTGCTCAGCTATTGCAATTTTCTTAACGCAATCAGAAGAGCCCATGTGCTTGTTTACGAGCGCCTGAACGTAGTGGCTAAGATCGAGGCTGTTTTCTTTACCGAAAAGATGTCTTCTGCCGACGAGTTTCGTCGCACACGCATCAACCAGAACTTTGAACCAATTTCGCAAAATGAATCGTATGTTTTTGCGCTGCGCGAAGGGCTCAAGTACGGTCTTTCAAGAGCGCTTGCTTTGATAGATCGCCCTCGCCTTGCTCCCGCTGCAGGCTCTATTTGTGATGTGAATAACCTGGCCGCCTTTGATGATGCGGACATTGATTTCGTGAGAAACGACTTGCACAAATTGAACGTCAAATATGCCGACCGCTTCAACGTCAATGACGCCGATATAAAAA
>CAZHEZ010000284.1:0-6961 GCA_964531315.1 uncultured Candidatus Obscuribacterales bacterium | reverse complement strand
GGCAGCTTCATCGTAATGACCATCTTGTCGCTGAATATTTCCCAGGCAATGCCGAGCTCTGGCGACAAAAAGATTGTCCGAGTCGCCGAATGCAATCTCCTCCGACTTGAGTGCTTGCGTGGCTAATTTGTCGGCTTCTGCATATTTCCCCTGGTCGCAAAGAACAGCGGCCAACTGAACCATCGCAGCTGCAGTTTCAGGATGTTCGTTGGAATATGTTTTTTGCCTGAGATTTACGACATCGCGCAGCGTTTTTTCTGCATCAGCATATTGGCTTTCCTGGCGATAAAGATCGGCAAGTCCCGACATGATAATTGCATAGTAGGGGTGAGTTTCGCCAAACTGCGCTGCACAGGATAGCAAGGCTTCTTTGTAGGCAGTTTCCGCATCCTTATACTGTCCTTTCAGGGCTGCATAGTTGCCTTTGTTAAACTGCCAGAATGGGAGTGCCAACGTTTTTTTCTCTTTTTTCGCCAGTTTTTCTGCCTTATCCAGGTATGGTTTCATCTCATCTGCTTTTCCCCAGATGAAATAAAGTCGTGCCAGGTTGTTGGTTGCTAAATAGTTCGATTGCGTCATCGCATCTGATTGCTTAAATACTGCCTCGGCTTCGGTAAAGCGGCACTCATCCTGATAAAGCAAAGCAAGACCATTGTAGATAAGGTACTGTTTTTGCCTTTGAGCAGGCGGCAGAGCCTCACTGACTGCTATTGCTTGATTGAAAATAGGTTCTGCTTGTTTAAACTCTCCCATGGAGCGAAGGTTTTCAGCCAAATCAGTGAGGATGATCATCATCGCTGCCGGGGGGAAATGTCCGGCTATACCCATGTCCAGCGCTTGTCTGCATATGCGCAGTGCCTCACGATAATGACCGGCGTGGTATTCCTTTACTGCCGTATTGATGAGCGTATCTGCCAGAGCCAACTGACCATAAGCAGGTCTCAGAGAGGCAATGCCTGAGGCAAGCGACAGCATCAGCGCCGCCACAATCAACTTGTTTTTCACTGGACAAACCCCGTCGACAAGAGGAAACCGGACAACCCGCAGGTGTAGCATTCTACCGGTTTTGAAGACTTTTTTAAAACTGAACTTTAATATGAAATTGTCGGTAGCACCTCACTGACGGGAGTTCCACAGATGAAAAGCGACGCCCCTGTCGAACGCGACAGGACGCATCAATGCGGATTCGTTATTAATGACGATGGAACCATCATCGTCTTTCTATCGGGAGGAGACATCGTATTTCAATTTGCCAACGGCAAAGAAATGGTTCACTTCGCAGATGGGACCAGTGCCGGTTGGGATTCTCATTCAAGCATGGCCTGATGCGTGTTGCCGCGTTAGCTGCATGATACTCATGTGCGACCGTCTTTAAAACAAAGTTTCTGCCCCAAGCAAGAAGAAGGTGTTTGATTCGTCAAACATCTTCTTCAAGCATTCGAACTTATTGTCCGCCGGACAGTCGGAAAAGCGATGCCATTGCATCCTTGCCAATCACATATTGTTCTCCGGAAACTCCTGTGGCCAGATAATCTCCTATATTTCCAGTGCTCATGCCTTCCAGAGTAGGTACTTGGATTGGCTTTGTGATTAGCTGCGCTCTGGTCGGGGCCGCTTTAAAGTAAATTCCCGGTTGGCCGGATGCTTCGTAAGTGGCTGCAAATTTATCCGGAGTTATGGTCGAGACTTTGTCTCCAATTGTCAATTTCCAATCTCCGGCATTGCCGAGCAGGTCACCGCCGTTGCTGTCTTTCCAGGCGAAAGGTTCGGTCAGTTGCTCGGCATGCACGGGCACGATTTTCTTGTAGGTCAGAAGTGGTGTGTCTAAGTCGGCGGGCACTGGTGTGAAGTTCTGAGTAAACTGATTTTCGGGGGCAATAAAATGACTTCCTTCACCTGTCGTGATGAGCACGTCTCCCTGACCACCGGTAATCGCTCCTTGTGGCGTTTCAATCGTGACCGGGTGATCGATTCTTTGTACTTTCAAAACACCAAGAGGACTATTGGTATCGTTGGCTTGATAATAGACTGCCGGCTTTCCAGCAACTGAGTCTATTCCTGCATTGGCCCCTGTCTCCACATTGACTTCCGCAGGCGGTTTTACTGAAAGCGCTGCATCTCCGGCATTTACAGCGGCCGGATTGACGGACACTGCCGTGTCGGCAGCAGGATTAACTGCATCGACCATTGAAGACACCGCTCCTTTGATCATCGGCGCTGCTGCATCGGCGACTACTCCGCCGACCAGGCTTCCACCCACACCGGCGGCTATGTCTACTGAGCCTGCGCCCAATCCTCTTACGCCATCATGGGCGGCTTTCAATTCTTTGATCGTATGACCTTCCGGGTTGTAAACCACTTCCAGGTCATGCAGCCATTTTTGATGGTGTTCTCCAATTTCCCAACCGGTGTAGAGACCGGAGCCGAGTGCTGCTGCGCCCAGGACATAAGGTCCGGCGGCAGTGGTTGCGACAGCGGCCAGACCGATTGTCACGCCGGCGCCGAGAGCGGCTTCGCCGACGACAGCCCAGCCATCATTCTCGATGCGCTTGACGGCACCGTCATAAAGGTCGTTTAAAACTGCGCCGATTCCGCCTCTGTGAGGCGCATTGTCATCGTGGAGTTCCAGCGAGGGAACATAAGCGCCGGCTGTCGAAGGCTTGTCGCGGAAAAGCGCAGCGGCTGTGCCGGTGCGAAGATCGCCATAGACTTCATTGAAGGCTGCTGCAGGCGAATTGTCCGATGGATTGAGGGCGCGAGCCAGATTGAAATCTTTACTTTCAAAACCTGAAGCCATGTTAAACCTCGCAGTCAAGCGGCTGCTCGCTTCTCGATCGAGATGCGGCGCGCTTTAGAATCGGGCAGAGAGTGTTTCCGAAGAGCGGACGTGAAGATACAGCGCTGTCGTGGCGCTGGTTGGTAAATCGTTTGGGGAGCGGAACCAAGGTAAGCCTTGGGGTTCCCTATTTGACCACTATTTGGGTAATAACAACGTGATCCAACCTCAAAGTGCCACTGGAGTACTGTTTTGGGGAATTGGAGCTGTCCGAAAGCCTGGTTTTGTGAAACAATTGGGGTCCTTATATACGGAATTTGTGCCTGATGTCTGAGTTTTTCTTCCGCAACCTCAAGAAGACCTATCCGACAGTCGCCTCTGCCTCAGGCGTCCGGATTACCGATACTGACGGGCGAACCTATCTAGATGCATGCAGCGGAGCTGTCGTCGCTAATCTTGGCCATGGTGTGCCGGAAATAAATGAAGCCATAAGCGCCCAATTGGCTAAAGTGGCATTTGCGCACACATCTCAATTCGTTTCTGAAGCAGGTCTTGAACTGGCCAGAAAGGTGGTGGATCTGACACCACCGTCTTTTAAGAATGGTGCGCGTGCCTATTTTATGTCCGGCGGCTCGGAAGCTGTCGAAACAGCAATCAAGATGGCCCGCAGCTTTTTTGTTCACCGTGGAGAAAATCAGAGAACCATCTGTTTTTCTCGCTGGCAAAGTTATCACGGCAGCACTTTTGGTGCTTTGTCGTCTACTGGTCATCCGGCCAGGAGAAAACCGTACGTACCGATGCTGCGCTCTCCATCTCACATATCTGCTGATTATCGTTATCGCTGCAGATGTGGTTTTGGACCTGGACCTTGTGCCAATGACGAATGTTCCATTGCCTGTGCAGACGAACTTGAAACTGCAATTATTTTTGCCGGACCTGAAAATGTCATGGCATTCATCGCCGAGCCGATTGTCGGTGCCACTCTGGGAGCGGCGGTGCCGGGACGAGCGTACTTCCCACGCATCAGAGAAATTTGCGACAAGTACGGAATTTTGCTGATCGCCGACGAGGTGATGACCGGTCTGGGCAGAACCGGCACCACATTTGGTATGAATCACTTCGATGTGGTTCCCGATATTATTGCGCTCGGAAAAGGAATGGCGGCCGGCTATCAACCATTGGCCGCGGTGCTGGGATCCGGGCGCATCGTTAAAGCATTTGAAGACAGCACAGGCGTTTTCGAACATGGTTTTACATACAGTGCGCATCCTGTTTCTTGTGCTGCCGGGTTGGCGGCAATTGACTATGTTCAAAAACACGACTTGATTAAGCAAGTTGCAGACGGAGAAGCTTCACTGTTTAAACGGGCAGCGAAACTTATTGAATCCGGCATTGTCGGGGACATCAGAGGTAAAGGCTTCATGATGGGAATCGAATTTGTCAAAAATACCGATACGAAAGAACCGTTTGCCGCCGAAGTGAGGGTATCTCAACTAGTGGCACAAGAAGCGATGAAACTCGGTTTGCTGGTTTACCCCGGGTCCGGATTCATCGACGGTTTCAATGGGGACCACATCATGATTGCGCCACCATTTACTGTGAGCGATGACGATCTTTCTGAGATGTTTGAATTGCTTGAGCGGTCCTTCAGTTCAGTATCGAAATTGGTTGGTTCAAGTTCTCATCGCTAATGAAATGGCGCTGCGGCGAGAGTAGAATTCAGACCGGTAATTAACCGTGCTTGGTTTTCGTTTCTTTCTCAGCTAATTTGGCTGCTTTGTCGCGCAGTTTTGCGATGTTCTGGCGCATCTTTTCCGCTTCCTTAATTGGTTGATTCGGATTGAGCGTCATGTAGTTTTGGTATTGCTGGGCAGACTCAGAAAGCATACTTGATGTAGCTTTGTGCATATCCTCCAGCGCGCTGGCCAATCCCAGACGAGCACCCGGTAAGGTTGGATTGGTGCTGATCGCATGGCGGTATCTGTCGATGGCACCATCGAGCTGATTCTTATTGGCGAGCTCGTCACCAACTCGAACATCTTCAAGTGACGCTTTTCTCAAGCGGGCCACTTCATCGAGCCCTCTTTGAGCTCGTTCGGCTGCACCGTTTAACGTGATTGCCTTTTTGTAGGCAGCGTCGGCATTATCTAAGTCTTTATTGAGCAGCGCTACGTCTGCAACCGCAAAAGCTTGCTTTGGATCGCTGAGAGTGCTGACTACCGATTTCATCATCTCGGTTGCTTTTTGAAACTCGCCTTGAGCCATTAAAGCCTCCGCATATGCCAATCGTTCGCCGGCATTTTTGGGTTCGCCCATCTGGCTGAGATCAGGTTTGGCTCCTGCCAGAGACATCAACTTAGCTTGCGCCAAACGCAGTTCCATATCGTCCGGACTGAGTTTGATCGCTTCATCGAGACTCTTCAAAGCTGCCTCGTAATCATTCGATGCGAGAAGCGCACCAACTGCAGCTTTCTGTGCTTTGAGATAGAGACCCTGGCTGAGACCTTTCACGGCTTGTGGATTGTTTGGACTCATTTGCAAAATGGTGCGAAAACCTTTGATCGCATCATCAGCTTTCTCGAGTTTTAAACAAATTTCGGCAATGCGTTGACGCAAATCGATGTCGTATGGAATTTGCGACAGACCAGACCTCAAATCTGCAAGTGCCAATTCAAGATCGCTTCTGCTTTCGCGAATGTCTGCAATCTTGAGATAAGGCTGAGCGTTTTCCGGCTTGATCAAAACTGATAATTGATATTCTTTGATTGCCGCAACTTGATTGCCTTGCTGCGCGTAGGCATCTCCCAATGCCATGCGAACCGGCCAGCTGTTGGGGAATTGATAGAGCGATGTGTTCAATTCTTTGATCGCATCATCAATTTGTCCTTGCTTTAAGTAGACTGCACCCAATCCGTAATGAGCAGTCGAATTGCCGGAGCTGATATTGATGGCACGTTTAAAATTTTCAGCAGCTTCAGCCAGACTGCCCTGGTCGAGCTTAATCGAGCCGAGCGTCGACAATGCTTGAGAGTGTTGTGGGTCGAGGCTTACTGCTGTGCGAAGCTCGGTAGCGGCCTCGTCGGTGCGCCCCTGTTCTTTATAAACTTGCCCGAGCGTGAAATGCGCTTCTCCGGACGCTGGAGCCAGAGCCGTTGCGCGTCTGGCGTAGTCTTCAGCCTGGCGCAAAAATGAATCGCGATTATCTCTGATCGTGCCCGACGAAGACTGCAGGCGGTTGAGAATGACGTTGGCTTTGCCGGCAAAAGCAAGCGCATTATTGGGATCGGATTTGAGCACCCGATCGAGCATGTCGTCGGCGGCGTCCAGCTTGAACTGTTTCGCCAATGCTGTGCCCAAACCTACGGTGGCGGCGAGGTCAGCCGGGTTGTTTACTAGCAACTCGCGGAACATATCTTCGGCTTCGGAATAACGCCCTTGCGACATCAGCTGTTCTGCAGGCACGATGTCCGACTTGATTTTTCCGGTCAGGATCTGATTGGTAGGAGCAGTGGTTGTTCCGGGCACTGGTTGAGTGATGCCTGGCAACTGGGCGCCTGCTGTTGTCGGGTTGAAAAGAATCAGCCCCGATAGTGCCAGAAGTCCGAAAAGTCGCAAACTTCCTGCCTTCTTAATGGCGATCATGCACTGCCTCCTTGGGAGTTTCAATAATTTGTTTCTAAACGCTCATGGGAGCGTCAGGCTCAGCGTCTGCACGCGGTGCTCTAGGGGACGGTAACAGACCGGCGCCCGGGAAGCATTAGATAGGAGCCTTTCCTAAGAATTATTAGTGGCAAGAGATGTGATGTAGGGTTGAAGGGATTTACCCTGGTTTTGCTGTGCCCTAATCCCCGACCGCCAATGCTCATAAGTCCGCTGTCTTTTCGGTCGTCCTTCTGATGTAATAGAAGGGCTCGAGAAGTGTTTCCGGAATTTCTAGGCGACTGACCAACTGAATGAGAGGACCAAATAAGTATGAAATTTGACAGGCGTATTGTGGCAGCGATTTTGCTTACGGCGGTTTTTGCTCCAGCGGTTAAAGCTGATCTGATCACTGATCCCAAGGAATTCAATCAGTTCAAAAAGCTAACCCATGGCGATAAAAATAATGAGAAAAAATCCGACAAGCAAAAAGCGAAAGCGGACAAAAAAGCCAGGGACAAATCGTCGGATAAAACGACTGAGAAT
>CAZHEZ010000283.1:0-7083 GCA_964531315.1 uncultured Candidatus Obscuribacterales bacterium | reverse complement strand
CATATTTTGGACGCCCTTCAATTTTCCTTCTGCAGCCAGCGCGTCCAAACGCGCTTGCAGAGCGGCTTGCCCTGCATCGAGCTCGGCGGATGCCGGTACAACTTTTGTATCTAATTTTTCGGCAGGTACAACACGCTGCTGCAGGCTTTCATCTATAACAGGAGCACTGTCGTTTTTGACGGTGCCGGTGCCATCACCGGTGCCATCACCTGTGCCGGTGGTGTCGGGGGTGTCGGCTACAACTTTCTTTTCGCCTTTGCCTTTATTGCCGCCTTGATCGCCGCCTGGCTCTTCCTTGCTTCCCCAGCCATTTTGGCGGCTCAGGCGCTCGAGCTGATCGCGCCAGTCTCCATTGCCGCCTTCATTTTCATAATCGTCACCGCCGCGTCTCTTGGTCCGACCGGCAAAGGTCGAGTCGGAATTAGGATCTGATGGTTTGAAGAACTTTTCGCCGACACCTTTCAGTTGCTGCATCAAGGAAGGTCCTTGTTCTTTTTCGCTGAAGACAGGATGCGGTCCTGGTGCTTCCGGCATATAGAAGCGACCAGCCTTGTAGCCCGTGCCGCCGGCGAACATGTCGACGCCGCCCTGCAAAAGTGAACGCACAGCCAATTGCACCGGATCGAATTGGCCTTTCTTCATCTGATTCATCGCTTCGCTGGTAAATCCACCGGTGACGCCGAAGCTGAAACCTACACCCATGTTGGAAGCCAGCCCGCTCTGCTCCAGGGCGCCGCCGGTAGTTGCCGACAAGCCTTTGAAGAGTTTTTGACCGACCGCGAAAGTGACGGCACCCGTGCCGGCGCCGAACAAAGTCGATTGAGTAGTGCGGCCCAATCCCAGGCCGATGTCCAGATTGCCGTCCTTGTTGAGCCAATTCTCGCGGTGCAAGCCTGTTTCCAGTGCACCACCGGCGCCACCAATGACCAGACCTTTTTCCCAGGTGCGCCACGTCGTGCCGCCCACCTTGTCCATCATCACTTTCATTCCGGCGCCTTTGGCGAAGCCTAAAGTGCCGTCTAAAACAACTTCCCCGGCCGAAACATCGGGTGCGATTTTGATCTGGTCGAGCGCACTGACCGCACCGGCAGCTATCCAGGGAATTTTGCCCTTGCCCGGCAAGAATAAAGTGGCTGCTTTGAGGAAGCCTGTTCCGTACATGCTGACTTCATTCTGGAAATTCATCGCATCGCGATCGGCTTTGACGGCGGCGGCGATTTCGCCCTGTTTCACAGTGCCCTGGTCGACGCGCTTCTGGAGGTCTTGCATCGCCGCCAGCGAATTTTCATCACCGCGGTTGAGCAAATCCGTCGTCGCTCGGTCGAGCAGTCCGCGGTGCTGGTCGATAAATTCGTGCTGGCGAATCTGTTCGCGCAAAGATTCGGCCGTGTCGGGAGCGGGCTCCTGCGCACGGGCCAGTTCGGGGTTATTGAATCTCGAAATTCCTTCAGCCATTACAGCGCCAGTTCACCAGTCTTGCTTGATTGATTCTTGATTGATACTCGGTCATTAGCTCTTGCGATAAGCCATCTGTTTAAAACAGATCTATTTATACAAACGGAGGTTACGATTAATTCTTGCCACGGCCAATGGGGAATCTCCCACGGCGCACGCGCAGGCGCCATTTTAGGGACTTTGACCGGTTTATTTATTGAGACACAGCGTCCCTATCCAGGCAGGTGAGACTCCCGGAAGGACGCGTTGGAAAGATCCGCCCACCGGGCATGAGACCGTAGGGAGTTAATTCAATCCCGGCAAAGCTTTGTGACCGTTTTTAGTGCATTTACGGATTTGGGGCGACGATGGCGAAAGTTCTTGTAATCGAGGACGAACCTGACTTCTCAGAACTGATCTGCGGTTGGCTCAAAAGCGAACATCACACGGTTGAAACGGTTGACACAGGCGAAGACGCGCTCGATCGGCTGAAATTCTACAAATACGACATTATCATTCTGGATTGGGTGCTGCCGGGGCTTTCCGGCGTCGAAGTGTGCCGTGATTACAGAAACACGGGCGGCACAACACCGATTTTGATGCTGACGTCGAAAAAACACGTCGACGAAAAATCACAAGGTCTTGATGCCGGCGCCGATGATTATCTGACCAAACCATTCGAATTGAAAGAATTGTCCGCCCGCGTACGCGCTTTGCTCAGGCGCCCCAGCGCCTTTGCCGGTTCAATTTTGAAGGTGGGCAACCTGGCCCTCGAGCCGAACAGCTTCAAGGTGCGCCGCGCCGGAGATGAAATCGCCCTTTTGCCCAAGGAGTTCGCCCTGCTTGAATTTCTAATGCGCCACCCCAACCAAGTTTTCAGCGCCGAAGCCATCCTCGATCGGGTCTGGGCCTCAGAATCGGAAGCATCGCCTGAAACAATCCGCACTTACATCAAACGACTGCGCAAAAAACTCGATCTGGAAGGGCAGCCCAGTATTTTGGCAACTGTTCACGGAGTCGGTTATAAGCTGGAACCACCGCCGGAATGAGCAAATGATTTTGGATAGAGGCAATGAGGAGAACCCAGCTTCAGCATGACAATGAAAGTACTGATCATCGATGACGAAGAAGACAATCGCCAGATTGCCAACCTGGCATTGACCATGATCGGCGGCTGGACGGTAATCGAGGCTGACGGCGGAGAAGCGGGACTGCGTCTTGCCGAGGCGGAAAAGCCCGACGTCATTTTGCTGGACTTCGTCATGCCGACGATGAATGGGCTCGATACTTTGAAGGCCCTCAGAGGAAACCCTTCCACATTCAAGATTCCCGTCATATTCGTGTCGACCAAGTCGCTGCAGGAAAGAGAGAAAGAGCTGATGGATGCCGGTGCTACAGGCATTTTGCAAAAGCCCTTCAATCCCACTCAATTGCCCGAAATGATTAAGTCAATTACCGGACTGGGCACCTGAAAATACCCCGGAATCAAGACGGTCCCCTCAGCAGAGATGGTGGCTGAGGAGACCGGCTTTTTTTGGCTGCTGCGGGGTTAAGCTTTTACAACACCTAATACTTCAAGAAAAGCGTTCAAGAAAGACATCAAGCAAGCGATGGGGCCTTCATTGCTCTTCAGTTGAATCGGTTTCAATGCCGTCGAGGAGGCTTTTGCAGAAGCAGTTGCTGCCGGTTGATTGTTGCCGGTCGAGCGCATGTTGGTTCTCTTTTGAAGATTTTGTTGAACCAATTGGCGGGCGCCTTCAGCGTTTGCATAACTACCCATACTGCCACCGTGTCCTGCGGTTAACGGAATTGCTTGTGCGTTCATCTCTTTATCTCCGATTTGAATCATTCAGCCCTTACATTGGTGATAACGACAGGTCGAGAAGTTTTAGGGGGAAACCCAAAAACTTCTTTTGAAAAACCCGAAAACGCCACAGAGATAGGGTTTCAGTTTTGAACTTGAGCCTGAGTCGATCTCAACTTGCGCCTTAGCGACCATTTCCAAGTGGCAATACGCCTTTTCCAGGAAAGGCGAAGCTGTTTTAGGGCTGAAACCAGAAGTCTGCCTGGAGAATTCTCAAGCCCGGGCGGCCAGGTAGGCTTTTCCTTTGCCTACGGCAGTATTTATAGGCACACCGTCACGGCACAATTGGCAATCGTCTTCGGCATAAGAGTCTAATGTGACCGCCGTCAGCGCGTTCAAGGGCACGCCGCCCATAGCTTCCGGCCCCACACCACCGCGATTGCACAAAATGCTGGCGCCCAGGATATTGCCGGAGAGGGCCCGCACCGCCTCCACGACTTTGGCTACACTGCCTCCAGTGGTGACTACGTCCTCGACTATGACCACATTCTTTCCTCTTATATGGATGTCGTAGCCGCGTTTGAACAAACGGTGGCGCTCCACCCCTTCCTCTTCTGCATATACAGCCAGAGTTTCACCTTTCTTGCGCCTTCTTGTCAGATGGTATGCCACCCACTGGGAGAGAACCACGCCGCCAATTGTGGGCCCGGCTACCACATCCACGCTGTCGGCATCGTAAGCCGCCGCCATCAGCTCACCGACCCGGGAGGTGGCTTCAGTATGAACATACAGCGCATCCTTATTTATGTACGCCGATCCATGCCGGCCCGAGGTGTAGACGATGTGACTGTTGGTTACCAGGGCGCCCGCATCAGCCAGCAGTCCCATTACTTCGTCCTTGCTCATCGATAATCTCCAAGAAAAATGCGCCAAATTTACAGCCAGAGCCAATGTCATTCATAGAGGAAGACCAACCATCATACGTTTCCAGACTTTTAGAGACGCATTTTGGGGTATCAGAACAATTTTTGTTTGTGACTTGGGTTCCACAATTTTGCCACAAAAAAAAATTACACTGCCTTCGTTGAGTCCAATAAGGCTTGTCTCCAATGAAACACCCAGACCGCTCCCCTCAAAAAAGTTTCCAAAGATTGAATTTGAAGGAGCTCGGGCTTCAGCAACAAGTCGAGAGCAGACTCGCCAGTCAAAAGCCGTCGCTATTAAGGCGTATGACTGAACAGTTGACAGCCAGGCTGACCAAGAAGGCAGCGGCCAAGTAACTGACCGACAGATAGCAAAGCTTTTCTTCGAAGGGGCGGACTCAAGAAATTGAGTCCGCTGGGGTTTTTAGGGTTCTTTTTTGCCTGACTGCGCCTCTTTATTAAAAACGCCGGCTCGGCCAACCTGAAATTGGAATTTAGATTGATATCAATTGAAATTCCAAACTTGAAAGGTCCGGCATAAAACTCAATTTTTTGGGCGCCAGTCCGAAAATATCGATTTGCCCGTTTAATCTTGGCGGCGCCAACTAATTTCAGTGGTTTTGAAAATTCCACAACTATTCCACGAATGATCCGTAAGCTGTTCACATCTGGAGAACAGATCCCCCCCGAGGACAGAATGATGCAAAGCGAAAAAAGAGAAAGTCAACGCGGATTTCAAAGACTGGATCTTAATGAGCTTGAGTGTCTCGCCAAATCTAAGAGTGCAAAGAAAGACCTGCGTCGCGGACTGCGTCAATTGATTTCCAATGCAGTCAAAGCAGTAATGCCGGCGCAAAAATTCAATCACGACTATCAATAAAAAGTTTTCACGACTAACGGAAAGGGGCGGGTCTGGTTTTTACCGGACCCGCCGGGTTTTTGGGGAACAACGCAACTTGCATTGCGTCCTCTGCAACATAAGCATATGAATAAAGAGCTAGAGAAATTCAGAGAAAGTTTGCGCAAGCAAAAGATGTTCTCTCCCCAAAAGGGAACCGGGTATTAGGAAAGAAGCAATCTCAACTGAACTCGATTGCAACAGATCGAAAAAAGGTGAAAGACAAAAATTTTCCGCAGAAAAAATATTTTCTCGAAAATTTCTTTTCCAATTTACCCATCGTTCTCTGAAACCAAGACAGAGTAATTGATTCCAGCCTCGAGGCCAGGCACCGGCGATGGTGCCTAACGCATATCCAGGACGTACAAAAGACGTACAAAACGCGTAGAAATCGAGCGCGAAGATTAAACTCTAACTTGACAGGGCGACGAATAAATTTCATGCTCTTAAATAGGGCTCTGTATTGAGCTTTGCGAAAATGATAGGGTCAAGGACAGATTTATGGAAACTGTAGAAACATTCGACTTACTTGAATTCCAGCAGAAAGCGCGCGAGCTCTGCTGTCCCAAAAAACTGTTTCAGCTTTGGGAGGATGTGTGCAGGCGTTATGACAGTCGTGAAATCGGCGAATACGAATTGGAAGAAATGAAGGAAGTCATCTGGCCAAGCCTTCATGCTCTGGCGTCGATTCGCAATAGTGTCAATGACGCGCCGACATCCATCGAAGAGCCGAAGCGCAAACGCGCCTGAACCCCTTTATTCTTATGCGCTGGCAGGCAAAATTGCGTGCTCGTTTGCGTGTCTAGATCAGGTGGAGAAATATTTCCACTGCTTTTCGGATACGGGCATGACGCTTAGTCGGGAATTTTTCACCAGGAGAAAATCCTCTAAAGTCTTCTCTGCCTTGACTTGAGCCAGAGTGACCGGCCTGGTCAATTTCTTTTTGGGTTTTACATCGAAGACAACCATCTTGGGATCGTTGAGCTTGGGATCGACATAAGGTTCAGACACTATCTCGCAAATGCCGACGGCGGCTTTTTCATCGCCCGTGTGATACACCAAAGCAAGATCACCTTTGTGCACCTCGCGCATATACTTGAGGGCAAGATTGTTGGCCACACCGTCCCAGATAGTCCGCCCATCCTTTTCCAGGTCTTGATAGCTGTAGCAATCGGGTTCTGTTTTGAAAAGCCAGTAAGCCATTTGATTAATCCTTTGACGGTCGGACGGCTAAAGCCTGAAATTGGGGCACACACTCTCTCTAAAATCAGTCTATCTAACTGGACCAAATCGTAAATAAGAGACGGGGATTATACTAGCCAGTAAGGGACTCAACAAGAGATTTAAAAAGGATCGGCGCGGAAAACCCATGCAATCGAAAAGAAAATTCGCCCTTTCTTGCCTGATCGCACTTTCAGCCTGCAGCAGCGTCCTGGCATCAGACTGGGTTGACGACGAACGGGTGAGCGATTTTCAAGTCCCGCGCCGCACCAGGACAGCTCCCGTTGAACCAGAGAACAGCCCCGATCGGCAAGCGCCCACTCGAAGAACTACCAATTACCAGGAAGATGATGATGGCGGTGCCAACGCTCACGTTACCGATCACGGCGCCGGGCACGAAATTCCACCGCCCAAGAAAAAGAGCAACATTTTAGAGGGCAACGTCAGTCGCTTCGGTCTCGATTCGCAGCAAAACTCAATGCCGGCGGGCAACGGGCAGCCACAATATGGCGCCGTTCAACAAGAACCTTCGGCAATTCACTATCCACCAGCCAAAGAAGCGGTTGTGGAATCGAAGACATTTCGCGCCTGGCTGGAGAAAAACCATCCTGAGCTGAAAGGTACACTGGACGCGCAGCGCGAAGCAATCATCGAAGTAAAAGGTCAATGGGATGATTCCGGACATGCACTGAGAACATTCGGCATGACCTGCACGAAAGTGGCTCCCGATCGGCTCAACAAATTTGATTTGAGCAAGACAAAGATCTTGATTGTCGATTGCGCCGGCAATATCCCCCCGGACG
>CAZHEZ010000282.1:0-7130 GCA_964531315.1 uncultured Candidatus Obscuribacterales bacterium | reverse complement strand
CAGCATTTATTGCTTTAATTCGCTATGAAGATGGCGTGCACGCTTATATATTGGGAAAACAAAAGAAATTTGCGATGGCTGAATCTGCGTTTCGAAACGCTACGGCACAACCCGGAATGTTTCACGCAGAGGGCAGCAAAGAAATTGCTCAAATCTACGATTGCTATGCAGAAATTCTCAAAGATGAAGGAAAGTTAGATCTCGCCCGCGTACAAGAAAAGAACGCAACATACCTTCGAGAAAACCCTCCTATGGGAAACTCGACACATTCAATCGATACACGATATTGGAACCTTGACGGCACAGCAAAAACATTTTAATGCACGTTAACGCCAGCCACCGCAACAATTAGACTCACCCTGACCGCAATCATCACTATCATTGCCCTTTAGAAGTCCTTACTAAAGCCATCGGCATAGAGACGTTTATAGAGAACCACAGTAAGTAATCGGATAGTGATCTAGTGCGGGTTCTGGGCCCTTATTAGAGTTCCAAGTGGAAGAAAATTGTTCAAACCCTGCTTACAACCACAAACATCAAGAGCCTATGACACGGAAGATTTACGATGTCTTGTCAACCCGGAGGCATAGCCATAAAGCGCTAGAATCTGGACTTAGGATCTAGTGTAGCAATACGTAAGGGTTCAAGTCCCTTCTCGCCCACCAAGCCACTTTCGACACGAGAGTGGCTTTTATTTTGGGGTAGACAGATGCGCGCGGGACCCACAGTAGCCCTCTCCACGCGAAGTGAGACCGGTGCAAAAATATTCAATCGAAATCAATCGCTGATTCAGGCGGAAGGCATGGCATCGACATCTCACTTGAACAATTGAATCGTAATCTTATAAGCGGCTAGATCCTGGCGTCATCTGCCTTTAGGAGACGGCGTCACTTCCCACTGACCGTCACAGCGTTCTAGAGCACCGTGGTGACGATGTACAACTTCCAACATTTCGACAGGCTTACAATGATCGCGAGGATAGCTGCAGCACCCGACTATGCGGCGGCCTGTTAGCTGTTGATGAAGTCGTTCTTCATAGTCCATAAAGGAACTCCAGTGCTCACGAACAACGAAGCTTGTATTGCCGGTCATCCGTAGTGCCTGAAATCCATTTTTAATAGCGCTATCTTCCTCAGAAAACCATTTCTGGATAACATGTTCGCAATCGGTCGATTCGGGAGGACCGTACCAATCGACTGAATCAGATATCGAAAGTTGACCTGATGCCAATGCTCTCTCAAACACCGGAGTTCTGCCAATTTCAGCCTTGATTTCGGCAGCTGGCAAAGGATGCGATGCAATCCAAATGCAACGCTCAAAATTATAGAGTCCCGCCAGAAAATACTGCATAAGTCCATCAAGCAGCTCTTCTCTAGTGGAATATAAGTGGCACATATGGGTTCCATAAGGCACAGTATCTATGCCCGGAATGCCAAATTTGGTTACATAAGACTTTGTCATGCTTGCCCCATTGCAGAGGCGTCCGTCTGGCAGTCGTATGATTTTGCTTTTTCCAATACGCGAGGAAATCTGTCGGGCATTGTTTCCCTGACCCAAAGAAGCATCGCCTGTGACGGCGGCATTCCCGATGTATCCTTACCGCTCCAGTTAACGAGCGAACGCAATTGTTTGCCTTCAATCGGACCAATGATATCGGTGATTGCAGCATTAACAGCATGTCTATGTGCGTCGTAGTTCCTCATTGGAATTACATGGCTGTGAGTGAGACAGACATTATTGAAGGTCTCATCGTAAATGCGCGGGTCATACTGATCCATAAGAAATGAGCAGAAGATGGCGACGGTTTGCTCATGGGCAACTTCATCAAAAAACTGCTCAAGTTGGTGAGATGCTTTTTCTCTGCCCTCAACGTAAAGGACGTTAACCATCTCTCCCCACCATCGCACACGTGGAAACTTACCTCCACACCGTGCTTTTTGTATGGTGTCGGCGGCTATTGGTTTAAATATTGTTCCATCAGGCATGCCGCCTTTCATAAATTTCGGAAGGGTATCATTGGCATCTAGTAAAGTAAGCTGACCTTTGTCAAAGAGTTCGCTGCTGTTAAAACCTTTGCCTTCCAGCTGCCTTGCTATATTGACCCAATTGGCAGGGGTAGCCACTAAAATGACCGACTCTCCGCGTACCAACCCTTCCGCGGCAAAATGACTGATTGCTTCGCAGTAGAAATCGTCGTCGTTGTATAACTGAACGATGTGTCCGTCCGGACCGGGATTGGATAGCAAATATTTCCAGTCTCGACTCATTGTCAGAACATAACACAGACAAGCTGATCTGCACTGATTTTGCTGCACTCTTCAAGGGTCAATTTATGTTCAAACATGCATTTTAGATGTGCCAATCGACTAAGAGTGTTACAGGGTCATCTTCGTGCCCAAAAGGTCGTGAAAAGGCTGTTAACGTAATATAACCGAGGAGTTGTTAGGTATGCCATACCTCACATGAGGTCCGAATGTGGTCACAGTGCTTCATGAGATACAGGGGTAATCAATCCGCTGCAAATTCGCCAGTCCGAAATGCGTTTTTTCTTTACGCCACCACATACGATGGCAGCTCCGGAAGAAGCGCGCAGGCAAAACCGATAGTTGGGAAATGCAAGGCGCTAGAAAAGACGCGAATCTGTTATTAAGTGCTAAAATCTAGGGCCGGCAAAGGATCAGCCATGCATACCTGTAAAGGCATTATGAACTCCGCACTCGCAGCCTTGTTTGCGGTTAGTTCTATTGGTTTGGTCCCGGCCGCAAAAGCCGAAGACGCCAGCGAAGAGCCCGGCTCCAAACAAATTAACTTCCCGAAAGCAGTACCTAAAACCGCTCCCTGCATCTCATGGCTGCCACCAGATGGGGTCCAGACGCGCGCTGCTCTGCTGTGTATTCACGGGTTTAGCTTGCACAAAGGCTGCTATACCGCTTTCGGCAAGGAGATGGCGAAGGACGGCATCGCCACTTACGCTATGGACATGCGTGGTTTTGGCGAGCTGAAGCCGACCACAGAGCACACAGAACTCGACTTCGACGGTTGTCTGGTCGACATCAAAGCGGTGCTCGAACAAATTCACAAAAACCATCCTGGTTTGCCTGTGGTCATTTTGGGCGAGTCGATGGGCGGCGCGGTAGCGTTAAGAGCAACAGCGCTCTATCCGCAGCTCATCTCAGGGCTGATCTCGTCGGTTCCGGCACGTGACCGTTTTGGTCTGAATGAAGGTGAAAGAAACGCTGGACTCAAAGCTGGGCTTCAAACCATATTTGGTGGTTTTAGAAAACCGATGACCAATGTGGCAGCGGCTGCTGTGAGCAAGATTTCAGACAAGGAAGAATTACGCAGTGAGTGGAAAACAGACCCACTGATGCGCAATAACTTTTCGCCAAAGGAGTTTTTGCAACTGGACGGTTTTATGTCCCACAATCTGGAGGCAGCTCCGATGGTGAAGGACACGCCGGTTCTCTTTATACAAGGGACCAATGATAAGTTGATTCGTCCAGCTGGAACTTGGAAGCTTTTCGAAAGGCTTGGTACGTCGAATCGGCAAATGGTCTTGAGTAAGAATTCCGAGCACCTGATTTTCGAAGAAGGGCAATTCAGAACCGACGACTTGCACTTTGTCTTGACCTGGATCGACAGAAACATCGCCTCGTTGGATGCAACGATTGCCGACTGCCAAGATAAACTGCCTGTGGTGGCATCGAAGGAAGAATATTCGGGCACAGGAGACGGCGGCGCCAGCGATTCCGGGGAAGGGACAGCGACTGCATCTGAAAGCGGACCTGCAACTGAAACCAAGATCGCGGCAGCGATCGCGGCTGTTCCGGCGCCTGAAGCAACCGAATTCAAAAATCGCATTGAGACAAAGAGCCGACCCAAAATCAGTTATTGGATAGAGCTAAACAGAAAAGGCAAGATATTCCGTTGCAACAATAAAATGGAATTCAAAACCGGCGATGCGATTCGCTTTCATTTGATTCCGGAAAGCGACGGCTACGCTTATCTCGTCATGAAAGCCAGCACGACCGGCAAAAGCGATGTGCTCTTTCCGAATGCCACTTACGGGACTCAGAATTATCTAAAGAAAGGGCAGGACTACCCCATTCCGGCTGTCGGCTGGATGCAATTTGACGCACATCCAGGCACGGAACAACTGGGTCTCGTCTTCGGGCAGGATAAGGTTGACGTCACGGCAGAAAAGGTTCGCAGCGGCGAATTGACGTGCTTCGTGTCCCCCTCCGATGATGGTTCAAAAGACCTCTGCCCGACGCGCATGAAACTGTCCTGGGATGACCCAATGCCAGTAATGATTCCGGAAGATTTTTCGCCGGTTTCGCAGGTGGCTAATGCTGCCGAGAGCAGTTTGGTTCGACTTATGTCTATGACCGGCGGAATGGTGTCCGCCAGCATCCAGCTCCTGCATGGCAAGTAGTTAAGGTCCAAGTAGCTAACGGCTGATACACTCGACGTTTCAAGGTATTGGACCGAGAAGTCAAGTACCACAATCGCTCAACTTTCCCGACCGGGTTGGTAGGTATTAGCTGTGCACATTCCAAAAATCACCAAAGATTCAGCGCTCGCAACGCTCATAGCGGTCAGTTTTGCATGTTCGGCGCCAGCATCGATAGCCAGCGAAGCCAGAAAGGTGGCAAACGCCGTCCCTATGGACGTGGAGGGAGCCAAACAGGTTCACCTCCCGAGCTGTCCGGCCATAATGGCGCCGCTGCTTGAATGGTTGCCGCCGGATGGCGTGAAGCCGCGTCTGGCGATGCTGTGCATCCACGGATTCAGTATGCACAAGGGCTCTTACACTGCCTTCGGCAAAGAGATGGCTAAAGACGGCATCGCCACCTACGCGTTGGACATGCGTGGATTTGGCGAGCGCAAAGAAATTGCCGGCAAGACCGAACTCGACTTTGACGGAAGCCTAGCCGACATCAAGGTGGCGCTCCAGCGCATCCACAAGAAACACGCCGATTTGCCTGTGATCATTTTGGGCGAATCAATGGGCGGCGCCATCGCGCTTAGAACAGCTGCACTCTATCCCGAACTCGTCGCAGGGCTGATTTCGTCGGTGCCGGCAAAGGATCACTTTAGTTTGGACGATGGAAATAAAGTTGGTGTCAAAGCCGGTCTACAAACAATGTTGGGCGGCTTCAACAAGCAGATGACAGACTCGGCAATGGCCGCAGTCAACAAAATCTCGGAGAAAGAAGAGCTGCGCAATGTGTGGAAAACAGACCCGCTGATGCGCACAAGTTTTTCTCCCAAAGAATTTGTCCAGCTCGAAAACTTCATGTCCGGCAATCTCGATGCGGCAGCAATGGTAAAGGACACACCGGTGCTCTTTATTCAAGGAAGCAACGACAAACTTATCCGCCCAGCTGGAACATGGAAATTGTTCGAAAGACTGGCTACTTTAAATCGACAGATGGTATTGAGCAAAAACTCTGAGCACCTGATATTCGAAGAAGGGCAATTCAATCCCGAGGACATCAAATTTGTACTGTCCTGGCTCGATAGCAACGTCGCGAAGCTCGATCCTGCAATAGCCGGTATCAAAGACAAACTGCCAGTGGTGGCATCGAATACCGTCGCCATCCCAGTTGAGAACAATCCCGTGTTTTATCCTACAGCAAGTTCGTCATCGGGTGCCACGTCGAATTCCACTTCAATTGCCGCATCGATTCCGTCGCCGCCTCCGGCTACAGAATTCAAAAATCGCATTGCAACCAGCAGTCGTCCCAAAATCAGTTATTGGATTGAGTTGAATAGAAGTGGCAAAGTCTTCCGCTGCAACAATCAAACTGAATTCAAAACTGGCGACGCAATTCGCTTCCACTTGATTCCAGAGACAGATGGATATGCGTATTTAGTTATGAAAGCGGGGACAACCGGCAAAAGCGATTTGTTGTTTCCGAATAAAGTCTATGGCACTGAAAATCATTTGAAGGCGGGTAAGGACTATGCGATTCCAGCGCAAGACTGGATGCAATTCGACGGCAATCCCGGCACCGAACGATTGGGGCTTGTATTCGCTCCAGAGAAATTCGACGTCACAGAGGAAATGATTCGCAGCGGTAATTTGACCTGCTTTGCCACGCCGACACATGAAGGCTCAAAAGAGATATGTTCGACACGTATGAAATTGTCCTGGGATGATCCGATGCCGGTCATGCTCCCAGACGACTTTTCACCGATCTCTCAGATTTCCAGTCCTAGCGGAAGCAGCTTGGTTCGCCTGACTTCGACGACCGGAGAAATGGTGTCTGCCAGTATTCAACTCTTCCACGGAAGGTAATTGAGGTTCATGTTGAAACATCGAATTGGGCGTAATAGATTTTTGGTGCTCCCCAGTGTGATGAGCTGTATGCTGATTGCGACCGCAGTATGCACACCAGCATGGAGTCAGTCGTCCGGCGATACATCTAATTCAACGGCGCCAGGATCATCAACGTCACCAGCAAAATTGCAAGGCGTTGAATTCACAAAAGTCCAGGACTTGAATCCGACTGCGCGCGGCACCAACAGATTGGTCAAGCAGAAATGGGCAGTTGTCATTGGCACATCGAAGTTTAAAGAAGGACGTCTCACGCCCCCGCACGAAGGCGACATGGCGCAATCTGCTAAGGAGTTCTATCAATATTTGATCGACCCGCACGGCGGTCGCTTCGACGCCAGTCACGTGAAATTGCTTCTCGATTCGGATGCGCAGAAGCCGAACATCATGACCGCGCTCGGTCCGAGTTTTCTCGGCAATGGAGCTGGTCCCGATGATCTAGTTGTTGTGTACATTGCCACAAGCAGTTTTCCAACCACTGACGGCAATACTTATCTATGCTCCTACGACTGCGCACTCGACAACATCTATGGCACCTGCATCTCGATGCAATCGCTGATGAGTACTCTAAAACAGAGCGTTCATTCCGATCGGATTGTTCTCGTCTTGCAAGCAGCATACAGCGGCGCCGCCCAATTGACTGAAGGCGCGAAGTCTCTCGAGCCCGTCAAAGCGCAATTCAATGTCGACCTGGAAAAGGTTGTCCTGGGCAACGGATTCATCATTCTATCGTCCAGCCAACCAAACGAAATTACGCGCAACACTGCGTTTTCCAAAAATCTCATAA